>NZ_CP031416.1:2507611-2820484 GCF_003367375.1 Gallaecimonas mangrovi
AAATCTTTCAGCCTGCTCGCACCGGTGGCGGCCACAAAGCCTTTAAACACCAGGCCGTCTAATTGGCTTTGAATGTCGGCCTGGGCCCGCACCATCGATAAATCCGTTTTGCCCTTAAGGCGTTTACGAATGGCGTTATGGCGCACCAAAATTTGCTCAACCAGTTTGGCTATCTCGACCACGCTGTCGTTAAGCTCGCTTCGCACCTTGTCTTTCAGGGCGGTAAAAGCACTGGCATCGCGGCAATCTTGCCCGGCGATAAGGCTGTCAACGGCGGCGCTGATGCAGTCGTCAATCAGGTCGCTGATTTTACCAAAGGGGTTAAAGTAGAGCCCCAGTTTGGCCTTGTTGGGCAAGGTGTCTTGCAAGTGCTTAATCGGCGACGGCACATTTAATAGCAGTAACCGCCTAAGCCCCTGCTGCTGCGCGGATTGCTGGGCGAAGGGGCTGTCAAAAAGCTTGACTGCCACGCTGTCTTTTTCATCAACCAGCGCCGGATAGGCTTTAACTTCAAGGCCTTGACGTTTTTCCACAAACACGGCCGGCAGTTCGCCAAAGCTCCACTCGGTCAGTTGCGCCTTTTCAATGCCTGGCGTGGCCACCTGTGACAAGGTGGCTTTTACCTCGCCCTTTAGCTTGGCTTTAAGGGCTAACAGGTCGCGCCCGGCCGCCAACTGTTTGCCGTTTTCGTCGATAACGGCAAAACGCATTTTCAGGTGCTCGGCAATGGCCGACTGTTCCCAAAGCTCAACCTCGGTGCGCACACCGGTCATTTGCCGCAGGGTGTCGGCCAGCTTTTCAATCAGGCGCCCGTCCAGTAGTGGCATGCGGCCAAGGGCCGCTTGGGCATAGTTAGGTGCGGGCACAAAGTTACGCCTAACCGGCTTGGGTAGCCCTTTAATCAAGGCAATAACCAACTCTTCACGCAGGCCCGGCACTTGCCAGTCAAAGCCGTCGGGCTCCACCTGGTTGAGCGCCGCCAGTGGAATTTGTACCGTTACCCCGTCGTCGTCCTGGCCGGGTTCAAACCGGTATTTCAAAGCCAGCCGTAAATTGCCCTGGGCCCAGCTATTGGGAAAGGCGTTTTCGGTAACGTGGTCGGTATCTTGGGCCAGTAAGTCTTGTTCGGTGAAAAACAGCGCCTGCTGCGCTTTTTCATCGGTGCGCCGCCACCAATGGTCAAGACTGCGGCCGTCAAAGACGTTTTGCGGAAGCCTAGCGTCGTATAAATCAAAAAGGGTGTCGTCTTCGATAAGAATGTCGCGGCGGCGCGATTTATCTTCCAGCCCTTCGAGGTTTTTGATGATCTGCTGGTTGTGTTTAAAAAAGGGTAACCGGCAGCGAAACTCCCCTTCTACCAGGGCGCTACGAATAAAAATGGCCCGCGCTTCTACCGGGTCAATGCGGCCATAGTCGATACGCCGCCGCGGGATCAATACCAAGCCATAAAGGCTGACCTGCTCATAGGCCACGACATTGGCGCGGTTTTTCTCCCAGTGAGGCTCAAAGTAGTTGCGGTTAACTCTATCGCCCGCCAGTTCTTCGGCCCACTCCGGCTCGACTCTGGCCAGGGTTCGGGCGAAAAGCCGCGACGTTTCAGTCAGTTCTGCCGCCATTAGCCATTTGGGCTTTTTATCGATGGTCGAGCCTGGAAACGGCAGAAAACGGCTTTGCCGCGCCCCTAGGTATTCGCGGTCTTTATCTTTAAAACCCAGATTGGACAAATGCCCCGCCAGCAGCGACTGGTGAATGGCTTCATAGCTGGCCGGTTCGCTGTTTTCTTTAAAACCCAGCTCGTCACAGAACTCTTTTAACTGCTCAGCCAAATCCTGCCATTCGCGCATGCGCACGTAGTTTAAAAATTCTTTCTGGCAAAGCCGGCGCCACTGGTTGTTAGACAGCGCTTGTTGCTGGGCGTCCATGTAGGCCCAGAGGTTCACAAAGGCAAAAAAGTCAGACTCGGGGTGGGCAAAGCGGCGGTGCTGCTCGTCGGCTTTTTGTTTGGCATCCAGCGGCCTTTCGCGCGGGTCTTGAATGGCAAGGGCGGCGGCGATGATCAGTAACTCTTTTAAGGCGCCGCGTTTGGCACCTTCCACCAGGCAGCGGGCCAAGCGAGTGTCTACCGGCAATTTAGCCAACTGGCGGCCAATGTCGGTGAGTTGGCGGCCATCAATGGCGCCAAGCTCGTCCAGCAAGTTAAGGCCGTCTTTTACAAAGCGGCTATCGGGCGCTTCCACAAAGGGGAAAGCTTCGATATCGCCCAGCCCCAACGACAGCATTTGCAAAATAACGGCGCCAAGATTGGTGCGCAGAATTTCCGGCTCGGTAAATTCGGGGCGGCCGGTGAAGTCTTCCTCGCTGTAAAGCCGTACACAAATGCCCGGTTCGGTACGGCCGCAGCGGCCCTTGCGCTGGTTGGCGCTGGCCTGGCTGATGGCTTCAATGGGCAGCCGCTGCACCTTGGTGCGGTAGCTGTAACGGCTGATGCGGGCAGTGCCCGGATCGATAACATATTTAATGCCCGGCACCGTTAATGAGGTTTCGGCAACGTTGGTGGCCAACACTATGCGCCGCCCGCCATGGGGAGCAAAAATGCGGTTTTGCTCGGCAGCCGAAAGCCGTGAGAACAGCGGCAATACTTCGGTGTGGCGGAGTTTGCGTTTTTCCAACCCATCGGCGGTGTCGCGAATTTCCCGCTCACCGTTCATGAATATCAGAATGTCGCCATGGGGTCCTTCCCGGTAAAGCTCATCGACCGCATCAAAAATGGCTTGTAGCTGGTCTTTTTCTTTTTCGTCTTCGGTAATGGGCCGATAACGCACTTCTACCGGGTAAGTACGGCCCGACACTTCCAGCATCGGAGCATCATTAAAGTGGCGAGAGAAGCGCTCTGGGTCGATGGTGGCCGAGGTGATAATCACCTTAAGATCCGGACGCTTGGGCAAAATGGTGCGGATATACCCCAGCAGGAAATCGATATTGAGGCTGCGCTCGTGAGCTTCATCAATAATAAGGGTGTCGTAGCGGCGCAGCAGCTTATCTTTTTGAATTTCCGCCAGCAAAATACCGTCGGTCATCAATTTGATGCAGGTTTGTGCCCGGGTGTGGTCGGTAAAACGCACCTGGTAGCCCACCAAGCCGCCCAACTCACTTTGTAGCTCTTCTGCCAGCCTTGCCGCCACCGAGCGTGCCGCCAGCCGCCTAGGCTGGGTGTGGCCAATAAGGCCGTCAATACCGCGGCCAAGCTCCAGGCAAATTTTGGGCAGCTGGGTGGTTTTGCCAGAGCCGGTTTCCCCGGCAATGATCACCACTTGGTTTTCACTGATGGCTTTTTTAATGTCGTCGCGCGCCGCCACCACCGGCAACTGCGCCGGGTAATCCAAATGCAGCTGGCGATTTTTACGGGCGAGCAGGCGTTCGCGGGCTTTATCCACTTCCTTTTGCAGCATCGCCAAGGTAGCGGCTTGCTTGCTGGGATCTTTTATCTTCAAAGCGCCATCAATACGGCGGCGCAGCCGCACGCGGTCCAGGCTAGGAACATCGTCTAAGGAAATATGTGGAGTAGAGTCAGACATCAACTTCGCTTGGGCTAGAAAGGAAACGGCCCAATGCTACTGGATTGTCAGCCCAGGAGAAAGGCGCTAACCGTAGCCGCTTCGCAGTTTGCTACGAAGCGGCTCACCATCAGCTGGCTTTGTAGCAGTCGTGCATGTTTTTATCGATGGCCACTAACACTTGGCGGCGGTTAATAATGCCCACCAAAATACCGGCCTCAACCACCGGGTAAATCTTCGGCTTTTGGGCGGTCATTCGCTGCGCCAGCTCAAACACCGAATCATTTGGCGCCACGGTAAGCACTTCGGTACGCATGACATCGTCAACCTTCGCTACGGTTTCACAGTGATAACTGCACTCCACCATTTTGGCTAAAAAGTCTTGCTCGGAAACAAAACCAACCAAGTGATTATTGGCATCCACAACAGGCGCCCCGGTTTGCTGGCCAGCCAGCAGTTTTTCAACAGCGGTGGCTATGGGCATATCTGGATGTAAGGTCAGTGGCCGGTGCTGCATATGGTCTCTGATGATCAAAGATTGCATAGTGAACCTCGTGTTTGTGTCTCCCCTAACCCTTTAAGCATAGGCAGCTCTTGGCCGGATGCTTGCAATTTCACCAAAGCGTCCCCACCTTGGTTGAAACCATAAAAAGGAAGCGCCAATGGCGATAGTGACCCTTGTAGTACTGGCCCTGTTGTTAATTGCCTGGTGGCTTTACGGTGAGCAATTAAAAAAGCGCTTTTATCGGCGCCGGGAAAAGCCTCTGAGCGAGACTGACCGTCGCCAGTTGGCAACTGACATGCCGCTTTATTTGCGCTTACCTGCGGCGCAGCGGCAAAAGCTCGACGGCTTGATGCAGGCCTTTTTAAGCCGCATTGATTTTATTGGCTGTGACGGCTTAACCGTGACCGCCCGCATGCGCCATTTAGTGGCGGCGCAGGCTTGCCTGCTGCTGCTGGGAAGGGACGAACCGGCCTACCCCACGGTGCATAGCGTGTATCTTTTTGAAGGGGACTTTATCAATAAAATGCCGCAGCACCTGCCGGGCGGCATTGTCGATATGCAGGGTAAACATTTGGCCGGAGAATCTTGGGGTGATGGCCGGGTCATTCTAAGCTGGCAAGGCTGCCTGCGCTCAGCAGAGCACCCCTTTGACGGCCAAAACCTGGTGGTGCATGAATTTGCCCACCAGTTAGACCAAGCCAAAGGCTTTGCCACCGGGGCACCGTTGCAACGCAGCATACCGGAAGCGCAGCAATGGCAGCAGGTTTTTAGCCATGCTTTTCGCCGCCATTGTGAAGCTACCTTTCACGGCCATCGCGGCCTGATTGACCCTTATGGTGCCACCAATCCGGCAGAGTTTTTTGCGGTGGTATCGGAAGTGTTTTTTGAACAAGGCCAGGCGCTTTATGAGCACGAGCCTGATATGTACCAAGCGCTAGAGCATTTTTATGGCTTGAACACCCGGCTTTGGCATTAAAAAAACCGCCCAAGGGCGGTTTTTTTAATCGTGATTGCAGTTCTCGTCGCACTCATGCTCATCGGCTTCCAGCACTTGTACCAGATTGCCTTTGAAGAACACCCGCACTCGGCGCAGCGGTGACTCGTCGCTTTCCAGCGCATTGATTAGGCTGCGGGCTTCGCGGTTAAAGCGGGCCTGGGCCACATCGCGCTGGGACAGGTTGGTAACCAGCAAACTGCTGCCTTCAGGGCTTACCAGCAGTTGGTCACCGTTTTGCCAGCCAAAGTCGTCGATAACAGCCTGGGTGAGATCCAGCTCGTCTTTACCCAGCACTTTCAACTCAGGGCTCAGGCTCAGTTGGGGACGATTAACAACAGTTTTTGCCTGCTGACGCGGCTTAAGCATGGGTCACTCCCGTATGCGTGAATGGAAAACCGCGCCATGATAGCCGCTTAGAACAAACGCCGCCACCACATCACAATGCCAGAGAACACCAGGCACACCAGCATCATCAGGCTCACCCAAATCCAACCGGCTTTGTCTTCCACCCAGGGCAAGCCGCCAACGTTCATCCCGAAATAGCCGGTGATAACCGACAGCGGTAAGAACAATGCCGTGATAATCGACAACATATATAGGGTTTTATTCATTTGCGCGTCGCGCTCGGCGTTCATATCGTCACGCAATAATTTCACCCGTTCACGCAACAAGTTAAGGCTTTCCAAGAGCCGCGTCATGCGGTCTTGCACCTCTTGCAGCAGCCGCAGTGGTTCGGCGGGCAGGTCGTCTTCAAGCTCGTCGGTGAGTTCTTCGAGCATTTCTTGTTGCGGCTCGATATAACGGCGCAGGCTCAATAGCCGCCGCTCTAACACTAAAATGGGGTTGCGCAGGTCGTGTTTGCTTTCAAGCCAAGCCATTTCCATATCTAAAAGGCCTTCGGTCAGGCGCTTTAAATGTTCATCGGCGCCTCGCACCAAGTTGCGAAGAATATCGCCCAGCACCAGCCAGGTGCTGCTTGGGTCGGTAAGCCGGCCTAATTTGTCGCTGGCTTCAGAGACCGATTTTAAGCCTTGCCCAGCTAGGGTAATAAGCCGCTTGTCGTTAACCAGGCAACGCACCGACACCATGTCTTCGGCTTCTTTACCGGGGTTAAAGTTGATGCCACGCATAATAAGCAGCAAAGTGCCGTCGGCGTCGTACTGCCAGCGCGGACGGGTTTCATCCACTAACGCCGCCTCAACCAAGTAGCGCGGAAAACATTTTTTTAATACTTTGCCAGTAAAATCTTGGGTTCTATCCAGGTGCAGCCACAAGGGCTGCTCCTGGGTTAACGCATCGATGCGGTTATTCGTATCAACCGCTTGCCGGCTATCAAGCCAGTATCCGTATTCTGTCATTCCTGAGGCCTACAAAGCTTTTTGGGATCCAGTAACTCTTTTAATTGCGCTTCACCTAAGCTGGTTTCTTCCTTGGCCACCTCTAAAATGGGGCGACCTTCGGCATAGGCCTTCTTGGCAATGGCTGCCGCTTTAAGGTAGCCGATCTCACTATTTAACGCAGTTACCAATATTGGGTTTTTGTCCAAACTTTCGTTAAGCCGGTCTTGGTTAACGGTAAATCCGGCAATGGCTTTGTCGGCCAGGTGCTCGCAGCCGTTAGCCAGAATGTCGACCATCTGGTTAAGGTTATGTGCCAGCAGCGGCAGCATGACATTAAGCTGAAAGTTACCGCTTTGCGCAGCCAGGGTATTAGCGCTATCAAGGCCAATAACCTGGGCACTAATCATGGTAAGCGCCTCCGGGATAACCGGGTTTACCTTGCCGGGCATAATGCTTGAGCCGGGCTGCAAGGCCGTTAGGCTGATTTCCCCAAGCCCGGCCAGCGGCCCCGAGTTCATCCAGCGCAAATCATTGCTGATTTTCATCAGTGCCACCGCCAGCTGGCGCATGGCCGCCGATGCGGCCAAAGGCGCTTCTTGCGCCGCCATGTGTGCAAAGGGCCATTCATGGGCTTCAACATGAAGGTGCATCCGCTCAGACAACCGCACACAAACCCCGCCAGCCAGTTTGGGGTGAGCATTAATGCCGGTGCCAACGGCGGTACCACCCAGCGGCAGCTTGGCTAAGCGCTTAATGGCATGGCGAATGTCATCTTCCACTTGCTCTAACTGCACCTGCCAAGTGGTCAGCTCCTGGCCAAAGGTTAGCGGCATGGCGTCCATTAAATGGGTGCGGCCGGTTTTCACTACGTCATCGAGGCTAGCCGCTTTCTTTTCAATGGCTTTAATAAGGTGGTTAAGCTTTGGCAGCAATACCTTTTCAAGCCCGGTCAATACCGAGATTTGCAGCGCCGACGGCACCGTGTCGTTAGAGCTTTGGCCCATGTTGACATCGTCGTTAGGCTGCACGTCGTGGCCCGCCAGATTGGCAATCACCTCGTTGACGTTCATATTGCTGGAAGTGCCAGAGCCGGTTTGAAAAACCTCAACCGGAAAGGCTTCTAAAGGCTTGTCGGCCAGGAGCTTGTCAGCGGTTGTAATAATGGCCTTGGCCTTGGTGTCATCCAACAAACCAAGGGTTAAATGGGTTTGCGCGGCAGCACGCTTGATTTCGATAAGGGCGGCGAGAAAACGCCAGGGCATGGGTTGCCCAGAGAGCTGGAAGTTATCAACGGCCCGCTGGGTTTGTGGGCCATAAAGGGCGTTGTCAGGAAGGCTGACCTCACCCAATGAGTCTTTCATCACTTTAGCCATGATCTACCTCCTTTTGTATTCACCCTGCCACGAAGGCAAGTGGTTGTCACTCCAGTCCTTTGTTGGCTTTAAGCTTTGTTGGTAACGCCAGCGGCGGTAAACAAGGGCTTTAACAGCTAACCGTAAATTTGACGATTAGCCTTATCGGCCAGGCAGTAAAAAAGGGCCCGAAGGCCCTTTTTTATACTTCCATAAAGTGCTGCGGCGGGTTGGTGCTGACGTCTTCTTCGTAGTCAACATCGTCCAAGCCAAAGCCGAAGAGTTTCAGGAACTCTTCTTTGTAACCGTCGTAGTCGGTGATTTCGCGCAGGTTTTCGGTGGTCACTTTGTCCCACAGCGCCTTACAGGCGTTTTGCACGTCTTCTTGCAGCTCCCAATCGTCCATGCGGATACGGTTCATATCGTCGGTATCGCAGGCGCTGCCATCGGCTTTATAAAGCTGCTGGCTAAAGAGACGGAACACGTGCTCCATGGTGCCTTCGTGCAAGCCTTTTTCCTTCATCACCTTGTAAACAATGGCGATGTAGAGCGGCATAACCGGAATGGCAGAGCTGGCCTGCGTAACCACCGACTTAAGAACCGCCACGTGGGCTTCGCCGCCGGTGCCTTTGAGCAGCGCATCAATAGCGGCCGCCGCACGGTCAAGGTCTTCTTTCGCTTTACCGATGGTGCCATGCCAGTAGATAGGCCAGGTAATTTCGGTGCCGATGTAGCTATAAGCTACAGACTTGCAACCGTCTGCCAGCACGCCAGCGTCGTTAAGGGCTTTGATCCAAAGCTCCCAGTCTTGGCCACCCATCACGGTGATGGTGTCTTGAATTTCCTGCTCGTTGGCTGGCTCCACATCCACCGAGATGATTTCATCTTTGTTGGTATCAACGGCAGTGGCGCTGTAGGGCTTGCCAATGGGTTTCAAGGTGGAGCGCACCAGTTCACCGCTATCGGGCAGTTTGCGCACTGGCGAAGCAATGGAATACACCACCAGGTCAATTTGCCCCAGGTCTTCCTTAATTACTTCAATGGCTTTTTGCTTGATTTCGTTAGAGAAAGCATCGCCATTAATAGACTTGGCATAAAAGCCCGCTTCGGTTGCCAGCTTATCGAAAGCAACAGCGTTGTAGTAACCGGCGGTACCGGGTTTGGTATCTGTTGCAGGCTTTTCAAAGAAAACGCCCAGCGTTGAAGCGCCAGCACCAAAGGTGGCAGCGATACGAGACGGCATACCGTAGCCGCTAGAGCTGCCAATAACTAAGACGCGCTTGGGGCCATTTTCAATGGCGGGATGCTCTTTTGTGTAATTGATCTGTTCCAGAATGTTGGCTTCACAACCCTTTGGGTGGGCAGTAGTACAGATGAAGCCACGGATCTTGGGCTTGATAATCATGAGGGGTCCGTGTGTTCGTTTCACAATTAGCGCTGATGTTAGCCCATTTTATCTAAGACAAACATCCGATCACCTTCACCGCTTGCGCGGTTTCCTTACTTTAGCGACCCAAACACTCACCAAAAAAAGTGCTGAGCAAACAGCAATTTTTGACAACTGATGGATCTTTTTTTAACCAACCCCCTTGCCAGCAGTCCATACAGCAATTACTGTATATCCATACACTGTATATGATTACAGTAACCAGGAGAGACCCATGGACCCGCGTTTGAATCAACTGCTGCAAAACAACACCGTCTGGACCGGTCGTCATTGGCAACAGCAAGTGCCTGCCTACGCTACCGGCTATCAAGAACTTGACCAGCACTTACCTGGCCAGGGTCTCCCAAAAGGCGCCATTACCGAAATTCACTATCACCAAGACGGTATTGGCGAACTGCGCTTATTAATGCCAATGCTGGCCAAGCTTTCCCAAGAAAAGCGTTGGCTAATTTTTATAGCTCCGCCGCACATTCCCTACGGCCCGGCCCTGGCAGCCATGGGCGTGGATTTATCCCGAGTGCTGGTTATTCACCCGTCAAAAATCAAAGACGAGTTGTGGACCTTAGAACAAGCCCTTAAAAGCGGTACCTGTAGTGCGGTGTTGGCTTGGCCCCGCGAAGTCAGCGACCCGCAAATACGCCGCTTGCAACTGGCTGCACAAAAAGGCGATTGCTTGGGGGTGTTTTTTTACCGCCGCCAGCGCGCTCAAAGCCCTGCAGCACTGAGGCTTTCTCTGCAGCGCCAGCAAAATGTTGTAAATATCGGAGTTGATAAACGCAAAGGTGGCTGGCCGGTACCGAGCCAACCTATCAATCTTGGTGAGCACGCCATTCGTGGCCAAGACAACATTGTTCAAGGCCCCTGGGAAGGCTGATGCGCTGGCTTTACCTGCATTTTCCCAACCTAGCCTTAGAACTGGGCAGTGCAGGCATTGGTATACCAGCCCCCAAGATCACCTTGGACAAACAGGGGTTTGTGAGCTGCGCAAGCCAGCAAGCTTTAGCGCAGGGTGTACAAGCGGGTATGAAGCTCAGCAGTGCGCTGGCGCTGTGCCCAGATTTAATTGAGGTGCCCACCTCACCCTTGCAATTAAGCCAAGGGCTGTTAACCCTGGCCCAAGCTGGCTACGACCTTGCAGGGCCTTTAAGCTTGCAACCGCCGGCAGGTTTGCTGATTGAACTGTCTTCAATGCAGCGCCTTTATGGTAGCGACCAAGCCCTGCTAGCTTGCCTGTGTGATAGCTATCAGCAGTTAGGCCACCAGCTTTATGCCGGTGTTGGAGATACCCCTTTAGCGGCAAAACTGCTGGCCATGGTTGATATGGGCCCCCTGCCCTCTCACCAAGCCAAAGCCATGATTGCCGACCTTTCAGTTAGTGCGTTGGAATTACCACAGCTACTACAAAACCGCTTACAACGTGCCGGGCTTAACCGCATTGGCCAACTGCTAGCACTGCCGCGCATGGAGCTGGGCAAACGTTATGGCGCGCCTTTACTCTCCGTACTTGGCCGCCTTGATGGCAGCTTAAAAGAGCCTCGCCAGCTTTATCATCCACCAGAGTCATTCTTACAAGAGCACGCTTTTAGCCTGGATGTAGAGCAAGCCCAAGGGCTACTTTTTCCCCTGAGCCGGCAATTAAAAGCCTTGGCGTTATTTTTAGAAAAGCGGCAATTGGCCTGTAGCCAGTTACAGCTGACCCTGACTTTTCGGCAGCGACCGCCCTTAACCCTACTGCTACGGGGCGCAGAAGCACTTTGGCGCAGCGAAGATTGGCAAGAAATAGCCCGGCTACGCTTGGAAAAGCTGCTGCTGGATGCTCCCGTCACCGCCCTGACACTGCAAGCCCAGCAGCTGAGCCCCAAAGAGCAAAGAAGCGCCCCATTATTTGCCGCCCAGCGCCCGGACGAACCCTTATTAGGGCGCTTAATTACCCGTTTGGGGGAACACGCCGTACAAGGGCTATGCCTTAATGCCAACCACAGCCCCGAACAAGCCTTTTTATGGGTAAGGCCCGGCGAAAGCTGCGCCGTGGAGCCAGCGCCAGCACTACGCCCCCTGTGGCTGCTGCCAAAACCTGAGCCACTGCGCGACGCGCCAGACATTATTCGCGGGCCTGAACGATTGGAAAATGGTTGGTGGCAACACCGTATTTGCCGTGATTACTTTATTGCCCGCCACCCCACAGGTGGCCTTTGCTGGATATTTAAAGACAAGGATGATGCCTGGTATCTGCATGGCTGGTTTGGCTAATGTTCGCCCAGCTTTGTACCCTGACTAACTTCAGTTTTTTAACGGGGGCTTCTCACCCCCAGGAGTTAGTGAAAACCGCGCAGCAGCTGGGTTATGAGGCCATTGCCATAACCGACGAATGCTCGGTGGCAGGGGTGGTAAGGGCCTTTGAAGCCGCCAAAGACAGCACCATAAAACTCATTATTGGCAGCCACTTCACACTGGAAGATGGCCTGAGGCTAACGCTGCTTGCGCCGACCTTAAAGGCCTACCAAGAACTGTGTGCGCTGATCAGCCAAGGGCGAAGCCAAGCGCCGAAGGGGCAATACCGGCTAGAGCGCAACCACCTTCAGCACCTGCAATATTGTTTCGTGCTTTGGCACCCAAATGAGGCTGACACGGCTTCGGCCAACTGGCTTAAAGCACATTTTCAAGGCCGCCTGTGGTTAGCCTTAGGCCGATACCTGCTGCCAGAGGAAGATATTAAGCTTGAACGCTTAACCGCTTTTGCCCAAGCGCAACAATTGCCGGTAGTAGCGGCGCCCAAGGTAAGGATGCATAGCCCCAAGCGCCAGCGCTTACTCGACTGCCTGAGCGCCCTTCGCCACCACTGCACGGTACAAACGGCAGGTTGGAAGCTCAGTGCTAACCGTGAAGCGGTTTTACTGCCACTCGATACACTGCAACAGCGCTACCCGAAGCAATGGCTGACAGAAAGCTGCCGCATTGCCAACCGTTGCCAGTTTTCACTGACCGAGCTGCATTACCGCTATCCCGATGAATGGCTACCCGCCGGCCTTAGCGCCAGCCAATATCTGGCACAAGAGGTAAATAAAGGACTGGCGCGCCATTACCCGCAGGGTGCGTCAGAGAAAGTAAAGGCGCTTATCACCAAGGAGCTGGGGCTCATTGCCGAACTGGGCTATGAGCATTACTTTTTAACCCTTTACGACATTGTTAACTTTGCCCGCCAGCAGCAGATCCTTTGCCAGGGGCGTGGCTCGGCCGCCAATTCGGCGGTGTGTTTTTGCTTAGGAATAACCGCGGTTAACCCAGAGCAAGGCAACCTTCTTTTTGAACGTTTTATCTCTAAAGAGCGCCAAGAACCGCCCGACATTGACGTGGATTTTGAACATGAGCGGCGCGAAGAAGTTATTCAATATATCTACCGCCGTTATGGCCGTACCCGCACCGCATTAACAGCCACGGTTGTGAGTTATCGGCGCAAGAGTGCCATTCGCGATATCGGTAAAGCGCTGGGCCTAGAAACCGCCATGATTGAAAGCTTGCTTAGCCAACTGGATGGCCGGGATAAGCTTGAACCTTGGCGTGAACAGCTAAAACGTTTGTGCGCAAACCGTGGCGGGCTTTGGCCCGATTTTATTGAATTGGTTGACGAGCTGATTGGCTTTCCAAGGCACCTTTCCCAACATGTGGGCGGCTTTGTTATTAGCCAGGGGCCGCTTGACCAACTGGTGCCCCAGGAAAATGCCTCCATGGCCGGGCGCACTGTTATTCAATGGGATAAAGACGACTTAGAAAGCTTGGGGCTGATGAAAGTCGATGTGCTGGCACTTGGCATGTTAACCGCCATTCGTAAGTGTTTTGCGCTGATTAAGCACCATGGCGGGCCGTCGCTCACGTTAGCCAATGTTCCCCAAGGTGACCCAGCCGTTTATGCGATGCTGCAAAAAGCTGACAACGTTGGCGTCTTTCAGGTGGAATCCCGGGCCCAGAGCAACATGCTGCCCCGCTTAAAACCGGCCTGCTTTTATGATTTGGTGATTGAAGTCGCCATAGTGCGACCGGGGCCAATACAAGGTGACATGGTGCACCCCTACCTAAAACGCCGCGATGGCTTAGAAGCTGTTAGTTACCCGTCAAGCGCCCTTGAGAAGGTTTTAAAACGCACCTTGGGAGTGCCCCTATTTCAAGAACAAGTGATTGAAATCGCCATGGTGGCGGCAAACTTTAGTGCCGGTGAAGCCGACCAACTACGCCGCGCTATGGCCAATTGGTCCCGTAATGGCCACATTGAGGCCTTCAGGCAAAAACTCATCAAGGGCATGCAAGATAACGGCTATGAACCGGCCTTTGCCGAGCGCATTTTTGAGCAAATAAAAGGGTTTTCCGGTTATGGTTTTCCTGAGTCGCACTCGGCCAGCTTTGCACTGCTGGTTTATGTGTCGGCTTGGCTAAAATGTCACCACCGGGCCGCTTTTTGCTGTGCGCTACTCAACAGCCAGCCCATGGGCTTTTATACACCTTCGCAGTTGGTGCAGGACGCCAAGCGCCATGGTGTTGAGGTGCTGCCGGTGAGTGCCAGCGATTCTGACTATGAACATGGCTTACAAGATGGCCGCCTGCGACTGGGCCTTTGTTTAATAAAAGGCGGCAATGACGCGGCGCTTCGCCAGTTTGTGATGGCTCGCCACCAACATGGCTTGCAGCAGGCTCTTGCTGCCCTACCCCGCGCGCAACAGGAGCTACTCGCCAGTAGTGGCGCCTTAGATACGCTTTACCAGCACCGCTACCAGGCTGCCTGGCAACGGGCTCGCTTAGGCGAGCAGCTACCGCTTTTTGCCGAGCAAAGCGAACCAGACGACATCACCACTGCGCTTGCTGCCCCTAGCGCCGAGCAAGCGATGCAGGCCGACTACCAGCAGCTCGGTTTAACTCTCGGCCGTCATCCCCTGGCACTGCTGCGCCGCCAAGGGCGCTTTAGTAAAACCCTGAGCGCCGCTGATCTTAGCGATTGCGTGTCCGGGCAGGCCGTACACGTGGCGGGGTTAGTCACAGGTCGCCAGCGACCGGGAACTGCCTCAGGCGTTACCTTTGTGACCCTGGAAGATGAAACCGGCAACATAAACTTGGTGGTGTGGGCGGCAACAGCCCACCATCAGCGCCAAGCCTTTTTAAAAGCTCGCTTATTAGAAGTGGCGGGGATCGTTGAAAAAGAAGGCGCCATTGTGCATGTCATGGCCGGGCGGCTGACAGACCGCAGCGACTGGCTAGATGCTTTGCCGGTTCCCTCGCGGGACTTTCGTTAGCAAAAAGCCCGGCGTCGGCCGGGCTTTGGTTGGGGGAGTGTTGTCGGTTAAAAGCGATAGTGGACGTCAAGCCCATAAGTACGGGGATCATTCACCCTAACCGTTGGGGTATCGAGAATTTCGGCGGCAAAGCCACCTAAGTTATAAAGCGTGGTGTTATCCAGCAGGTTTTTACCCCAAATAGACACTTGCCAGTGGTCGTCACTACTAAACCAGCTAAGCTGGGCATTTAAATCCTTGGTGTCATTAAAATAATCCGGAATTTGATAAGCGATAGGGAGCAGATCAGGGTCATCTTTGGCGGTGTTTTCGGCAAACACATAATCCATGTGGAATTTAAAGGTGCCAGCGGCCAACCGCAAACTGGGGAAATAATCAAACGTCAGGGTGTAGTCAAACACATCCGAGGAATGGCTTTCGTCGGTTACCAATTGCCCTTCCGAGTTGTAGTAATCATTCCAGTCGGATTTGGTATGGCGATATTCCCCTACCATACCCAGCTTGACGTTGTCGGTGGCCTGCCAATCCAGCAACATCTCCAAGCCCTTTATTTTTTGGTCGCCATTGATAATAACCGGCACCAATGCCGACGAGCCTGGCAGCATGCTGTTCACGCTTTGCTGACGGTTATCAACATCCATGTTGTACACATCTAATTGCACCCGCAGCACATCAAACAGTGAGGCTTTATAACCCAGTTCAATGTCTTTCACGCTTTCTGGCTTGAAGGGATTTTCGGCAGTGGTAACGTCGAGCGAGTCATAACCGCCGGCTTTGTAACCTGTTGAATAGGTTAAATAAGCCATTTGATTTTCGTTGATGTGATAACGCCCGCCTACCCGGCCTGTCCATTTGCTCCAGTTATGGCTGGCTTCAAGGTTATCAACCAGTGGGAAGAGCTGATCAACCATGCTGGGCAGACTAATGCCGTCAACGGTGTTTTCGGTGATTTTCCAGCTGAATTTCTTTTTATCATAGCTGTAGCGAAGGCCAAAAATGGCGCCCCACTTGTCATTGATTTTGTAATCAAAATCCGAATACACGCCGTAACTGGTAAAGTCGCCTCGGTTAGCGACGTTCTCCCCCCAATACTGCCCACTGTAACTGGGGCCCAGCAGCGCCGATTCCCCCAACGCTTCTGACATCGCCTGATAGGACAAATCGCCGGTGGCGGTAATGGCATCGGCAAGACCCGGATCAAAGGCCGAACTGCCCATCGCGCTCAGAAGGCTGTTCACACTTGGGTCGGCTTGCGACATCACGCTCAAGACAGTGCCCCAGTCGGAAGCATTCCAGATATGGTCAACCGGTAGCCCTAGAGAAGCGATGGTGGCATCGTCGTAGCCGAGAGATTGCATGGTACTGACCAAGGTGTCATTAAGGCTTTCAGTAACCAGGCGCTCAACGGTATCAACCGTCAGTTCTACCGTGGTTTTTTGGTAGACATTTTCCTTGCTGTAAGTCGCACCGCCCACATAGCTGAGCCTGTCGCCTTGGTAGTTAAACTGCACTTCGTTGTAGAAAATGTCAGAGTCTTCATAGTTGATGGTATCCACATACCGGGTAATGTCAGCGGTGCCGTCGGTGTCATCCTTGCCTGACGCTTCCCATTCCCGGTAGCTACTAATGAATTTACCCGACCATTTATCGGAAAAGGTGTGGTTGAGCTTCATGGAGATCGCGCTCATGTCGCGCCATTCATGGCCGTCATCAACGTCACTGGCCATTTTTCGTGATGCAGGATCGGTGCTGTAGGCGTAGTCACTTACCCCTAACTGCGCCGAATAGCCTTGATGCAGATGGTCCCAATCGTATGCCAACTGCAAGCTGGTGCTGTCAGTTGCCTTCCATAACATCGCCACCCGTGCGGCTTGGTGGTCACGGTTACCCAGCTCATCACCGTTGTAATCGCTGTTTTCGTTATCAACGTAGGAGTCACGCTGGTTGGTAATGCCATTAACCCGCAAGTAAAGGGTGTCGGTGAGTGGCAAATTGACCATGCCCTCTATCCGCCGTAACGAATAGTCTCCTAGCCGTACGTCAAGATAACCGTCGACGTCATCACTGGGTTCATTGGGATAAATACTCACCACACCGGCGGCGGCGTTTTTTCCAAACAATGTTCCTTGTGGGCCTTTTAATACTTCCACCCGTTGCAGGTCAGAAAACAGCACACTTTGCGCAGCCCGCGGCATATAAAAGTCGTCAAAAAATACAGCAACGGAAGGGTCGCCACCGGTGCTGATATTGCTACTGGAAATACCGCGCATGGTAGCTGTGCCTTGTACCACTTCGTTTTTACTGAAGCTAAAACCCGGGGTGTAATCAGACATATCACCTAATGACACCGAGCCGGTTTCTTTCAGTTGGCTGCCACTGACCACATCAACCGGTACCGGCACATCCATCACGTTTTGGGTGCGTTTTTGTGATGTCACCACGATGACATCGGTAGGCTTGGACGACGCAGCCTCTTTGCTGTTATCCGCCTCCTGTTCAGCGTGAACAGCACCACTGAAAAGCGCGAGAAAGAGTGCCGAATACCCCAAAGGCTTCGTCGCCGATCTTATTGCGTGTTGTTGCGTTTTCATTGACCTGTCCTTGTTTAGGTGGCGCCACATTAAAGAGCGAGCATTCACTCGATTTAATTAAGCAATGCCTCCTGTCTAAAATTCAAGCACTTTGCAAACGCAGAATGTTACATTTCGAAGTAGATCACGTTACATTGCACGAAAAAAAATTTAACTGCATGTTTTTAAATAATTTATAGGAAGAAAGGTTTTTATTGACAGCCCTACCGCTGACGCGATTATACATTTTCATTCAATTAGGCTTGTTTTCGTCATGGTTAAATTTACAGCAAAATAGGTTTGACAGGGCTTTGTTCACTATCGCATATTCAAAAACGAGTGATTGCTCGCTCTAAAATGGATAACGGTAATGATGGATGCAGAAACCTCAGCCTACATAAACTTGTACGGTCTGCTTGGAAACTTGGTTAACCTTTGCCAATTGGATAGTGAAGCAAAGTCTTTACTGCCCAAAAAAGCCGTTTCGGTTGGCTTTGTCATCTACAAAGGCCCCTCTTTAGCACTGCGCTTTGAAGCAACATCCGGTTGCCAGAGGCTTGATGCCAGCGCCCTTAGCCAAAACATCGTTTTGGTATTTCGCTCTGTTCGCCATTTCAACGCGATGATGTCTGGTAAAGCGATGCCCATCATTGTCAAAGGCTTTACGAAATTACGGTTCTTAACTGGCACCTTTAGCCATTTAAGCCAGCGCTTAGAACACTTTTTAAAGCCTCAGCCCCAGTACTTAAACGACAACCAATTTAACGACATCAGCACCCGTTTAACCCTCTTTACTGCGGTTGTTGCAGCGGCACAAATTGGTAACCACGACCCAGAAGTTAAAGCCATTACCGGCGCCTTATCAGACGGCAATATTGCCCTGACGGTTAAGGGCGGCCCCAGTTTAGAAGTACAAGTAAGAACGCATCAATTTACGGTTACGGAGCAAATTAAGGACCGCGCCAACGCCTATATGGAGTTTGCCGATCTGGGCACTGTTGGTGACCTATTGGCGGGCCGTATTGATGCCTTCTCGGCTATTGCCAGCAACAAGATCCAGCTAGCGGGTTTTATCCCGCTACTAGATGGCTTCGATAAGTTACTGTTTCGCGTTAACTATTACCTAAAGCAGGAGTCATGATGAAAACCAATCAATATGGCCTGTCGGAACAAACTTTTGCCCGCGCCTTAAAAGTGATCCCTGCCGGTGTCTATGGTCACCTCGGCCCTTCAGGAGGCTGCGCTATTCCTGCCAGTGCTTATCCCAAATATGTGTCTAAAGCCAAAGGAGCCTATTTTTGGGACCTCGATGGCAACCGCTATATCGACTACATGTGCGCTTACGGGCCAAATGTTCTGGGCTATTGCGACCCCGATGTCGACGGCGCCGTTAGCACCCAGTTGGCCTTAGGCGATTGCGCAACGCTGCCTTTTAGTAACATGGTAGATATGGCTGAACTGTTGGTTGATACCGTTGCCATGGCCGATTGGGCTTTTTTCGCCAAAAACGGTGGCGACGTCACCAGCTTGGCACTGATGGCAGCCAAGGCCGCCACCGGCAGAAAGAAAACCATTCTGGTCAAAGGTAACTACCATGGCGTAGCCCCCTGGACCCACAAAATGGGGGCACCTGGTATTACCCCGGAAGATGTTGCTAACAACCTCTATGTAGAATGGAATAACTTCGCGCAATTAAAAGCGCTGGTTGAGCAGCATAAAGGCGAAATAGCCTGTTTTATGTCAACGCCTTATTGGCACCCCGCATTTGTTGATAACCAGCTCCCCGCCCCTGATTACTGGCAAAAAGTACGCAAGTTATGTACCGATAACGGCATCGTATTGGCCATTGATGATGTGCGCTGTGGATTTCGCCTTGATATTAAAGGCTCAGACCATCACTACGGCTTTAAAGCCGACCTGATGTGCTTTTGCAAGGCGCTGGGTAATGGCTATAACTTTTCCGCCCTGTGCGGTATCGACGCACTGAAAGACGCAGTAGCAAATGTGTTTTATACCGGCAGCTACTGGCTGTCAGCCGCGCCTTTTGCTGCGGGCTTAGCCACCATCAACAAACTAAAAAAGCTTGCGGGCGCCGAGTTAATGAACCGCCAGGGCAGCAAACTGACTCATGGCTTACAAGAAGTGGCTGAGCATCACGGTTTTAAGTTGCAGATCAGCGGCGAACCCGCCATGTGGTTTATGCGCATCAGTAATGATGACAATCTGGTCCTTCACCAACAATGGGTTGCTGAGTGCGTGAAACGTGGCGTGTTCTTTACTAATCACCACAACTTATTTATGAATTGCGCCATCAGCGATGACGATATTAACTTCACTCTGGATGTTGCCGCCGAGGCATTTTCCGTCGTGGCACACAATAACCCGGCCAGTTTGAACCCGTAGGAGTAATGCATTGAGCGCTCAAGAAAAAGTAGTTTCATTCAGTAAAGAAGCCTTTGCTAAGACGTCTCCCAAACGCCAAGACAAAATACTGACTGAAGCCATAAAAGCCTTTGCCGAGCATGGTTTTGCCGGTACCAACATCAATGATATTGCTCGTGATGCCGGCGTGAGTATCGGCGCCATGTATTCGTATTTTTCGTCGAAAGAAGATTTATTTCTGACCATTGTTAGCCAGCAGTTTGGCTTGTTGCAGCAAATACTCGACAGCATCGATATTGAGCAGGATTTTTTTGACTCACTGACCCAACTATTTGAGCTGACCCGTGCTAACGCCCTTAAACATGCGCACCTTAGCCAAATTTATTTAGACATTACCAGCCAGTCGATGGCACCGATGGCACAAAAACTGTCAGGGCAGTTTGAAGATCCGGTGGTCAGTTTCTTACTGAGCCTTATCGAAAAAGCAAGAAAAAGTGGCAGTATCCGCCCTGATGTTAATGGCAATGTGCTGGCTTTTTGTATTGATAACCTATTGACCATGTTCCAATTTTCTTTCAGCTCTTCTTATTACCAAGCCCGGATGCAGCTCTATATTGGTGACAATATTGCAGATGACGCCTTGATCCCCGCCATGCTCAAAATTATCAAAAATCAGCTTTAGGCCTAGGAGAACAGGGATGAAAAAAGTGGCTTTGGTGGTGGGCGCCTCATCTGGCTTTGGCTTATTGGTTGCCCAAGCTTTATTAAAAACAGAGTTTATTGTTTACGCTGCAGCCCGCCGCACCGAGCCGATGGCACAGCTGGCAAAGCAAGGCGCAAAACTGCTTAGCATGGATGTCTGCAGCGACACATCGGTGAACGACGGCATTAACACGCTACTTAACGAGCAGCACCGCATAGACGTGGTATTTAATAACGCCGGCTACGGCGCTTATGGCTGCGTAGAGCTGGTGGATACCGCTGAGGTTATGCATCAATTTAACGTTAATGTCTTCGGCGTTGCCCGTATAAATAAGGCAGTACTGCCCAGCATGCGCAAGCAAGGCAGCGGCCGCATTATTGTGACAACCTCATTAGCAAGTCACCTAACAACCCCTGGCAGTGGCTGGTATACCGCCACCAAACACGCCCTAAAAGCACTTTGTGAAGCCATGCGAATGGAGTTGAAGCCGCTGGGCATTAAGGTTATTCAGATTGAACCGGGGCCCGTGAAAACCGGCTTTGAAGAAGTAGCCTTTACGCAATTTGAACAGCTGCCAGAAGAACGGGACTACCAGCCGCTAATGTCAGCTTTTCAACGCTATATGCATGAAACCTACCGTAAAGCACCCGGCCCCAAAAGTACCGTTGAAGCCATGCTAAAGGCAGCGACGGCCCACAACCCCAAAGCCGTTTATCGTACAACCATGGCGGCGAAAGTGTTTGCCCCGCTTCGCCAATGGCTGGGCAGTGCAGTAACAGAATGGTTGGTGATGAAGATTTTTAACGCTCATCAGGCGCAAACGCGAGTTTAAGCGCTGCCATCAATTGCGCTCGAACCAGCTTGTCGTCCCCCTCTTTAACTGAGTGGAACTCAAAAATAGCGCTAAGTCTCTGGCTTTGAATATCACTTAGCTTGGCACTAAGTAAGGTACTAGCCAAGCTATCCAACATTTGCACAATCGCATTGGCCGGTAACGCAGGGTTGATTTGTCCTTTCTCAATCGCCGCGGTTACTAACTGGCGCCAACACACGATGCCAGCTCTTTCCATATCGATAATTTCGTCGGTAAACCGCGCATTGTAAGCATGACTAAGCTCAACCCAAATCGCCATCAAGGCACGCTGTTCATGCGCCAAGCCTTGGATTCTTTCGAATCCCAATTCAATCGCCAGGAAGAAATCTAACGCTTCAAGACCAACAAATACTTGCGCTTGCAGTTGCTTACCCTGCTCAATGACTGAGCGGATCATGTCATCGCGAGTGGGAAAATAGCTATAAAGTGAGCCGTAAGAGACACCGGCTAACATAGCAATGTCTTTCATTCGGGCCTTGGCCAGTCCCTCATTGGCAAGCTGGTTAGCCACGACGGTGAGTATTTTTTGGCGCTTATGTTCAGGAATATTATCAAAGGTACTATTGTGGTATTTCGTTTGCGTTGTCATGACTTACCCACGTTTAAAAAAGGTTCGTCAACACTTTGCGGCGGCTGACTAAGTGGCATTAATACCTGTGCTCGGTCGCGGTTAATCACACTTATCATTAACGCGAATATGCAGCCGCAAATCAGCCAAAGCGCAATGGCAACATTGGCCATTACTACATAGCTTCCGCTCACTGAGAGTAAAAGCCCGCCTAAAGCAGGGCCTAGCCCTTTTCCGATGTTATCGCAGAGGTTATAAACCGAAAAAACACTTCCCCGATGTTCGGGGTGGTTGACGTTCATCAAAATAGCTTTGCAGTTAGACGCTGGAACCGAAATGGAGATCCCCGCCACCCCAGCGAGCAAGGCGCAGCTGGTTACCGAAACGAACCAACCATTGAAAATTAAAAAACAGGGAATAATGCCAAACAAAACCCCTAGACAACAAAGCAGCGGCAACAATTTAGGCTCTTTTAAAAACAACCTGTCGCCAACCAGCGCCCACATAACACCGCCAATACCGGCGCTAATTCCAAATAACTCCCAAATATAAGTGGCTTGTTCACGGCTAAAGTGCTGTGTGTTTGAAAAAATAACAATCAACCAAAAAGGGAAAAGCCCCCAGGGAATAGAGCCAGGGAGTCCTTGCAAAAAGACAAGTAGGTTCGTTTTTTTTCGCCAAAGTTCAAGCCAATGGCGAAAGCCCATAGCATGCACTTGATGGGTTAACCTGGGCTCTGTTGCCCCTCTTTTCGGTTCTCTTGCCACAAGAAAGAACAACAGCAGCAATGGAAAACTGGGTAAAGCCGCCCAAATAAAAGCCCAGCGCCACCCATAATTGGTTGCCGCTGCCGTAATAGCCAGCAAAGGACCGCAGACCATACCAATGCCCCAGGCAAAATCGACCATGGCACTGGCCGTAGCGCGGTGTTTTACCGAAAAGTAATCACTAAGCATTGAAAAAGTCAGCGGATAAATACCACCAACACCAATCCCGGTTAGGGTGCGCAAAACGACAAAAGACCAGAAGGAACCACTGAAAAAGGTAACCCCTGTCAGCAAACAGGGCAGTTCACCTAACAGTACCACCCCAATAAATAAACCTTTGCGAGGTAGTCGGTCAGTTTGGTAGCCCACAACCAGACCGACGATGGCACCAAAAACAACAAAAGAGGAGCTAGCCAAGCTTAACTGTACATCGGTAACAGCAAACTCTTGGGAGAGCTCTTGAATGATAGCCGGCGTAATAAAAACATCGCACATCAGAAAAAAAGATAAGGCGACTATCAGCAGTAATGTCAGTAAGTCACGTCCCCACATTATCAACACCTCCCTGTTGTTGATAAGAGCGAATAAAATTGCCATACCAGTGACCACTTTCTTTAATCACTCTGTGCTGGCTGGGGTAATCAACGTAAACAAGCCCAAAACGTTTGCTATACCCAGTTGCCCATTCGAAGTTATCCAATAGTGACCAAGCAAAATAGCCTCGTACGTCAGAACCCTTTGCTCGGCAATCCATTACCGCCGCTATATGTGTTTTTAAATATTGCATTCGAAGAGGATCATGCACCTGCCCATTAGCCAGTACATCGGTGTAGGCTGCTCCATTTTCGGTAATATAGGTTGGTGGATTGCCATAATCCTCCCTGAGCCAACTCAGCACTTGCCTCATGCCGTTAGGATTGACCTCCCAGCCCATGGCCGTGTGCTGCTCTGACTCGCCTTGCTTATTGTCTATTCCGGGCTTAGAACCTGTTATCCAGCTCTTTAAGAAAGGGACATACCAGCGGTGACTGGCATACTCACAGTTGTAATGGTTCACACCAACAAAGTCGGTTGGCTGCGAAATAACCGCCAGATCGTTATCTTGCATTTTTGGCCAAAACCATTGCAGGCGCTGTAGTAGCTCGGTTGGGTACCCCCCCTTTAACAAGGGCGACAGCGTAATATGATTGAGTAACTGGTTACCAAAACTAGCGGCCCAAACATCTTTTTTTCGCTCTGTTGCCGGCAGAATGGGGGTCAAACTTAGGGTGATCCCTACTTGGGCTTTAGCGGATAAAGCTCTAATACGCTCAACAGCCATACCATGAGCTAATAATTGATGGTGCATAACGCTAAGAAACTGCCCCAAACTATGATGTCCTGGTGCATGAGAACCCAGTAAATAGCCAAAAGCAGCATGCTCAAAAGGCTCATTAATGGTGATCCAGTTCTTTACTCGGTCACCAAGAGCGCCAACAACAATCTCCACGTAGTCGGCGAAACGCTGACATGTATCACGATGCACAAACCCTTTATTAAGCTGATATAGAGCAAGAGGAAGATCCCAATGAAATAAGGTAATAAATGGCGTGATATTCGCTTCAAGAAGACCGTCGACTAAGCGGCTATAAAAGTCCAAACCTCTCTGATTCACTTTCCCTTGACCATCAGGCTGAACCCGAGGCCAAGCAATAGAAAACCGATAAGCACCTAAATTAAGCGCCTTCATTAGCGCTACATCCTGCTGCCAAAGGTGGTAATGGTTACAGGCCCTATTGCCTGTATCACCACCAACCACCTTATTTCGTTGCTGACTAAAGTGGTCCCAAATTGATAGACCCCGACCGTCTTCAAAGGCAGCCCCTTCTATTTGATAAGCAGATGTAGCGGCTCCAAAGAGAAAATCCTTCTCCATAAACGCTCAAAATTGACAGACATGTCAATCAACTTAGCATTTAAGATGATTAGTAGGCTGATTTATTCACGGCAACGTGATACTGACCAAAAAACAACCTGAAATTAAGGCCAATTCAGAGAATTTATCTCTAAGTAAGCCGTTAGTAAAAAAGGCAGGTAAACCTGCCTTTATCAGAAACAATATCGAAGTCTACTTCGTGCAACGGATCTGCCAAGTCAATTGATACTGTCCGCTATTTGACACCATTGCACTGGTGTCTGTATCGCCATCAAGAGTAGCCCCGCTCATACTGCTATTGGATGTGCGGTCTTTAGCCAACTCATCATCAGGTGATAAAAGCTTTTGTTTTATGATGGTAAAAGAACCGAAGTCATGCTCACTGCATTGATCTAATGCCTGATCTTTAGCATCACTCATAACTTCCGAGCGACTATCGCCTTTGGCTGTAATGACATAAACACCATCAGGCTTCTTAAGTGCAGCGGTATTGCTACATGCGGTAATGCCTGCCGTTACGCCAAACATCAAAATTGCTAATGAAAATTTCTGCATGTGTAACTCCCTTTCCTTGAAGTTCACATCTAGCCTAGAACTTGAGCCTTTTACAGAACATGAATGTAAAAGGTCACAAAAGCACCAAGCCCACCTCATAAATTACTTATTCAGGTTTAGTATCTGGGACTGTATTCAGTTTCATGTCCAAACTTTATCGCCTCCCTATATGGCCCACACACAGGTTCCATCCGAAAAGCAGCCAGTAAGGAGAATATTGTTATGAGTGAAGTCAATTAAGTCGCCAAATCCGTCCAGTGCTCAGAGAAGGAAAACGTTAAAAACTCATAGTCCAAACTAAATAGCCAGCGTTTATTAGGTTTGAGTTCTTCGTGTATTCGGAGGGTAGAGCGCAACGCGTGACCGGCTTATCACGCGCTATTAAAGCTCCATCACATGGCGGCGACAAGCGCATCGGAAACCGGCGCTTGGACGTACCCACAGAGACAGAGGGCGGCGGTGGTTGAGTCTCGAAGTTAAAGCACAGCTTTCACGCAGGTAAACGCGAGCACACAGGAAGGACGCTGCCGGCGGCAGCGGCTTATCTGTTTCGCCATGTGCGAGCAGTGATTATCAGACAGCAGACAAACAAAAAGGCCCAGTCGTAAGACTGGGCCTTGGTGCTTATTAGGTGCCTGGCAGTGACCTACTCTCACATGGCGAATGCCACACTACCATCGGCGCAACTGCGTTTCACTTCTGAGTTCGGAATGGAGTCAGGTGGTTCCACAGCGCTATTGCCGCCAGGCGAATTCATTTAAGTCCGCTCAATGAGCCAACTTATCAATTCGGATTAAAGCTGATGTAACACTTTTAAGAGGTCTCACCCTTACTTGGCGTCCACCAAAACCCTTTGGGTGTTGTATGGTTAAGCCGCACGGGCAATTAGTACTGGTTAGCTCAACGTATCACTACGCTTACACACCCAGCCTATCAACGTCCTGGTCTTGAACGACCCTTTAGGAGACTCGAAGTCTCAGGGATGACTCATCTCGAGGCTTGCTTCCCGCTTAGATGCTTTCAGCGGTTATCAATTCCGAACTTAGCTACCGGGCAGTGCCACTGGCGTGACAACCCGAACACCAGAGGTTCGTTCACTCCGGTCCTCTCGTACTAGGAGCAACCCCTCTCAATCATCCAACGCCCACGGCAGATAGGGACCGAACTGTCTCACGACGTTCTGAACCCAGCTCGCGTACCACTTTAAATGGCGAACAGCCATACCCTTGGGACCGACTTCAGCCCCAGGATGTGATGAGCCGACATCGAGGTGCCAAACACCGCCGTCGATATGAACTCTTGGGCGGTATCAGCCTGTTATCCCCGGAGTACCTTTTATCCGTTGAGCGATGGCCCTTCCATTCAGAACCACCGGATCACTATGACCTACTTTCGTACCTGCTCGACGTGTCTGTCTCGCAGTTAAGCTGGCTTATGCCATTGCACTAACCTCCTGATGTCCGACCAGGATTAGCCAACCTTCGTGCTCCTCCGTTACGCTTTAGGAGGAGACCGCCCCAGTCAAACTACCCACCAGACACTGTCCTTAATCCCGATAAGGGACCGAAGTTAGAACATCAAACATACAAGGGTGGTATTTCAAGGTTGGCTCCACACATACTGGCGTACGTGTTTCATAGCCTCCCACCTATCCTACACATGTAGGCTCAATGTTCAGTGTCAAGCTGTAGTAAAGGTTCACGGGGTCTTTCCGTCTAGCCGCGGGTACACTGCATCTTCACAGCGAGTTCAATTTCACTGAGTCTCGGATGGAGACAGCATGGCCATGGTTACACCATTCGTGCAGGTCGGAACTTACCCGACAAGGAATTTCGCTACCTTAGGACCGTTATAGTTACGGCCGCCGTTTACCGGGGCTTCGATCAAGAGCTTCACCTTACGGCTAACCCCATCAATTAACCTTCCGGCACCGGGCAGGTGTCACACCGTATACGTCCTCTTTCGAGTTTGCACAGTGCTGTGTTTTTGATAAACAGTCCCAGCCATCTGGTCACTGCGACTCTCAACTGCTTACGGAGCAAGTCCTTCACAATCAAGAGCGTACCTTCTCCCGAAGTTACGGTACTATTTTGCCTAGTTCCTTCACCCGAGTTCTCTCAAGCGCCTTAGTATTCTCTACCTGACCACCAGTGTTGGTTTGGGGTACGGTTCCTATGCAACTGAAGCTTAGAGGCTTTTCCTGGAAGCGTGGCATCAACAGCTTCGTGACCGTAGTCACTCGTCTCGTGTCTCGGAATTAGCAGCCCGGATTTACCTAAGCTACCTCCCTACGCACTTTCACATGGACAACCAACGCCATGCCTGCCTAGCCTTCTCCGTCCCCCATCGCATTGCATAGAAGTACAGAAATATTAATCTGTTTCCCATCGACTACGGCTTTCGCCCTCGCCTTAGGAGCCGACTCACCCTGCCCCGATTAACGTTGGACAGGAACCCTTGGTCTTCCGGCGTGGAGGTTTTTCACCCCCATTAACGTTACTCATGTCAGCATTCGCACTTCTGATACCTCCAGCATGCCTCCCGACACACCTTCAACGGCTTACAGAACGCTCCTCTACCGCTCACACATAGTGTGAACCCGTAGCTTCGGTGCATAGCTTAGCCCCGTTACATCTTCCGCGCAGACCGACTCGACTAGTGAGCTATTACGCTTTCTTTAAAGGGTGGCTGCTTCTAAGCCAACCTCCTAGCTGTCTAAGCCTTTCCACATCGTTTCCCACTTAGCTATGACTTGGGGACCTTAGCTGACGGTCTGGGTTGTTTCCCTTTTGACAACGGACGTTAGCACCCGCTGTCTGTCTCCCGGATAGTACTCTTGGGTATTCGGAGTTTGCATGGGTTTGGTAAGTCGGGATGACCCCTAGCCCAAACAGTGCTCTACCCCCAAGGTATTCGTCCGAGGCGCTACCTAAATAGCTTTCGAGGAGAACCAGCTATCTCCCGGTTTGATTGGCCTTTCACCCCTAATCACAGGTCATCCCCTACTTTTGCAACAGTAGTGGGTTCGGTCCTCCAGTACCTGTTACGGCACCTTCAACCTGCCCATGACTAGATCACCGGGTTTCGGGTCTATACCTTGCGACTGGACGCCCAGTTAAGACTCGGTTTCCCTACGGCTCCCCTATTCGGTTAACCTCGCCACAAAATATAAGTCGCTGACCCATTATACAAAAGGTACGCAGTCACACCCGAAGGTGCTCCTACTGCTTGTACGTACAGGGTTTCAGGTTCTATTTCACTCCCTCGCCGGGGTTCTTTTCGCCTTTCCCTCACGGTACTGGTTCACTATCGGTCAGTTGGGAGTATTTAGCCTTGGAGGATGGTCCCCCATATTCAGTCAAGATACCACGTGTCCCGACCTACTCATCGTGTGCAACAATGCTTGCCATTTCATGTACGGGACTATCACCCTGTATCGCGGCACTTTCCAGAGCCTTCCACTATGACAAACACTGATAAACACACTGGGCTGTTTCCCGTTCGCTCGCCGCTACTGAGGAAATCTCAATTGATTTCTCTTCCTCGGGGTACTTAGATGTTTCAGTTCTCCCGGTTCGCCTCGTTACCCTATGTATTCAGGTAACGATACTTGCTTATGCAAGTGGGTTTCCCCATTCGGAAATCATTGGCTCAAGCGGTTCTTATCACCTCACCAATGCTTATCGCAGATTAGCACGTCCTTCATCGCCTCCAACTGCCTAGGCATCCACCCTGTACGCTTAGTCACTTAACCATACAACCCCTAAGGGTTTCGCTTGCGCGAACCTTAATATCGACGTTAACGACATTAAGCTGTATGTGACTAACACCTGGTTTTTTCGCCGGACGCTCAAATAAAAAATGAGAGTCTCTTTAAATTTGCAGTGTTATATCAGCTTTCCGAATTGTTAAAGAGCAAAAAACCTACTCGAGAGTAGGTTTCCAAATAATCTGTGTGGACACTGCAACAGCTGGCAGTCTCTTTTAGTAAGGAGGTGATCCAGCCGCAGGTTCCCCTACGGCTACCTTGTTACGACTTCACCCCAGTCATGAACCACACCGTGGTAAACGCCCCCCGAAGGTTAAGCTATCTACTTCTGGTGCAGCCCACTCCCATGGTGTGACGGGCGGTGTGTACAAGGCCCGGGAACGTATTCACCGTGGCATTCTGATCCACGATTACTAGCGATTCCGACTTCACGGAGTCGAGTTGCAGACTCCGATCCGGACTACGACGCGCTTTTTGGGATCCGCTTACTATCGCTAGCTCGCTTCCCTCTGTACGCGCCATTGTAGCACGTGTGTAGCCCTACTCGTAAGGGCCATGATGACTTGACGTCGTCCCCACCTTCCTCCGGTTTATCACCGGCAGTCTCCTTTGAGTTCCCACCATTACGTGCTGGCAACAAAGGATAAGGGTTGCGCTCGTTGCGGGACTTAACCCAACATTTCACAACACGAGCTGACGACAGCCATGCAGCACCTGTCTCAGAGTTCCCGAAGGCACCAATGCATCTCTGCAAAGTTCTCTGGATGTCAAGAGTAGGTAAGGTTCTTCGCGTTGCATCGAATTAAACCACATGCTCCACCGCTTGTGCGGGCCCCCGTCAATTCATTTGAGTTTTAACCTTGCGGCCGTACTCCCCAGGCGGTCAACTTAACACGTTAGCTCCGGGATCCACGTTTCAAGAACACAAACCCCAAGTTGACATCGTTTACGGCGTGGACTACCAGGGTATCTAATCCTGTTTGCTCCCCACGCTTTCGCACCTGAGCGTCAGTCTTTGGCCAGGGGGTCGCCTTCGCCACTGATGTTCCTTCCGATCTCTACGCATTTCACCGCTACACCGGAAATTCCACCCCCCTCTCCAAGACTCTAGCCTGCCAGTCTTAAATGCAATTCCCAGGTTAAGCCCGGGCTTTCACATCTAACTTAACAAGCCGCCTGCGTGCGCTTTACGCCCAGTAATTCCGATTAACGCTTGCACCCTCCGTATTACCGCGGCTGCTGGCACGGAGTTAGCCGGTGCTTCTTCTGCGAGTAACGTCACAGCTGCAGCGTATTAAGCTACAACCTTTCCTCCTCGCTGAAAGTGCTTTACAACCCGAAGGCCTTCTTCACACACGCGGCATGGCTGGATCAGGGTTGCCCCCATTGTCCAATATTCCCCACTGCTGCCTCCCGTAGGAGTCTGGGCCGTGTCTCAGTCCCAGTGTGGCTGATCATCCTCTCAAACCAGCTAAGGATCGTCGCCTTGGTGAGCCGTTACCTCACCAACTAGCTAATCCTACGTAGGCGCATCTGATAGCAAGAGGCCCGAAGGTCCCCCTCTTTGGTCCGTAGACATCATGCGGTATTAGCCATCGTTTCCAATGGTTATCCCCCACTATCAGGCAGCTCCCTACGTCTTACTCACCCGTCCGCCGCTCGTCATCTTCTAGCAAGCTAGAAATGTTACCGCTCGACTTGCATGTGTTAGGCCTGCCGCCAGCGTTCAATCTGAGCCATGATCAAACTCTTCAATTAAAAGTGTTTGATGCTCAATGAATTGCTGAAGTGTTGAACACTTCACAGTCATTGAGTAGTTCTCAATTTTTTGAGCCTACCCATCTGCGAGTGCCCACACAGATTACTTGGATTATCTTGTTAAAGAGCGTCGTTCTTCCGAACGAGGAGGCGCATTCTACCGCCTTCCTATACCGTGTCAAGCCCTTTCGCTTCACACTAAACTTCGGCTTTTAAGGCTTTCGCCTTAATCTTCGAAGCGGGCCGCTATTCTACTCACCGAGCGCCTGTAGTCAAGAACTTTCTTGAGCATTTTGGTTGCTGGCTGATTGTAGAGCTGAAGCGCACGAAACTAGCGCTCTAGCGGCGGGAAACGAATTATGGTCCCCCCTCCTTTAAAACGCAAGCTGTGCAAAGCGATTAGTTATCTAGGTTTCAAACCCATATATCTAGGTAGATCGGCGATGCTATCTAATGTAACGGTAGCCAGGGTTATAGCATCCTCCGTGACCGCCTTACCCGTCTTGACAAGAACGGAAGTACCTACACCGGCGGCGCCGGCGGCACGCATGTCATCAGCCTTATCACCAACAAATATCGAAGTAGCCAAGTCGATATCTAAGTCAGCTTTAGCTTCTAGGATCATACCTGGCTTAGGCTTTCGGCAACTACAGTCTACTTTATACTGACCTATACCTTTCTCAGCATGATGAGGACAATAGTAAACTCCGTCTAATAACACTCCGTGATCTTCAAAATTCCAATCCATCCATTGAGTGAGCTGTTGGAAATCTTGTTCAGTATACATTCCACGAGCAATACCAGACTGATTAGTAATAACTACAACAGCATACCCAGCGTTCTTAAATGCAATACAAGTATCAAAAACACCGTCGATAAATTCGAAATCATCAATCTTACTAACATAGCCGTGATCAACATTAATAACGCCATCACGGTCAAGAAATAAAGCGGGTCTCATCTATTATTCTCTATCGAAGTGAAATTATCGGGATTAAATACAGCCATTTCAGGATACAACCAATGTGCATTTTTCACGATTAAATCAACTTGCTGCTTATCACCTAAAGCCTGGGCTGCTTTTATCATACCTGCAAATGTCTCCGGACGAACTACGATTTGACTAAACTGCCATCCCCAATCAATAAACTCTTGCAACTCTTTTCTATCTTTATCTTTTAACGCTAGCTGCAATTTGGCATTCATAACAATAGTAACTATTTGATGCTGAAATACAACAGGATTAGCAATATCAAGTAAAGGCAAAAGTGGAGATTTTATTTTATCTTTACTATTACCGATTTCAACGACCTGTGTTAACTTAGCCATCGAGTAAAGATTTGTTATAAGAAATAGCCCACCAGACACCAGCAAAATCACACTTAACATTCTTAAAGCAAAAGGAAATATTACAGCTTTCCTCATTACATGATAACTCATTTTAGCCTCAGCTAAATACAGCAGCAACAGAAAAGCAAACCAGTGCAAGGCCGAATGATAAAAGGGATATTCAGTAAGACAATGTAGAATCATCGGCAACAGCATGGCCAGGTAAGCAAACATATCACAGCCAATAGATTTAATCCGGTAAAAGAAATAAAAGCAAAAAAACAAGATTCCTAAAACAGGAAAAATCCCACCTTCGTCCGCCCAAAACAAAAGCTCGTTATGTGGATGACTAACATTTTTAAGAGACAACACCCCGGTCTGATAAAATGTTAACGCCCGCTGCTCAGCAAATGCATGCTCAAAGTTCCCCAACCCAACTCCGGTAAGCCAGTGATGCTCAAAAAGTTGCCAAGCAACAAACCATATAGCAGACCGGCCGTTGCTGCTGAGAACTTGGTCTCCATCTCTCCAGACAGAGTGACTCTGAGTCTGTATCCAATCCGTTGCTAGAAAACCAAGAAAAAGACCAGCTAATAATAAGCTAAGACCAATAATGCTGTTTCGTTTATAATATTTCTTTACAAAAAGCATTAAAAATAACGCACATGCCATGGCCAAAATACCAGTGCGCGCAAGAATAATATACACACAGAAACCACAGGAGATAAGGCAAGAACCTATTACACACCACCATAGAACGTTACCATATCGCCAGCTAAATTCATTGTGACGAAATAACAACCAAAGAGAAGCCATTGCTGCAGACACAGCATATGTTGGCAATAACGTGTGGTGTTGAAAAATACCAAGGGGAACAGCATAAAAGCCCTTATTATAACCATCCAAAATAAAAGGAAGTTGAAAGAATTGGCATATTCCAATAATACACTGTAAAGATGCCGAGGCAACAAATAGGAATAAGAGTGCTTTTTCATCCTGCTTGATGTCAAACAGTTGGAAGAGGCTAAAAAGAAAAAGTAAACCTATAATAACACCAATTAGCCGTCCCAGAGCTAGAAGGCCATTATCTCCAGACCAAGCTAATGGCAAGAATAAAAGAAAAAATAAAAAAAAATAACTCAGCCACTGCGATGGGATCAGCCAAAAACGTTGTGTAGTCGCAGAAAAAATAGCAAGGACGATAAAAATTGCAGCACTAAACCAAACCACATTATTGAACGCCAGCTGTAATCCAAAACCTCCTAAATTATTTTGGAAATATAGTCCTGAGAATAAAAAGAGCAGCCAAAGGGCTGCCCAAGCTAAAGATTTTTCCTTGTACACTGACAATCCTATTCAGTGCGTGAATTTCTTCACACTTTCGCCTCTGCCAATAGCATAGTAGGTAAAACCCAAATCCGAAAGTTTTTGAGGCTCATAAAGGTTTCGACCATCAAAGATAACTGGCGTGATGAGGTTATCTTTGATCATTTCAAAATCAGCAGCTCTAAAAGATTGCCACTCAGTACAAATGGCTAAAGCATCAGCTCCTTCTAGGGCTTTTTCCATTGAATCCACCAAAACGAGGTCGTCACGTTGACCATAAAGACGAATAGTTTCCTGCTGAGCTTCAGGGTCAAAAGCACGAACTTTGGCACCGGCTGCCCACAAAGCTTCCATTAAAACACGGCTAGATGATTCACGCATATCATCAGTGTTAGGCTTAAACGCTAACCCCCATAAGGCAATTGTCTTCCCTTCTAGATCACCTTGGTAGTGTCTATTAATAAATTGAAACAGCTTTTGTTTCTGCCGATAATTTACTGACTCAACTGCTTGTAAAAGCTCAGGCTGATAACCAACTTGTTGAGACGTACGCACCAAAGCTTGTACATCTTTAGGAAAGCATGAGCCGCCGTAACCACAACCAGGATAAATGAAATGATATCCAATACGAGAGTCGGAGCCGATTCCTTTACGCACAGCTTCAATATCAGCACCAAGTAATTCAGCAAGGTTAGCTAATTCGTTCATAAAGCTTATTTTTGTAGCCAACATGCAATTAGCAGCATATTTCGTTAGCTCCGCACTACGAACATCCATTGTAATAACTTTGTCATGATTACGATTAAAAGGCGCATATACTTCACGCATCCTTTTCTCAGCAACAGCATCGTCAGTGCCGATAACAATTCGCTCAGGCCTTTGGCAATCAGCAACAGCAGCGCCTTCTTTTAGAAACTCAGGGTTAGAAACAACTGCGTAAGGAATTTCAACACCTCTAGAAGAGAGAACCGATTTAACTTTTTCTGCGACCTTATCTGCAGTGCCAACTGGTACCGTAGATTTATTAATAATGATTTTATAGGTATCCATATATTTAGCAATAGTCTCTGCTACAGCTAGCACATATTTTAGATCAGCAGAACCGTCTTCATCAGGAGGAGTACCAACCGCAATAAACTGAAGCTCACCGAAAGAAACACCCTTTTCAGCATCGGTGGTAAAGATTAACCTTCTATCATCTCGGCCTTTAATGACTAAAGCTTCCAAGCCTGGCTCATAGATTGGAATAATACCATTTTTTAGATTTTCTATCTTATGATCATCTACATCTACACAGCAAACCTGATGACCAGCATCAGCTAAAACAGCGGCTTGAACCAGTCCAACATAGCCAATACCAAATACAGTGACGTTCATTTTTCACTCTCTACAATTGGGAAAAGATGTTCGTAATATGAATATTTTATCTTTAAACATCTTACAAAGTTAACAAGCATTATTGCCAAGGAGATAATTCCGAGTAATAATATACAAAATATACAAAAGGTAAAGCCGATGAAAACCAGTGAAGACTGGCTCCCACATTTTAGACGGGCAAAAAGCCTTGAAACTCTTTCTTTAATGGTAAAAAGAGCTGTTGAGCAATGCCAAACCTCCAGCGAAAAATTTCAAGTTTACAAGGCGGAAGAGTTAAGAGAACTGGAGTTAGAAAAGCTCAATGCTCCTGAGCGGTTTCGGCGTCTCTAATACGATAGAGCAGGGAACACGATTAAATTTGATAAAATTCTCGATACCACTTCACGAAGTTATTAACTCCCTCTTGTACTGATACCTTAGGGCGATAGTCGATAGCATTGTATAAGTCTTCAGTTTCAGCCCAGGTAGCAGGAACATCTCCAGGCTGCATTGGCATCATATTACGTTTGGCATGTTTACCTGTCGCATTTTCAATAGCCTCGATGAACTCAGTAAGTTTGATCGAATGCCCAGCACCAATGTTAAATACTCTGTAAGGTGCACTACTCTGCCCTGCATTGCCTTGCCCTGGCTTCCAGTCTTTTCTAGGCAAAGGAGTTTTTTCAGCAATACGTATAATAGACTCGACTATGTCATCAATATAAGTAAAGTCACGTTGCATATTCCCTTCGTTATATACATCAATAGCATCACCATCAAGAATTGCTTTGGTAAATTTAAAAAGTGCCATATCAGGACGACCCCAAGGGCCATAAACAGTAAAAAAACGCAAGCCCGTACAAGGGAGATTATAAAGATGGGCGTAAGAATGGCTCATTAGTTCGTTAGCTTTTTTTGTCGCTGCATAAAGTGAAATAGGATGATCAACTGAATCTGCCACTTTAAATGGTATATCAGTATTAAGTCCATATACCGAGCTAGATGAAGCGTAGACTAGATGCGACACTTGTTGAGAACGACACCCTTCCAGCACATTTAAATGACCAACTAAGTTAGCATCTGCATAAGTGTGAGGATTATCAATCGAATACCTAACACCAGCTTGAGCACCCAAATGAATAACGCGATCAAAACTAAACTCTGAAAAAAGAGTATTCATCCCTATTCGATCGGCTAAATCAAGAAAATGAAAGGTAAAAGACGGATATACTCTCAGACGTTCAAGTCGCGCCTCCTTTAGACTGACATCATAATAATCGTTTAGATTATCAACACCCGTAACATCAAAACCGGCCTTCAGTAGACGCTCAGCGACATGAAAACCGATAAATCCAGCGGCGCCAGTGACAAGATAGTGCATTAGATACCCTCGTTTCCTGCAGAAAATGCAGATAAAACATTAATAACATTAAGAAGGATAGCCTTTGGGATTACTCGACTGCCAACGCCAAGTATCCTCCATCATCTGTTGTAATGTCTTTTCCGCTCGCCACCCTAATTGTTTATAAGCAAATTGCGGTGCAGCATAACAGGCAGCAACATCTCCCGGTCGTCGAGGAGCGATGGTATAAGGAATCAACGTATTAGCAGCCAGCTCAAAGGCTTTAACCATCTCCAGCACCGAGTACCCATTGCCTGTGCCTAGGTTATAGGCTTGCCATCCCTTCAGAGTTTTTAGCTTTTCAAGTGCCTTCAAGTGGCCTTTGGCAAGATCCACCACATGGATATAATCACGCACACCGGTTCCGTCAAGGGTTGGATAGTCATCACCAAAGACTTGCAGCTCCTTTAAGCGCCCCACTGCTACCTGGCTAATGTATGGAAGCAGGTTGTTGGGAATACCGTTAGGGTCTTCGCCGATTAGGCCCGACTCGTGAGCACCAACCGGGTTGAAATAACGTAGCACGGCGATAGCCCAACGTTCGTCAGCCTTGGCAAGGTCGGCTAAAATACGCTCGACTATATATTTTGACGTGCCATAGGGGTTAGTGGTCCCCCCTGTTGGTGACTGCTCGGTGAGCGGAACCGCTTGAGGTTCGCCGTAGACAGTGGCTGATGACGAAAACACCAGTTTGCATACACCAGCTTTTGCCATCGCCTCGCACAGCGTAAGCGTACCGGTTACATTATTTTGGTAATAACGCAGCGGCTGCTGCACGCTTTCGCTGACCGCTTTGAGACCAGCAAAATGGATAACTGCCTCGATAGAGTATTGCGTAAACAAACTATCGAGCAGAGTTCGGTCAAGGATATCGCCTTCAACAAAGCTAGGCTCACAGCCGGTAAGCCTTGCGACCCTAGCTAAACTTTCAATGGTGCTGTTGGAGAGGTTATCCAATACCAACACATCATGCCCTTCGCTTAACAACTCAAGCACAGTATGTGAGCCGATATATCCGGACCCACCAGTAACCAAAATCATGGTTAGATATCCAAGGACTGAATAAAAGCTGCGAACTTTTTACCCAGTTTGGGGTTACGCAGGCCATAGGTAACAAAAGTCTTCATATAACCCAGCTTGTCACCACAATCATGGCTATAGCCTTTGATGCGATAAGCTTCAACTGATTGCTTTTCCATCAGAAGAGCGATGGTATCAGTCAGCTGAACTTCGCCTCCTGCTCCAACTGGTGTTTTCTTTAGCAATGGCCATAGCTCTTTGCCAAAAACATAACGTCCAACTACAGCCAAATTTGAAGGCGCCTGAGCCTGACTAGGCTTCTCTACAATAGCCGTCATCTTTGCTGACTCACCAGCCTCGATATCAGCACCATTCAAGTCAACAACACCATAAGCACTAACGGCTTCCATAGGAACCGGCTCAACCAAAACTTGACTGGTTCCAGTTTCTTCAAAACGCCTTACCATTTCAGCCATGTTTTCAGTTTTGAGATCTGCAGCGGAATCATCAATTAAAACATCAGGTAAGACTACAGCGAAAGGAGAATCTCCGACCAACGGCTTAGCACAAAGGATAGCGTGGCCAAGGCCTTTAGCTTCGCCTTGGCGAACCTGCATAATAGTGACATCTTCAGGGCAGATACTCTGCACTTCTTCCAAGAGTTGACGCTTTACTCGACGCTCTAGCATCGACTCAAGCTCAAAGCTTTTATCAAAATGATTTTCTATAGCATTCTTAGAAGAGTGAGTTACAAGCACAATCTCCTTGATACCAGCAGCAATACACTCATTGACAACATACTGGATCAGCGGCTTATCAACCACTGGCAGCATTTCCTTCGGGATCGCCTTGGAGGCAGGTAACATACGGGTACCAAGCCCCGCCACAGGTATTACAGCTTTCATATTTCTCCCTAATATGCGTTTTTATTTATAAAACCTTTAAATATTGTCAAAAAAACTATCTTTAAATCAAACCAAATCGACCAGTTGTTAATGTAGTAAAGATCATACTCTACCCGCTTACTAAGATCGGTATCTCCTCTCCAACCGTTGACCTGGGCCCAACCGGTAATACCAGCTTTTACCATATGCTTCTGCATGTAACCTGGAATTTCATTCTTAAACTGATTTACGAAGATCGTTCTTTCAGGCCTAGGTCCTACAATAGACATGTCACCTTTCAATACGTTAATAAATTGAGGGAGTTCGTCTAGACTTGTCCTACGGATAAATTTTCCGAAATTAGAAACAGCTTTATCCTTAGAACTTCCCCATTTTATACTAGTACTTTCAGTATCTACTGGCATTGATCTGAATTTGAGCATATTGAAACGCTTTCCATTCCAACTAACTCTTTCCTGTCGATAAAAAATGGGGCCGGGAGAAGACAACTTAACCCCTATACCTATAAATATCATTAAAGGACTAATCATTATCAAAATTAGAAATGCTAGAATTTTGTCTTCTAATGATTTTACAAATCTATTTAGTCCAGTTATCGGAGTCATTGACAAATTAATTACTGGTAAACCGGCAACTTCACTGACAGAGTGATTTATCAATTGGAAACCTTTCATGTCAGGTATGTATCTAACTGTTTTGGTTGTATTTTTCAAACTAACAAGTATCTGCTCAACTAGATGCTCATCAGATAATGGTAATGCTATCCATATTTGATCTATTTTAGACGATTCTTTATCAAGAAAACTGGAAATGTCATTAAAATCACCAAGCCTAGATGTATTAGCTATAATTTCATCTCCAAAGTTCCCTAAAATTTTATACCCGGTCCATGGAGCTTTATATATTCTACATGCCAATTCTTGAGCAACATCTCCATCACCTAAAATAATTACTTGCCTTACATTGTATCCTTGAGATCGAAAATGATTTAACAAGCTCCGTATCAAAATTCGAATAAAAAGAAAGGTGAATAGTCCGATCAGGTACCAAGCAGTATAAAAAGTCTTTCCTATATAGTTAGCCATACCAAATATAAAAAAAACACCAACAACGGCAGTTTGATTTACAGTCCAAGCATAAAAAGAAACAGATATTTCTTTGACCCTTGATTCCCCACGCCATGTACGATATAGACCTAGCTCAGAATAAAGCCAAAATGCTATTAAAATACTACTAATAAGAGAGAATGAATAAGCAATAGAAACGAACTTTGGAGCAAAAATAGCTTTAGCTATATAAAATGATACTACTATAGAAAAAATATCAGAACAACGATGAACTATTGAAATGAAGGTTTGATTTTCTTTTACAAAACCTCTATTCATTTTTCTACCCTCTAAGTAACTCAATAATATCTCGAGTTACTTTCGACATTAACTCATCATCACCTTTTGACTCAACATTCAAACGAACAAGAGGCTCCGTATTTGAACACCTAAGATTAAACCTCCATTTATCAAACTCAAGGCTAACTCCATCAGTCTCATCGACATTAATTGCTTTTGATTGATAAAAATCTCTTACTCTCTTTATTGCAACCTCAGGATTATCTATTTTACTATTAATCTCTCCAGATGAGGGATAGGCAGCTATACGTTCATCAACTAAAGCGGAAAGCGGTTTACCAGTTTTGCAAATTAGCTCAGAAACTAACAGCCAAGGAATCATACCGCTATCGCAATAAGCAAAGTCTCGGAAGTAATGATGAGCACTCATCTCACCACCGTAGATAGCATCTTCCTTCCGCATTTGTTCTTTGATAAAAGCATGGCCAGTTTTTGATTGAACAGAAGTGCCTCCGTTCTCGGTAACGATGTCTATCGTATTCCATGTCAATCGTGGGTCATGAATAATTTTTGCCCCAGACTCTTTAGAAAGAAAAGCTTCAGCCAGTAGTCCAACAATATAATAGCCCTCTATAAAAAGGCCATTTTCATCAAAAAGGAAACAGCGGTCGAAGTCGCCGTCCCAAGCGATTCCCATATCAGCCTGATACTTAATAACGGCCTCTGCAGTATCTGCACGATTATCAGGCAAAAGTGGATTAGGAATACCATTAGGAAAGGTGGAATCAGGCTGATGATGTACTTTGATGAAATCGACTTCAATACCTAGCAACTTAAGCTGCGACTCTATATGATCCAATGCAGGCCCTGCAGCACCATTACCGCTATTGACTACCAATCGAAGAGGACGCGTAAAATTTTTGACGTTAACATAAGAAACTATGTGCTCCGCATAGTCCTTTTTTAAATTAATTTTCTGTAGCCGACCTTGTTCTTTTGATTCAATCCAATCAGCACTCTCAGCCAGACGCTGAATATCAAATAATCCAGTATCGCCAGAAATAGGACGACTACCGTGAGTAACTAACTTCATTCCATTGTAATCAATAGGATTGTGAGACGCCGTCACTTCAATCCCGCCATCAACGCCAAGATGGAATGTAGCAAAGTAGACCTCTTCAGTGCCGGCCATGCCAAGGTCTAGTACGTTTACACCGGCGTCACGTAAACCATTAGCAACTGCTAGTTTCAGCACAGGACTGCTTTCACGTGCGTCACCACCGACAACGACAGTATTAGCCCTAAGGTATTGTCCATAAGCTCTGCCGATACGATAAGCGATATCCTCATTCAGTTCGGAACCGAGCTGCCCACGGATGTCGTATGCCTTAAAACAACTTAAACCTTGCATACAACTCAAACCCTTCCATAGCGATCAGAATATCTCACAATATCATCTTCCCCTAGATAAGTACCGGACTGTACTTCGATCAATTCCAATGGAATTTTACCTGGGTTTTCCAAAGCGTGGATCACACCAACTGGGATATAAGTGGATTGATTCTCTGTCAAGAGCAAGTCTTTATCACCATTGGTTACCTTAGCCGTGCCAGATACAACGATCCAATGCTCTGCACGATGATGATGCATCTGGATTGACAGCTTTTCACCAGGTTTCACAGTGATGCGCTTAACTTGGTACCGCTCTCCATTATCAATGGAGTCATATTTACCCCACGGACGGTAGACTTCGCGATGAGTTAAATGTTCAGTTCTACCGGTTTCATTCAGCTTATTAACGATATGCTTAACGTCTTGTACGCAATTTCGAGCAGCCACTAACACTGCATCTTTCGTTTCAATAACAACAGCATCCTCTAGACCGACCGTCGATACCAGCCTACTGGTAGAGTGCACTAACGAATTGCGAGTTTCATGCATAAGTACATCACCATTGATCACATTGCCGTTAGAATCTTTGGGTTCGATATCCCATAGCGAAGACCAACTCCCAACATCGCTCCAGCCAGCATCTAGAGGAACTACTGCGGCTTTGGCTGTTTTTTCCATAACTGCATAATCAATAGACTCAGAGGGACAATATTCAAATGCCTCTTTACCGATGCGGACGAAATCAAGATCAGCTACACAATGATTCATAGCTTCTTTGCAGGCATTCAGGATGTCGGGCCGAAATTTAGCTAACTCATTCAAATAGCTAGACGCTCTAAACAAAAACATCCCACTGTTCCACAAGTATTCGCCGGTATTCAAATAAGCAATGGCTGTATCTAAATCCGGTTTTTCTTTAAAAGCTTTGACAGACTCACCAGCCTCATCTAGAGGTTTTCCCTTTTGGATATAACCGTAACCGGTATGAGCCTCCGTTGGTACTATACCAAATGTAACCAAGTGGCCGCTGCTAGCAAGAGGTTTGGCAGCCTGAACAGCAGCTTCAAAAGCCTTAGTATCAGAAATAGCATGATCAGATGCTAAAACCAGTAACAGTGGGTCTTCTTGAGTAGCAGAGGCCTGAAGTGCCGCAAGAGCAATAGCTGGTGCTGTATTACGCCCATGAGGCTCTAGCAGTATTCCGCTATGAGCAAAGGCCTTTTGGCGAAGCTGCTCTGCCGCTAAAAAGCGATGTTCTTCATTGCAGATCAGTAAAGGTGGCATAGCGTTCAAGCCACGCAATCTACTAATGGTCTCCTGTAAAAGACTATTTGCAGATGTAAGAGAGATAAACTGTTTGGGGTAACTATTACGAGACAGCGGCCAAAGTCTAGATCCAGAGCCGCCACACATGATAATAGGTGTAATTAAATTTTCACTCATGGTACCGACCTTTCCCTAATTCAAATTCACTATATTTAGCTTGAACAAATTCTCGAAATTTTTCTTTAAAAATATCGGCGGAAAATTTTTCTGCATGCTGTCTGATAAAGCTAGGTTCAAATACAAAGTTATTCTCAAATTCCATTACGGCATTAATTATCGAATTTTCAGTTTGTTCTTCAAAAAAAACTCCCGTTTTACCATTTAATACAGTTTCCAGAGTTCCACCTTTGCCGAATGCAATAACAGGAGTGCCGCAAGCCTGCGCCTCTACAGGAATAATACCGAAATCTTCTTCTGCGGCGAATACAAATGCCCTCGCCCGCTGCATGTAGTCTTTAAGAATATCAAAGGATTGGTATCCCATTATGGTTACATTAGGAGAAGCAGCAGCCTTAACCTTTTCCAATTGTGGTCCGTCACCAATTACAACTAATTTCTTGTCAGGCATATTCGAAAACGCGCGAACAATGAGATCGATTTTTTTATAAGGCACAAGTCTAGATGCTGTAAAATAAAAATCATCTTTTTTTGAAATCAAATCAAATTCATCTACCGCAACATTAGGATATATGGTATGAGACTTTCTTCGATAAATCTTCCATATTCTCTTACCAATGTAATCACTATTTGATATAAAAAAATCTACACCATTGGATGTTCGGTAATCCCAGCCTCGAATTTTAAATAGCATAATCCGTGCTAATAGACTTTTTAACCCACTTTGCAACCCAGATTCTCTTAAGTACTGTTCTTGTAAATCCCATGCATAACGTATAGGAGAATGACAATAACAAATGTGTAATTGGTTAGGGCTTGTAATTACTCCTTTAGCAACGGCATGACTACTAGATATTACCAAGTCATATGAGGATAGATCTAATTGTTCTACTGCCAAAGGCATAAAAGGTAAATAGCTTCTATACATTTTCTTTGCGAAAGGAAATCGTTGAATAAATGTAGTATTCGACAACTTTCCTTTTATCAATTTTTGGCGAGTGTCATCATCAAAAAAATCAACAACAGAGAAAACATCTGCCTCTGGATATATATCCAGCATTTTGGCTAATACTTTTTCAGCACCACCAACAGATACAAACCAATCATGGACTATAGCCAGCTTCATAACAGACCTTAATCTCACTGCTTTTTTGGAGGAAAAAATAAGTAGTAATAAAAAAAATCATAACTCCAGGATCAAGTAAAATTTCTTGGAATAAAGAGAAAAACAATATGGGAAAATAAACAAAAACTATAAAAAAGTACATTCGTTTATATAAAAGAATAAACGGCATTACTATGTAAAATAACACCCAAATAAGTGAACCAAGAAATATACCAAACCCTGACATTATCTCTAACTGTTCATTGTGTGTACCCACACCATATGCTTTCCAACCTGTGCCAAAAATAAGATTTCCATTATCATCTAATATTCTATTTATTTCATCTTGATAAAATAAAAGTCTGTGAGTCCCACTATTAATTCCTCTCTGTACAATTTCATTTAAAACAACAAAAGCTTTCTGCATCAAAAAATAGATGATACCTAAAGTACTAATGACCATTGAAAAAATTAAAAATAACTTCTTGTACGGATTTTTTATGTCCAAGAATAAAAAAGAACATACGAGAATATACATAATAGGAAAGCAGATAGCCATAACTGACTTGGAGAGAGTGAGAAATGTCAATAATAAAATTATTGAGCTGGAAACTAAGAAAAACAACTTAGACACACTATCAAATTTTATTTTAGTATAAAAAATAATTATGAATAGCAAATAACTGATAGCTGCAAAGGGAGTTGGACTTCCAGCGAATCCAGCAAATCTGACGTTAACTCCTTTCATAAAAATTGAAGAAGAATCATCAACCCCATAAATTCCAGAAGTTAAATCGCTAGTAATAGTGACACCAGGAATAAAACCAAGAACAATAATAAAAAAAATTACACTCGATAGACAATATCCCAAAAAAATATACTCTATACCATTTTTTAATTTGTATTTATCTACATCATGGATGAACCTAAAATAGAAGTAGAATGCAACAAAAAAAGACGATATATGCCTAGCAAACTGGAGAAATGAAACCAAAAACATTTTAAAATTATCTGAATATAAAAAATAAATAAGAGAACAGATAAGCATCAATGATAAAGCTACAAGATAAATAAATACAATTGAATCGCGAATATAATTAAAAAATATTTTCCAATTAAATAAGACCAAGAAAAAGGTTATAAAAACAGATAAGTCAATACCGGATATACCATATGAAAGGAACGAAAATTTAACTCTTGGAATAAATATAAAAAATAGAAACAAAAACAACCAAATGTTATTCTTATTTATTATATAGCGCATATGTTTTTTCCGACATTCGTTGTTCATTAAAATATAAATTTACACATTCATATGCATTTCTTCTGCGCTCTTCGAATATAGTCTCGTCAGTTATACAACACTTAATGAACTCCAAAATCTCGTTATACTCATTGTAAAGCAATCCCATCTTGGGGTTTCTAGAAATGATATCTATATTACCAACGACATTAGATAGAATAGGAACACATCCATAGGATGCCGCTTCAATAACACTCAGGGGTAATCCTTCCCATCGAGAGGTGTTTAAAATAAAGTGAGCATTCCTATAAAAAAAATCAGGATTCGGAATGTTTCCATGAAAATCTACAGTTAAATTATTTTTTTGAGGAATAGATGATTGAAGAAAATTTTTATCCTCTCCTTCACCAAGGATATCAAAGTGGAAGTTAGAGTTTGAATTTTTTATAAGATATTCAATTATATCTAAAAGTCTTTGAGTATTTTTCTGGTAATCAAATCTAGAAACAACGACAATTTTTACAAGGTCATCTTCTATTGCTATGATTTTTCTTTGATTTGGAATGAAAACACCATTCTCAACTACACAAGAATAACTACCCTTTGCTAGTAGGTTTAGCGATTGAGCTTCACTTTTTTCACCAGGAGAAACAAAAATAGATACGCAAGTGACTAATGAAAATAGCTTTTCAATAAGAAAATATATTTTTCTCTTCAATAAGCCATACGACTGATAATGAATACCATGAAACGTATGATATACTTTTACTTTTTTTATAAAAAATTTAATAAGCCGAGAATATAATCCAGCCCCTTTTCCGTGGGAATGGATTATATCTATATTATTTTTTTTACAAAAACGAACTATTTCAAAAAAAGTTCTTATAGAAAAAGAACGATGTGGAAGTAATATTATCTTATTTTCTAATTCAGAAGAAAAAAGAGAATAGTAAGGTTCATCAGGTGGGCAAGCTAAATAAACTTGAAATTCATCTCGTTTAATCAATTTTATTAATTGATAAAGATGTTGCGGCCCACCACCAACATCAGCACGAAGGGAAATATAGAGTATTTTTCTCATTTAAGTCTTACCGAAATCATTCCTTATATTTTTTAAGAAAATATAAATATATTTTTTTGGGAAAAACAAAATACAGTAAAATTTTTAAACGAGCAAAAATGTGCGCTTTAAGATAGTTAAAAAATGGGGGAGATATATTATTTCTTTTATTTATAATGGATAATTCCTTTATCGCAAGAAGTGAATATTTTGGATTATCTGAAACCCCACCCAACGGCATTTTATCGATAAAGACATCAACAAAAAGAGGCTCTAAACGAGACATCGATTTATATAATAATTCTGTATCAGCGGAAACAGTCAAATTAATATCAAAACAATTGTACTTATTGAATATAGAGACATGATGGTACACTTCCGGGTGAACAGGTAATGCAGGGCGAATACCTTGCCACTTATTGTTCAGATCAGACCATCGGCTACCTACGTTTTTTAAGAACTTCCGCTCACTTGTCAAAAGTTTTATTTTTCCATAAACCATTTCATATTGAGGAAAAGCTGACGACAAAAACTTAGATATCACTTCTATAGTATTATTATCGTATATCTCATCTCCTGCACCAATAAACTGCACCCAACTTCCTTTTACAAATTTTAAAGCTTTATTCCACGCATCATATATACCTCTATCTGGCTCGCTAAACCAATAATCAATAATATCCTCGTTTTCTTTTAATAACTCCACTGTTCCATCAGTTGATCCACCATCAGCAACTATCCACTGAATATTTGGATAAGTCTGTGCTCTAACCGATTGTAGAGTCCACTGAAGGTCACTTGCAGCATTAAACGTTGAGGTAATAATGGTAATTAGAGGTCGTTCAGGCGTATCCGTTTTAGAACCAAACTTCAATTCACCACCACCATCCAACCTTGCTTTCATCATACTTCTCTAAGTTCGATTTGATGCTCACAATACCATTGATAGGCGTCTTGAATACCTTCAAATAAATTGATCGACGACTTCCAGCCCAAACGAGCCAACCTTTCAACATTCATCAATTTACGTGGAGCACCGTCTGGTTTGCTTGGATCAGTTTTTATTTTTCCTTTATAGCCAACCACTGCAGCAATCGTCTGCGCTAATTCTAAAATAGTGCAATCTTTACCTGTACCAACGTTGATATGACTTTGCATCGGTAATACTTGTTTATCTAGAAGCTGTTTTTCGAGATCCATCACAAAAACACTGGCCGTGGCCATATCATCGACATGTAAAAATTCTCTCTTGGGACTACCACTTCCCCATATCACCACTTCAGGAAGATTCCTTACTTTGGCCTCATGAATTCGCCTAATAAGCGCTGGTACCACATGACTATTCTCAGGGTGGAAGTTATCGCCAGGACCATAGAGATTTGTTGGCATAACACTTCGATAATCCACACCATACTGGCGGTTATAAGATTCACATAACTTAATACCGGCAATTTTAGCGATAGCATAAGGCTCATTTGTTGGCTCTAAGTAACCATCAAGTAAAGCACTTTCTGCCATAGGCTGTGCAGCAAACTTCGGATAAATGCAGGAAGACCCCAAAAACAGCAGTTTTTTCACGCCGTATCTGTAAGCTTGATGAATAACATTGGCCTGAATAATCAGATTGTCATAAACAAAATCTGCAGGATAAGTGGCGTTGGCATGAATACCGCCGACTTTTGCCGCCGCCAGATATACCTGGTCAATCCGGTTATCAGCAAAAAATTGGTCTACCGCAGCCTGGTCTCTTAGATCTAACTCTGCAGAGGTTCGGGTAAGAATGTTCTTGTAACCTTGCCTCTGCAGCTGACGAACAATAGCAGCACCGACCATACCACGGTGACCGGCCACAAAGACAGTGGCATCAATACCCGTCATGTCAGTTCTCCAAAGCTACTGGAATTTCAAAACCATGCTTTTTCATAAATGCATGCTGTTTAGCTGTTTGTAGATCAGCCGCCACCATTTCGGCACACATTTCCTGAACCGTCGTGGTAGGCTCCCACCCCAACTTAATCTTGGCCTTGGTTGGATCGCCTAACAAAGTTTCAACTTCTGCCGGGCGGAAATAACGAGGATCAACCCGCACTACAACATCACCAACGGACAAAGCTGGAGCATTATCACCGTTAATGGATTTGACAACAGCTACCTCATCTACGCCTTGGCCAGTGAACTCTAGTTCCATACCCAGCTCTTCTGCACTCCAAGTGATAAACTGACGAACCGAATACTGGACGCCGGTCGCTATAACAAAATCTTCAGCTTTCTCTTGCTGCAGCATCAACCATTGCATTTGCACGTAGTCCTTGGCATGACCCCAATCACGTAGTGCATCCATATTGCCCATGTAAAGACAACTTTCTAAGCCCTGAGCGATGTTAGCGAGACCACGTGTTATCTTACGGGTAACAAAAGTCTCACCACGGCGTGGCGATTCATGATTAAAAAGAATGCCATTACAGGCATACATGCCATAAGCTTCGCGGTAATTAACAGTGATCCAATAGGAATAGAGTTTAGCGACTGCATATGGGGAACGAGGGTAAAAAGGTGTAGTCTCTTTTTGCGGAGTTTCTTGAACCAAACCGTAAAGTTCCGAAGTTGAGGCTTGGTAGAAACGAGTGGTCTTTTCCAACCCCAAAAAGCGAATAGCTTCAAGTAACCTTAAGGTTCCCATCGCATCAACATCCGCCGTGTATTCAGGAGACTCAAATGAGACCGCAACATGTGATTGAGCACCCAGGTTATAAACCTCGTCAGGACGAATTTCTTCCAATATACGCGTCAAATTAGACGAATCTGTCAGATCGCCATAATGAAGCTTTAACTTCGGATTAAGGTCGTGTGGATCTTGATAAAGATGATCTATTCGCTGAGTATTGAATGATGATGCACGCCGTTTTATGCCGTGAACCTCATAACCCTTTTCGAGTAAAAATTCAGCCAAATAAGAACCATCTTGACCCGTAATACCTGTGATCAACGCTTTCTTCATAATCAATACTTTATCTTGTGAATTTATTTTTAATTAAATTAATAACGGTATTCGCAGAAATATCTTCGATATCTAAGTCACTACCTCGTCCGTAACAGTTAATTCTATCGTCTTCACTTTCCATTTTTAACAATTTGTCAGGATAAATTGCATTGTAAGAGTTAAATACATCAGGAGGATAAGGAGTAAATCGACCATAATGATTACCATTAGAGATGACGAAAATATTTTTATGTTTTAATGCAACGGCTATATGCGGAATTCCTGTTTCATTCGAAACTAAAATTATTGAATGCTCTATCAGTGAGCCCAACTCTACTAAGGTTGTTTTACCGGCTAAGTTGACAGTCCCTTTCCCTAAAACTGCGGCTAGTTCTCCAGCCCTAACTTGGTCAGATGGACCACCGCCAATAACGATAGCAAGGTTATATTCTGAACGAATAAATTCTGCAACTTGAGCAAATTTTTCAATTGACCACTGCCGAAAAATGGCACTGGCACCGATAAAGAGCAACGCATATCTCTCAGGAAGATCATCTAGTTTAGCATTATTATCAGGTAACATCAGTACACTAGGTAAATTTTTTATATCTGATCCAAGTAAAACTGATAAAAAATTACGGTTCCTCTTAAATTCGAATTCTACTCGCTCTGTGGATTGGATTAATTTTGTATAAATTTTTGCAGTATGATTACGCTCGGTGAAAGGCTGATTAGTCGTATCACCAAACCAAGCGATTTTTTCTTTTGCTGAAATAATAGAACAAATATCTTCTACTCTTTGTCCTTCCCTACTAAAACAAGGATAAATAAGTAAATCAACGCACCCTATTTTATGTGCTTGAATTAAAATAGAAATGCGATATATAAAATCTTTAAAAAAACGCTTTCTATTTAAAAAAATACTTTTTATGAATAAGCCATCATCAAAAAAATGAACTACATCCTTCCAAGCATGGTTACCAATCAAAATAACATTTGGATAATCGTTTAGCAAACACGGAATGAAATTCCTAAAAAGAATATAGTCACCTAGAGCATCGGGCTTTAAGATAACGAGCGATTTACCTTTTCTAGAAAACGAATCTTTTTTAATAAAAGGTCTGTATATATAGAAAAAAAATTTAACTACAGAGTAAATGACTCTTTTTATTATTCTTTTAACCAAGCTGACAAATCCCTTTTAATTACACCTTCAAGATTTTTAATGTCCTCTCGATAAAAATCGATAAGAAAAGTTTTGTCTTCTAGTGAAATATACTCTTTACTGAGGTTCACATCTTTTATTTTACCTGCAATGTTTTCCCTGATATTTTTAGGCAGAAAAAGACGGATGAATGGTTTTATAATGGAAGCTAAAAATCCTTTCCCTTCAGAAAACCTCATGACTGCTTTCGATTTTGGCCTTCCCGAGCGGTTAAATTCCTTCATGTCTAAATCCACTTCATCTTCATCAATTCCAATAAAATGGCAAATATCTTTTATAAAAACATGGCGATTCCTAAGATCCTCAAACAAACATATTTTTACATTTTCGAAATTTTTCAAATAGTCTTTAACTTGCTCCGAGTAGAGACCGACACTTTTATAATGGTAGCTCCAACCCCAATTATCTTTTATACGTTCATCTTCCCTAATAAGGGCGTCCTTAAAAGAAAGGTTTTCCCAGCCATCACGAATATGATGCATATAGTTAGAAAAAGCTCGTTCAATTGGATTCCTCAAAATTATGATAATTTTAACCGAATCACCTACAGTTTTTTTTATATTAGCAATTGATTCCTTATGGTAGTAGAGGTAATCATTTGATATATCACCACATTTTTTATCTTGATGATTTTGAAATAAGGATTGATATTCATCGTCATCTGTTATTCCTTCATTCGCAAAAAATTCGGCGCCAAGACCTTTAAAGTCTTTATTGAGCTTAGAGAAGTAACGACACTCCTTAACATCAGGAATGAATATATCGGGGTGACTATTCAAATATTGGAAAATCGATGTAGTACCAGATTTAGCCGCACCGGCAACAATGAAATCAATTTTTAACATAACTAATATTTCTTAGTTTTCTTATTATTTTTTTATAAAGAGATGTCTTTCCGAATTTTTTAAAGAATTCATCATCTATTATTTTAGATGACATAATAAATTCAGGATGAGACAAGGGGAATTCTATTTCAAGTTCTTGATTATTAACTATTGATAATTCTTCATCAAATGTATGCGTTGCTTGTTCATTAAATCCTATATTTCGCACTAGATTCTGTGACGGCCTAATTGCTAATCCGTTGTTGATTCTAACACAAAAGTTCCACTGGTAATCCCAAGTATTAATTTCACCGTCAACAACTCTACTGAGAACATCCGCTCTAGATTGATTAGCATCTTTTTGCTCAAAGAAACTTAAATCTCTCAATATATTGGGATGTTTTTTATATTTTTCTAGAGTAACATCATAATGCTTCCATCGACTTCTCCAAGAAGCCCAGCCCCAAACTTGGGTAAAACGAGAAAAATCATAACTTTTAGATATTTTTTTTAGACCAGGATATCGATATCCAGCAACATGCCAAATTCTTAAATCATTTTTATATTGTTCTAAATTTTCCTGGCAGAAGTAAAAGAAACTTTTTGACGGTAAACAGTCGTCTTCAAGAATTATCCCTTGCTCTTCATTCTCAAAAAACCAGTCTATTGCAGATGATACTGCAAGTTTACAGCCTAAATTTTGCTCCCGGAACAAAGTTTTGACTTCACAGTGCCAGTCGATATTTTCAAGTATATATTGCCTGACTTTTTCAATATCTTTTTTTTCACTAGACTTGTTTTCACGAGCTCCGTCGCAGGCAATATAAAATTGAATCGGCTTTATTTCACGTATACGCTGAAAGACTTGCTGTGTGGTATCTAAGCGATTAAAAACTAGAAAAAGGACCGGCGTTTTAAAGCTCATTAGACTTAGCTGCCTCTTTTAACGACTCAATGTAATCTTTCACAGAGTGCTGGGGCTCCCATCCTAAAGCTTTCGTCTTTTCAGTCATCACATCGGCTGACATACGGTTACCGGGCCTTTCTGGCAACATACTAATTTCGCCACCAAACATTTGAGCGATATCCAGCACGCTGAAAGCTTCAGGGCTACCAATGCCAAATTCATCACCCCGGCCTTCTTTACCAACCAGTAGAAGACCAGAAACGATATCGTTAATATGGGTAAAATTTCGCTTTTGAATACCGGGAGATACAACTGTTAATGGTTCGCCCTTTTTATATTTTTCATGAAAAAGACCAATTAAGGTTGCATACTTCCCAGAAGATAACTCTCGTGGACCATAAACATTATAAAAGTAGGTTATAGCGTAGTCTAAGCCGAACCAATTCCCATAATTTATCACTAATTCCGTATTACTGGCTTTGGTCCATGCGTAAGGACTTTGCGATCGGCCGAGGCCTCCGTCACCAAATTTGGTACTGCTGCCCGCATATATAGTGCGACAGTTGTGTTTCCGACAAAATTCCAAGACCGAAAACGTACCAAGTTTATTAAAGTTATAGACTGTTTCGATGTCGCCAAAACTCTGCTCTACACGCGAATATTCACCTAGATGGAAAACCACATCTGGAATAGTAGTAATAAGAGATTCGATATCGACAGTATTACCCTTAATGTAATTAACACCACTTACATGATTTAACTCAGAACCGGTGAAGTAATTATCCAAGGAGTAGACTTTATTATTAGGATCTTTAGCTAGCGCTTCACACAAATGACTGCCAACAAAACCAGCGCCACCGGTAACTAAAATTGTCTTCATAAAAATTCCCAATGTATAAATTAATCTTCTTTCACTTTAACTAATTCCGCATAAGGCGGAATAGGGTCAGCAGGAAAATCGATATTTGATCGAAAACCCAACCAAAATTCTGGAGCATATATTATTTTTTTATTTTTTATAAAATATGAACCCCACCAGCTAAAACTGCTCGCACTCATAACTCCACCATCGCAAAGAGTCATAAAACGGAAGTCTTCCTGGAAAGTCTTGAAAGGGGAAATATATTTATTTCTCAAAAAATAGAAATTATCTTCAACAAACTTTTTATCATCACTAAAAAAAATGAACTTTGCATTCTTATCGGAATCAATTATTTTATTAATTGCATCAAGATAATAACTAATAGGAAGTAATGTACTCTTTCCATATATATAAAAATCTTTATAATCGCCACGTCTTATATGTATAAAATAATAGGTGGATTGATCATCCTTTTTAATAATTTCATTTTTTACGTTCGCAACCATTGCATCTAATTGAGGATCGAAATCAAGTGACCAAGCATCTTTTTCGCAAAAAAAAGATTGGCTTTGATAAAAACCACTTTCAACAAGAGTTAAAAATGAAAAAAGCCCTTTAGACTTTATGAAATTATTCTTTTCACGTTGATAGCCAATAACGTCTTCTTTAACAACACTTACCACATTAAATAATTTTAAAAATTTTATAATAGAAAATATTTTAGGAAATATATGATTAAAGAATTTATTCCTAAATTTTGTTTTTTTTATATTAAGTAAGTCAGTCGGTTTTAAAAAAACACTACAAAACTCATCTAGTTGGTACGTAACAATTCTTTCATCAGCTTTATTTTTTATTTTTTTCAAAAATAAATATTGGAAAATTTGATTTCCAAAGCGTCCCTTCGACACAAAAAATATCAATTTAAAAACCCTTTAAAATTACATTTCCAGAAAGAGAAGATAGATTTCAACATAAGTAAGGCGTTGTCTCGTGTGGGACTACTTATTAAATCAATAATGAAAATGCTAAAAGCGTATGAAACAAATGTCGTAAGAATCGCACCGATCGCGCCAAACTTTGGTATAAATATAACATTCAATATTATATTTATAATAGTACCAACCCCTTCAGTAAAAAAAGAATACTTCAGCATATTTTCGTTCAAAATAAAAATAGACCTACTCACACCGAAATTTGTAAAAAAAAGTCGAAATGACATTAAGGCTAATAATATTCCAGCACCTTTAAATTCATTCCCATAAAGTATGCTAATAATATAACTAGAAAGGAGAAGAAGTGAAAAACCCGTTATTAAGAAAATTAAAAAGTTAAGCCTGTAATAATCTAGCATAACTCTTTTATTTTCTTCTTTATCCTCATGCCATCTTAATGAAATTTTAGGATAAAAAGCTGTTTTTAAAATTAAAGGTAGAAAAGCAAACATTTCAACAATTTTAAGAGAAGAGCTATATAGACCTACTTCATAATCACCCAGATAATGTTTAAGCATTACTTGATCAATTCTTGCCTGCACCATAACAACAGCCCCTGTAAATATTAAAGGCCAGCTGTTTTTTAAAAATTCTAATGCTAATGTTAAATTAAAATGCAGAGTACCTTTGATATCAAGTCGCCTGTTGAAGAAAGCAAAGCTGAGTCCGATGTAAGTTATCGCAGACTCAAGAACTAGAGTCCATCCGAAATAAACCAAAGGAGCATTAAAATAAATTAATGAGATCTTAAATAAAATTGAAAGAAAAAGCCCCAACACTTTAAAAGCAACACTAATATCATTTTTTCTTTCTGACTGAAAATATAAATCAATTGTATTTAATGACTGAAAGAAGTAGCTAATAGCTATTATGTAAACTAAATTTTCTATATCCAGTTCATTTTTAAAAAGTAAAAAGTAAAAAGTAATAGCTATAGTCATCAAAACAAAACCCAACATCTTCAACGCCGAGCATGTAGCGACAATATCTTTTACTTTATCCCTATTTCTAACTAGCTCACGAAACACAATGCCATCTAAACCAAGACTAGCAATAGAAGACACTAAGATGACAAGCGATTGACTGTAGCTAAATACACCAAAGTTATTAGGCCCTAAATATCTTGCGACCAAAGCGCCTACAAAAACACCAGATATAATTCTTAAAATTTTTTCAAAAAATAACCAAGAGAGATTTTTCATTTCAAATGACTATTAGTCTCTTTTTATTGCATTTCTAATCAGAACATATAATACGCTTAGAAACAGCCCTAATATAAACCCAACAATTAGCGCCAGTTTTGGCTTAGGGCTTGAAGGATGCTCAGCAGTTACAGCCGGATCCACTGTTTGAAAAGCATACTCTCTTCGAACTTGAGTCAACATTAGCGTCGTAGTTTTCTGTTCAATTAACTGATAAAGCATAGCTCTTGTATCTGCGACAGTGGTGCTTTCTAGCTGTCCATTTAAATAAGCAATACTATTTTTAGCATCTTTCATGTCACGCATGCGCATTGTTTCATTAAGATCGGAGATTAACCACTCAACCCATTGTCTACATATAACCGGAGAGTAGAAACTTACACTAACAGTTGTCATCCCGGAGGCTTCACTATCCGGAGCAACTGTCATCACTTTATTTAGGAAGTAATTAGTAGCACTGACAAGTGAAGGTTTTAAAGACATGCCATTTTTATTTTTCAACCAGATTTCATTTTTAGGATTGTATATATTTAAGTTATATTCGAATGAATTTCTTTTGGCATCCCATGAGTTAGTGGCCATCAGTGTAGCTAAAATTTTATGTTTAAGAATAAAATTACTTATAAATTGCCGAGATTGAAGAATTTGCAAAGCCAATGTTGTTTGATCAACAGTTCCTGTTGTCCCCATAGATAAACCAGCAATAGATGCAATACTTCCTAACTGGCCCATGATGGACGATGAATTCTGGTCTGTGGATACAGGGGAAATTAGAGCCTGGGATTGATATTTTTCGGGCATAAATTTTGAAGTGATATATCCACCGATAGCACATACAGCGGAAATAATTAAGATCAATACTTTGCTTCTCCAAAGTAAGATAAAAAGATCCTTTAGGTCAACCTCCCCCTCTTTTAAGGGTCTCACATTCGTATTATGTGTCATCATTTTATTTTTAAAAAATTCTTTTTCTTCATTCATACAAGAAACTCAGTCTAAAAAATCCACCGTTATTGAAAGCGGTGGATTTTTTTAAGTTTAATTAAAGTGATGAAATTGCGGCCAACGCAACTGCACTCTGATAAATAATTGAAGTCACGCTGCTCCAAGTCTTCAAGTTATCCTGATACTCGGTATCCAAAGGTACAACAATGGTATCTCCAGGTTTCAACTGACTATCATCATTGGATGTAAACCAACTATGGCTTTGATTGGGAATCATAACGGAGCCATCAGCACGGATTACATACACTCGACTTTCATCCGCACGCTTACGGAAGCCGCCAGACAGGTTCAAATAGTCCTCAACATTCAATCCCTTCTTAAAACGATGGCTACTGGCATATTGCACTTCACCCACAACAGAAATGGTTGTTGTTTTACGAGGAATATAGAGAATATCGCCGTCCTCAGCCTGCATATCCGCAGCTTTATCTCCAGATAAAATATCTGGTAAATCAATAACGAGACGGCCAACAGGTTTAATATTCTGGAGCTCGCCAATCATGTTGGTCGCATCTTGGTAGCTAATCGTAGTTGTATTAGATGACAAAGCACGAGTAGCGACAGTACTACGTAACTGCTCAATCAGCTTATTAACCTGAATTTGTTCCCGCTCTTGAACTTGTTTACGAGTAAAGACAGCACCATCGACGAAGGCGTATTGCGTTACACCGCCAGCGCGTTGAATTACATCATGTAATGTTTCACCACGATGAATAGTGTAGGAGCCAGGAAAACGCACTTCACCGCGAATTTCAACCGTACGATCAACTTGCCAATCAGGAGTGGCAAAAATATTTAAATTATCACGGCTCACCAAGGCAACATTATCATTGCCACCTTTCATCGCATTTTCTAAATCAATTGCCTTATGAGTAACAGTAATACCATTAAGATCTTTATTATTACCCTTGGCACGGGTTAATTCAGCTCGCCCGTAATAGGCCGAAGCACTTAAGCCACCGGCCGCTTTAACTAGCCCTGTAATGTCGCCATTAACACTTAGCGGGTATTTACCAGGAACTTTTACATCACCTGTAATAGATACAACCTGTAGCGGTGCGCCATTACGCGCTTGCGCATTAAGCTTGGCCATTACGGGGTAAAGTAGCTCTTGGCGCTTCATTTCTGGTGTTAAAGCAATAAGCTTAGGGTCGGTATAAATGTTAGATAGCAGATGATTCACTTCATCTGATAATGTTGACTGTTGCTCATCTTGACTTAACCCAGTGTCACTAGAGCCACTAGTGGTATTAGTGGTGACAACAGTACCATCAGCAAGCTGCTGAGTTTTCTGAGTAGTCATTTGATTAGCGGCATCTTGTTGCTGTTTGGCCGTAGCCGCATCATCGATATTCATGCCAGCAACAGAATTAACGTCCTGTTTTTTCTTATCGTTATTATCTTGGATGTACTGGAAGCCATTACTCATCAAGTCGCCGGTCAGCCAACGCTGGTCACTTGATGCTGTCAAAACGGGTTGCAGGTCTTGAGTTATATAGTCGTTGAGATCTTTTCGATTGATGTTGTCATCATCATAGTTAAAGACAAGGACAATATCTTTAGGTTGAAGCGTTAGATTATCTTTACTCGAGGGTTTAGTAACAGCGTTACCCAATTGGAACTGGTGAACTTGGATGTCACCTAACGCATTGACCTGACGAATGACAAGCGCGTAGTCAAGGTCGGCAGACAACCGTAAATCACCCCAAAGGCTTCGAATCAAGTCATTTACATGCATACCTTGATGCCAGGCATATTTACCAGGACGAACTACCGCACCAGCTAATACAATGGCGTTGGTTGCTTGGTCTGAGGTTGCTCCTACGCGGAGTACATCACCACCTCTCACCTTCTCATCTAGCGCTTTTTTGTTTGTTAAATTAACGTTTTGAATATCGCGAAGGTTCTGACCATTAATACGTTCCAGAACCGATGACTGAGGATAAGCGTCTGAGTCAGCTCCCCCTGCCATTGCAAGTAAATCACCTAGCGTATCGTTTTTATTTAGCTCATATAATGCCGGACGGCGCACTTCACCTTTGACTTCGGCAAGGCCGGTATAAGGAGGAATGAAAACAACATCACCGGATTGCAGGCGAATATCGTCAGACGCGTCCCCTTTTAGCAATAAGTCATAAAGATCAAAATGACGTACCGTTTTTCCACCACGCTTTATCACGATATGGCGCAGGCTACCGATGTCACTTACACCACCGGCAACAAATAAGGCCTGGGTAACCGTGGTCAAAGCTGGTAAAGAATAGGAACCGGGATATTTAGCCTCACCAGCAACAAAGACACTGATATTGCGCATGGTACTAAGACTAATGGCCACACTTTGGCCAATCATTTCATCTTTCACCTTAGCCTTTACTACCTTCTTTACTTCACCAAATGTGAGCCCCCCTACTTTAATTGGGCCTAAATCCGGCAAGTTGATGGTGCCATCACGGGAGACCGTTAAGCTTTGCTCCTGGCTCTCTTTACCGTACAAAATAAGGTCAATTACGTCGTTCGGGCCAACAACGTAATCATCGGGTACAGAAGCAGTATCAACAGGGGCAAACATACTGACGTCGGCATCAAATAAATTCATGCCAAAGCGCTTAGGCTTGTCGGTACCATTATCAGTATTCTGGGATTGCTGCTGTTGTAGCATCTGTTGGTTAAGCTGACGCTGCTGCAGAACCGAACTTTGGGTCTGCTGAACACCTTGTGAAGAGGCGCCACTGGAGGAGCTACCAGATGAACCGCCAGTCAGGCTTGATAAATCAATACCATATTGCTGAGCCAAAGCCTGCTGTTGGGAAGTGGACATGTTTTGAAACTGCTGAATCATCGCTGGTGAAATCGACGATGTTGATAGGGACGCGGCGGATGCCGTCCCCCACACCACCAGCGTTAAAAGGAAAAGCCCAAATTTCTTAAACACCCGAAGCTCCGTTTATTCTTAAAATGTCGTGTACTCACAACATGAGTGCACGAATCCCCTAAACATTCTCTGATGACAAAAACGAAATCAGAGGACAAAATAAATCTATTTAAATTCAACAAGTTAAAGAGAAAATAGATCAATAAAAGCACACGCTACCGCCCCTGGGTTGCAGCTCCCACAGTGCTCAAGTTTAACCAATTTGTCTTCTTTTTAACCAAGATGCCATTCAGGCTTTGTTTTAAGTAAACTTTACAGAGTTGAACAAATCAGCCCCTCAACACCGCTATCAGTTACAAATTGATAGATAAATAAGCTTTTATGTTGTCTACCTATTCAGCTCTCAAGCGGCTATATCAAGCCAATCCTTAACTGCTAATCCCATATATCAACGCACATCAGTAACGTTAATCAAGTACTACATACTCACCGATAAAACGTGAAAAGTCCCAGGCATTCACTAAAGCCATAGATATCAATAGGCAAGAAAATCTCTATACGGCTGATATCTAAAGCATTATATATTCATCACCATTTCAAAACGCTGGGCCTTGATCCGCATCAGATTAGCGGTTAAGAGAGCATTTTTACTATGAAAAACCTCTTTTAAGCCAATCAAGGATCCTAACCCCTATAAAAACAACTTAAGCAGGCCTAAGCTGCTCTCATCAGACAATGAAAATGTCAGATACGTTCAACATCTTTTAAGGAAATCGATACTGGCGATTGCTGATTAAGTATCTCAATCATCACCTTGATACGGGTTTCGCCATCATCCATTTGGTAGATGGCACTCAAACCTTTGAAAGGGCCATTTAACAGCCGTACCCGTTGACCTGCTTTATAACCGTCATTTAGAACACCGGCCTTTTCTAAGCGTTCTTCATTGAGGGCTAGCGTCTTGATGAGCTTGGAAGGGATCCTGGCGGGTTTATCTCCACTTCGCACAAAGCCGTTAACGCCGCGGGTTGAGCGTACTTTGTAGAAGTCGCCCCCCTCGGGGTCAAGCTGAACGAAGAGATAGTTTGGAAATAGAACAGTCTCGACTTGCTGGCGTTTACCACGACTGATCTTTGAGCCCAAGACTCTGGGAAGATAAGTGTCGAATCCTTGATTGTTGAGGTTCAACTTTGCGCGCATCTCTTGCTTAGCGCGGCAATAAACCAGATACCAACCGAACACAGAACCTCTCAGGACAATTCCTATGTCACATCAGCCGCCAAGTCTACCTAAGACTTAGCAAGTTGCAATCTTTGAGTAAAAAGTTTGCCTTTTCCGCTGCCAATGCTCTTTCATTGGCCGTTACTCTACGACAAATTGCTTTCCGTCGCATCAATTCACAACTCCAAAGCCCTTTGATTGAGTTTTTTATGGCCTATCGGTATAAGAAGCCGTCAACATATCAAAACAATAACCAAACCTTATTGGTACGGGGAGTTAACAATGGATAAACACGTTCCTGAGGGCACCTTCTTAGGGCACCCTAAAGGCTTGTTTTTACTTTTTACAACGGAAATGTGGGAACGTTTCTCCTATTACGCCATGCGCGCCATTCTGGTGCTGTACCTGGTAGACAAAGTTGAAGGGCAAGGAGGAGCAGGCTTAGGTTGGTCACCAGAGGATGCGATATCCCTTTATGGCACCTTCACTATGCTGGTTTACCTCACCCCACTCATCGGCGGTTGGTTGGCCGACAATGTACTTGGCCAGCGCCGGTCTATTATCATCGGTGGTACCTTAATGGCCATCGGGCAATTTACCCTAGCCGCCCCTCACGCAATGATCCCAGGCTTAGAAACCCAGGTGTTCTACGCAGGCCTTACCCTGCTGATCCTCGGTAACGGGCTTTTTAAACCCAACATTTCAACCATGGTGGGTGACCTTTATACAGAAGGCGATCATCGCCGAGACGGCGCTTTCACCATTTTTTATATGGGTATCAACGTTGGCGCTTTTCTTGCCGGCATCTTGGTTGCTGCCGCCTACGAATACTTTGGCCATACCGAAGTGATTGATGGTCAAAGCGTGTTCATTAATGACTATCAAGCCGGTTTTGCAGCTGCCGGTACTGGCATGGTGCTGTCTGTACTCATTCAACTTTTCTTTAGCAATAAGCTCTTGGGTAACATTGGTAAAGAGCCAATAGGAAAACTGAAAAAGCAAGAGCAGCAAGCATCAGAAAAACCCACAGGCCCACTCAGCAAAATCGAGCGGGACCGCATTAAGGTTATTTTTGTCCTGGGCCTTTTCACCATCGTATTCTGGGCAGGTTTTGAACAGGCCGGTGGCCTGATGAATATCTACGCCGACAAGTTTACTGACCGCATGTTAGGTAGCTTCGAGGTGCCAACAGCCTGGTTTCAGTCTGTCAACGCCATGTTTATTGTTATCTTTGCGCCGATACTGGCCAGTATCTGGATAAAGTTAGGAGCCCGAGAACCGACCTCCCCCATCAAGTTTGCCCTAGGCCTGTTACTACTCGGCCTTGGCTTCTTGTTCATGGTTGGGGCATCAATGCAAATCACCGACGGTACCGAGGATGCTAAAGCCTCTATGGCATGGCTGGTATTGGCTTACCTGTTCCATACCTTAGGTGAGCTTTGCTTGAGCCCGGTGGGGCTGTCTATGGTAACGAAACTAGCGCCGGTGAAGCTGGCCTCTTTCTTTATGGGGCTTTGGTTTTTCTTCACAGGTCTTGCAAACTACGTTGCCGGCTTTATCGGTTCCTTTATCGGTGTTGAAGGCAACCACAGCGCTTTTATCGAGCAATGTAAGGCTAAAGGCCTCGTTGCAGAGCTCGACCTCAAAAACTGCGCCGACGCTCTGAAAGAGGCCGCTATGGTAGACAAATCACTGGCTATCTTTGGCGGCCTTGTGGCTATGGGCGTTATTGCCGCCTTAGTACTGCTGTTGATCTCAAACAAACTTATCGACTGGATGCATGGCGCTGAAGCCAAAGCCCATAACGTCGAAGACGAAATGGAAGTGACGGCCGATCACGAAGCCGTTAGAAAACAGCACTAACCGATAAAAAGCCCCGCTAAGCGGGGCTTTTTATTACCGATACCGTCCGAGACAAAACAATTCATAAGTAAACAAACAAAATAAAAACCCTAAAAAGCGCAATAATTAACCACCCATCTTTGATGGGTCTGCCTATAGCCCATTAGACTAGCTATATTGTTTGGCAAGGATGACGCTCTCTATGTCTAAAAATTCCATTACTCAGCAAATGAATCCGCCGGTCTTTTTCGGTTCGGCACTCATCATTTTGGCAGTGGTGCTTTTTGCAGTCATAGCACCCAAGACTGCAGGCGCCGCCTTCGGGGATGTACAAAGCTGGATAATTGCCAATACAGGCTGGTTTTACATACTGGCCGTGGCCATTTTCTTATTTTTTGTGGTTGGCTTAGCTTTTAGTAGTTACGGCAAAGTTCGCTTGGGGCCAGACCATATTGAACCTGACTTTAGTTACGGTTCTTGGTTTGCCATGCTGTTTTCAGCCGGCATGGGCATTGGCCTGTTATTTTTTGGTGTTGCCGAACCGGTTATGCATTTTACCAATCCTCCCGTTGGTCAAGGGCAAACGGTAGCAGCGGCCAAAGAAGCCATGCGCATCACATTCTTTCATTGGGGCATGCATGCTTGGGCCATTTATGCGGTTGTTGCCCTTTCGCTTGCCTACTTTAGTTTTCGGCATGGCCTGCCATTAACTATCCGCTCAGCGTTATATCCCATTCTCGGGGAACGTATACATGGTCCCATCGGCCATGCAGTAGATATTTTTGCCGTCTTGGGCACCATGTTTGGTGTTGCTACGTCACTTGGGCTGGGCGTAATGCAAGTTAACGCCGGCTTACAGTTCTTGTTTGATGTCCCCACCAACCTGACCGTACAAATACTGCTCATCGTTGGTATCACCCTGCTCGCCACCATATCGGTCGTCGTTGGCCTAGATGGCGGAATTAAGCGACTTTCAGAGCTCAATTTAGGGCTAGCGGTACTGCTGCTGTTTTTCGTACTTTTGGCTGGCCCCACCGTATTTTTGCTGCAAACGCTGGTGCAAAACACCGGTTCTTATCTTTCAGATATAGTTAGCAAAACCTTCAATTTGTATGCCTATAAACCTGACCACAGTTGGATTGGCGGTTGGACACTGTTCTATTGGGGCTGGTGGATAGCCTGGTCGCCTTTCGTTGGCATGTTTATCGCTCGGGTATCCCGAGGCCGCACCATTCGTGAGTTCGTAATTGGCGTACTTTGTGTGCCGGTCGGTTTCACCTTTATGTGGATGACCTTTTTTGGCGATACAGCAATTCACATGATTTTGGTGCAAGGCATTGATAGTGTTGGTTCTGCCGTGCAGGCAGATACCTCTACTGCGATTTTCAAATTCTTAAAAGAGTTGCCGTGGTCAGGGGTGATGTCGCTGCTGGCGACTTTGCTGGTTGTCACCTTCTTTGTTACCTCTTCCGACTCAGGCTCGCTAGTGATTGATATGATCACCTCGGGCGGCCGTGAAGAGCCACCGGTATGGCAACGCATCTTCTGGGCGCTCACCGAAGGGGCCGTGGCCATTGCCTTGCTGGTTGCTGGTGGCAAAGATGGCTTAAAAGCCTTACAGACCTTATCTATTGCCTCAGCCCTGCCCTTTGCCATTGTTATGCTCTTCATGTGCTATGCGCTGTGGAAAGCACTGCGTGTCGAGGGTTTAAAACAAAGCAGCTTGCGTTACAGCGTCTCACCACCAGGACAAGCTGGCAGCGCGGCGCCAAGAGCAGCAGGCTACACCTGGAAAAACCGCCTGCAGCGGATTGTTTCCTGGCCTAAAAAAGCCGAAGTAAAAACCTACATCAACGAAACCGTCAAGCCGGTGCTGCACTCGGTTGCCGAAGAACTAAGAACAACGACAGAAATGGAAGTCGTCGTTAAAGAAGATCAGGACGATAGGGCAGCAATCGTGGTTTCTCACGGCGAGGAAATCGACTTCATTTACGAGGTGCGCGCCAGAGGCTATACCGCACCAACCTTTGCCTTTCCGGAGTTTAATTTCACCGAAAAGGATGAAGCCAAACACTTTCGGGCAGAAGTTCACCTCCGTGAAGGTGGCCAAGGCTACGACGTGTATGGTTATACCAAAGAACAAGTGGTTAACGATATTCTTGACCAGTATGAAAAACATATGCAGTTCTTGCATATGGTGCGTTAATAAAAAAGGGCCCGGCGGGCCCTTTTTTATGCAGCAACCGTTTGGTTTCGCCCCTTTTTCTTCGCTTCATAAAGCGCAGCATCGGCACGGTTTAACGCTTCATCACCGTTCTTGTCTTTTCCGCCCAGTACCGTAACACCCAGGCTTACCGTTAAGGTGACTTCTTTACCATTATGGACAAGAGGGGTAGCACAAACCGCTTCCCGCACTTTTTCGGTTCTGGCATAACCATTATCAGGTTCTTTCGATTTAAACAGCCAAACAAATTCCTCACCACCGATACGCGCTAGCACATCGGTACTTTCAACATGTTCTTTAATGATGTCGGCAAAGTGCTTGAGCACCTGGTCACCAACACTGTGACCAAAGGTATCGTTAATTAACTTGAAGTGGTCAAGGTCCATCACCACCAGTGTGTACTTTTGCCCTTCGTCAATAATTTCGTTCATTGCCCGCATAAAAGCGCGACGATTTAAAAGGCCCGTTAGCATATCGGTACTAGCCAAAAGCGCTAACTCCGCCTCAGCTTCACAGCGTGCTTTCTCTACCAAACGGGCATGCATCAACATCCCCAAGGTATCGATTAATGGATTAAGAAAGCGAACCTCTTCTTCTGAGTACCCTTCGGAACGGTTAGCCAGCCCTACCACACCAAGCAGCTCGCCACGATAACTAATAGGTAGCCCGAGGAAAGACTCCAGCGGCGGGTGGCCTTTGGGCGTTCCTCCGGAGTGAGGGTCACGCCTAACGTTGTTTGAAATAACGGGCTTGCCAGTGACAATGGCTTGGCCAAACAGCGTGTTCATGTTGTGAAATTCCAAACCGCTTTCAATGTGCTTTTGATACAGGGCTCGGCTGGTGGCATCCCAACTGATATCAGAAATGGTTTGTACCCGCATGTACGGCAAGCCCTTCTCGGTGTGGTGCACTTCGCTGATAAAGCCAAACTGGCTTTCCGCTATTGCCAGCAGAGACTCAAAAATACCGTCACACGAGGCAGAAAGGTTTTGTTCTTCTAAAAATTGCGACTGGGCCTGGTGTATCAGGTTAAGAAGTGCTTGCTGGCGCTCCCTTGCCCTTTCTTCTGACTTTCTCGCACTGATGTCTTGATGCATGAACAGCATCCGCAGCGGTTCGCCATCTTTACTGTATTCAACAACACGACCATGAGATTCCAACCAGCGAATATCGCCACTGGGGCGAATGATCCGGTATTCACAGTGAAAACCCTTGGTTAGCGCCGCTAAATGCCGTTTCAAGGCTTCTTCAACCTGGGCACTATCAGCAGGGTGAATAAACTGCTGCCAAGAATGCAAACAAGGCTCCAGCTCTTCCGGGCTAACCCCCAACATAAAACTGAGCTGTGGGCTTAATAACAACTGATCTTGCAGCAGGTCCCAATCAGCCACTCCCATGGCAGACGCTTCCATCACCATCGACAGCCGGTCACGGGTTGCCTTAATTTGTAATTCCAGCAGCTTGCGATGGGTTTGTTCTAGCAGGTAGCCGTAAATGGCTGTCACATTGCCATTGATGTCGTACTGGGCAACGCTGTACTGGCGAACCCAATGCACCTTGCCATTGGCGCCCTTTAGCCGGTAATCAAGCTCTGACTGCCGGGCCCCACGGACATGGGCATTTAATAGCCTTAAGAACGCTTTTACATCGTCATCGTTAAGCCAATCCTCAAACCGAGCCTCACCGCTGCGAATAGCCATAACATCCATTCCAAGCAGAGCTTGTGCATTATCACTGATAAAGCACACCGGTAAGGCAGGGTTGGCTTCCCACATCACCATAACCACAGGGCTATCTTTCAGTTTGGTTTGGTCAAGAGGCACATGACTCAGTAAATCGCGCAATTTTAGTTCTTGCGCAAATAACTCTGCTACTTGCTCTAAACCGGGAGGAAAGTCGTCTTTGTGTTGCCACACCCCCAGCGTTGCTACCACGTTGTCGTCTTCTAAAACGGGCAATAACAGCAATACGGCGTCGTTGAAATATTGCTTTTTGGCGTGCCTGACCAGCGGCAGGAGCTGTTCTGTTGGGTCGGAAGGGTAAAACCAACTGATACGGCGGCGCTGGCAAGTGAGGCCCATGCGCTCAACGCCCAGTGCCCTGGCGGTTAACATCAGCATTTGTTCGAGTGCGGACGTGGAGGGGTCGCCGCAAACACCAATTCCTGCCATGGCTTATCCTTTTACTCTTATGCACTTCCCTACAACCAATCATTGGCTTTAGGCCATATCAGTGTAGTTGCATAGTTAAGGATTTGCGCAGCTAGACCGCTTGTAGCCTAGTGTCGGGCTTCTTGGAAAATCCCCAGCAGCAGCAGATCTTCGTCGCGGCCACCTTCCTCAGGTAATGCAAGTTGCTCAGAAATAGCCTTTTGCGGATCCATCGGCCACTTCCAGGCCAGGTGGCGATTTGCCAGCAATATTTGTGTTTGAGCAACAAAGTCGTGCACAGACTCCAAATACCGACTCCATTCAAACATGCCGAGCGGCGCTTGGCCTTCATCCATGGCTTCTCCCGAGTGCACCGGTACCGGCGTATAGCCGGCATTGCCGTAACGCACCTGGTGTTTTTCCCGGTCAATCACCATATAAAGCGCCCTGACAGGCTGCTCAAGCTGGCTTTTTAACAGCTCAACATTCAAATAGTCCAAGAAGGGCGCCGGGTTCAGCAGTAGCGATGGCTCACCTGCACGGTACTGTTTTACGGGTTGATTAAAAAGCGTTTTCAGTACCACGGACAAAAAGGCGCTATTGGAACTAGCATGACCAAAGCGCGCCACAAGCACCACCAAATAGCGGTCATCCAAGGCGACATAATCAACGAACTGGTCGGCGATCTCACTGGCAGTAAACAGCTGATAACGCAGCGTTACCTCGTGCCAACGCAGCAAAGGTTCGGGAAACATCTGCTGCTGCACTTCTCTGCCCGCCAGTTTACTTTCTTCCAGCATGCGCAGGTTAAGTTGTAACTCAACATTGGCAGCTTCTAGCTCTTCGGTAAGCCGGCGATTCTCAGCTTGTAAGCGGTAACGTTCCAGAGCCGACTCAACAGCGTACTCAAGCATCGCTAACTCGTTAATGGGTTTGAGTAGCACATCACTCGCCCCTAAGCGTAGGGCGGTAGTAACATCATCCATATCGGCTTTGCCAGATATCATCACCACCGGCAAATCAAGGAACTTGTCCCTGACATGTTCAAGCAAGGTCATACCGCTGCCATCACCCAATTTGAGATCGCAAAGCACCAGATCCACCGCTTCTTGCTCCAGCGTGTTTAACGCCGCCCGCAAGCTACCTGCACCTAAGACCTCAAAATCCAGGCGTTCAAGAAAAGCCGTAACCAGCTTTAGAAAAACCGGTTCATCATCAACAACGAGTATGCGTTCTCTTTTCATAGCGTAAAAAAGGAGCCCGAGGCTCCTTGTCCTGTACTACTCAATACTTTAAAACTTGTTCAATAGGGTCTTTCTGTCAATGCTGCGGCAAACAGAAGCTTCAGACTAGCAGACAAGGGCGTTTAATAAATAGCCAAATGAGTAAAGCGGCTCAACGCTAATAAATCCTAAACCACAAAAAAGGGCCCTTGGGCCCTTTTTATTGTCCGGAATCTTCATCCAGGTATTTATCGATATCAAAATCGTCTTGTTTCGGTTGCGGCATTGGTTGACCAAAGGTGTCAAAGTATTCCTTCTGGAAGTAAGCCTCCCGGATGAAAGAATAAGGGTCAACACTTTGATTAATAAGCCCTTCTTGAGGTATTAGCTTGGCTCTGTCGTCAATACCCTCAATACCCCAGCGAATGGCTTTTTCGGTAAAGTTCAGCAGTGCCAAAGGCGGGTAAAGCAAGTCGACAAAATCACCCGCCTCTTCACGCGGCGTAGTCGGCCCAAGTACCGGTAGCATCAAAAAAGGACCATCGGCAACACCGTAATAGCCCAGCACCTCACCAAAACCGGTTTCATGGCGATCAAGGCCAGTCATTGACGCCACATCAATAAAGCCCAATAAGCCAAAGGTGGTGTTTAACAGAAAACGCCCGAGGGTTTCGCCACTACGTTTAAATTGGAAACGCAATAACTGATTAACGGCGCTAGCTGGCTCAGACAGGTTCTGTGCAAAATTGAGCAGCCCCTTTTGAATAGGAGTTGGTACATGTTTGGTATAGGCAACGGTGACCGGCCTGGAAACATTAGGGTCAAGCACGTCCCAGTTAAGTGTCCACATTTCTCTGTTGAAGCTTTCCAGCGGATCGCGTTGATTAGCGGCTTTGAGCACAGGAGGCTTAGCATCAGGCAATACCTGAGGCTCGCTGGCGCAACCAGCGAGAACAACTAAGCATAGAGGCAACAACCGGCGCATTTACTTTGTCCTTTTATCTATAACCAAGCTTATTTGCTGCTCAGCAGCACTGACAGGACCTTTCTCACCGCTGAGATCCCCGCTTTGCACCTTGCCTATCTGACCACTTTGGCTAACCCGGGCACCGACGATATAACTGCTAGCATCAGCCAAGCTGCGACCGGGTATCATCGAGGTACTTCCAGATAATTCCACTTCCGTCGGCAAACGCGTTAGCGGTAGCCGCACAGCCGCCAAGGGTGGCCCACCCGCGGCTGCTTTTGCGTACACAAACAGTACCGCCGAATCAGGAAGTGATGCCTTTAATTCGGGCGACACACTGATCTTCACCAGTAACTTACGGCCAGCACCTTTTAACTTACTCTTGGCATCAGCAATACGTGCTGCCACCATCGCCGCCCTTGGGTCATTGGCTGGCAGATTATCCGCCAGATCCTGCCATACTGCCATGGCTTGCTTGTAATCTTGCCTTTGGTAGGCCACAAAGCCTTGAAGCAACAAGGCATCTGTATTGCCCGGCTCAAGAGCCAACAGCTTCTTCAGCGAGGTGTCAGCATCGGCTAAATCGGCTTTATCACCGCTCAGCAGTTTCACCTGCGCTAACCCCAATAAAGCCGCCTTATCATCCGGCGCTCTATCAAGGGCTTTTTGATAAGCCCCAACTGCCAATTCTTTCTCACCCAATGCAAAACCGACACGGCCGAGGAAAACCCAGGCATTAGTGTCGTCTTGTTCGCTCAGGCGAGTTCGAATACCCAAGGCTAAATCTTGCATTTGCTGGCGGTTAAGCTCGTGGCCAGCCGCCGGCTTTAACGCCTTTTGCGCCAAGTCTGGCAGCTGTTTCATTACCTGCTGCCAATGGCTTAACTGCTGACTGTTACCAAAGTGGGCGTACATACCCAGGGAGCAAAGCAGCAGCACAATAACGCCGGGTAACAAAACTATCCAGTTAACAGACTGTTGCGATTTTTCCTGTTGCTCAGCGTCATCCAGTAAGCTGCGCTTAAGCTCACTGTCGAGTTCATCAAAACGGTCTTGGTCAACCAAGCCCTGACGTTGCTCCAGCACTAATTCACGCTTGCGGTCTTGATACAGCTGAAGATTAAGTTGCTGCTGTGAGAGTGTGGAATCTGTCCACAACGGCACGAAAACCAAGGCAATGGCCACAATCAGCATGATGGCCATTACTAGGTACAACCAAATCATTGATGGTTTTCCTTCTCGTTTAGCAGCTTGGAGAGCCGTCTGTTTTCTTCGGCGTTCAAAGGAGATGCTTGCTCCTTACTGGCCCGCACGAAAATAAAAACAAGACCGCCAACCAGCACCAGAAAAGGCGCAAGCCAAAGGATGATGGTATCTAAACGCAGTGGTGGCTGGTAATGAATGAAGTCACCATAACGGGCTTTCATGTAGTCGATGATTTGGTCTCGGCTCTTACCGGCCTCGGTCATTTTATACACTTTATCCCGCAGATCCTTGGCCAGTTCAGCGTCGGAGTCGCCAATATCTTGATTTTGGCATTTAGGACAGCGCAGCTCCTTAATAAGCTCATGAAATTGCGCGTCTTTAGCAGGATCTGAGAACGTATAAGTGTCAATGGCCGCAGCAGCGACAACGCAATAGAGTGCTGCAGGTAGCAGCATGATATACAGCAGCGTTTTCATCATGGCTTAAGTCCGTTGTAGAGTGGCTTAAGGGTGTCATTCCACACCTTCTCAGTAACATCCCCAACTTGGCGATATCGGATGATTCCTTTTCCATCAACAAGGAAAGTTTCAGGGGCACCGTAGACACCCAAGTTCAACCCTAGCATGCCTTTGGGATCAGACAGCACCGCCTCATAAGGGTTACCCAGCTTACCGAGCCACTGCATAGCCGCGTCGCGCTTGTCCTTGTAATTAACCCCGACAATACGTACCCCCTGCTCCGCCAACTTATTTAGATATTGGTGCTCGGCATAACAGGTTGGGCACCAGGTTGCCCAGACATTAAGTAAGGTAGGCTGGCCCGTGGCGAGTAGCGTTTGGGTATGATGCTGCGCCGGGTCAAACAAATCAGGCACATTAAATTCAGGTACCGGTTTCCCCACCAGCACCGAATTTAAGGTACGGGGGTCGGAATACAGGCTCTTATATAAGAAACAAGCCAAAACCAGAAAACAGGCCAGTGGCAGTAATAACCAGAGCTTTTTCATGCCTGTGCCTCCTTCATTCGTGCAAAGCGATAACGTTTGTCGCTCACAATCAGCACGCCGGCAAAGGCCATGACAATACCGCCCCACCATATCCAACGCACAAAAGGCTTCACATGCACACGGATGGCCCAAGAGCCATCATCTAGCTGTTCACCTAAAGCAATATAAAGGTCACGAATAAAACCGCCGTCGATACCCGCTTCGGTCATCACCGAACGCGCCACCGGGTAAAAACGTTTTTGCGGTTCTAAAACAGCAACTTGCTCGCCGTCTTTTGTCACCGTAAAGTGCGCGCCATAGCCGTCGTAGTTGGCGCCTTTAACGGGGGTCATATCGTCAAAATGAAAGCGGTAACCCGACAGCTCATAGCTCTGCCCTGGCTTCAACCGAATGTCTTTTTCTTGCGAATAGCTGGTGGTTAAGGCAATACCGACCACGGTCACCGCCAACCCTAAATGGCCCAAGATCATTGCCCAGTGGCTGCGGTTCAGCATCTTCAGTCCTTTAAAGAAACCAAAGCGATTACCGACACGCAATTGTACTTCTTGGATGGTGGTGATGAGTACAAAAATGCTCAGCACCAAGCCCAGCATCGCATAACCATTAGCATTGCCCGCTAACAGCAAGGGCAGCAAAATACCCACCACTAAACTCAAAACAAAGGCTAACGACAGACGCTTTAATAGCGCTTTGGCCGGTTCACGCTTCCAACGCGCTAATGGACCTGCGCCCATGGCAAACGCAAACGGCACAAACAGCCAAGTGAAAAGCCCATTGAAAAAAGGCGCCCCAACCGAGATAGAGCCCAAGCCCATTTCCTTATGTACCAGCGGCATCAAGGTTCCCACCAACACAATGATGCAGGCGGTAGACAAAAAGACGTTGTTGCTCAGCAGCAAGCTTTCGCGGCTCAGTAGGGTAAAACTGCCCTGACTTTTAACCTTGGACGCCCTAAACGCATAAAGCGTCAGGCTGGCGCCAATAACGATGATAAGGAAGGTCAGGATAAAAAGGCCCCGGGTAGGGTCAGTGGCAAAGGCATGCACCGACACCAACACCCCAGAACGCACTAAGAAGGTTCCCATTAGGCTTAGTGAAAATGCCGCAATGGCTAATAACACCGTCCAGGCTTTGAATACACCGCGTTTCTCGGCTACCGACAGCGAGTGCAGCAGCGCAGTACCCGCCAGCCATGGCATGAAAGAGGCGTTTTCAACCGGGTCCCAGAACCACCAGCCGCCCCAGCCCAGCTCATAGTATGACCACCAAGAACCGAGGGTAATGCCGATGGTTAAAAACAGCCACGCCGCTGCCGTCCAGGGCCGTGACCACCGCGCCCAGGCCGTATCAAGTTTACCTGACAGCAGCGCCGCAATAGCAAAGGCAAAAGCCACCGAAAATCCCACATAGCCCATGTAAAGCATCGGCGGATGCACCACTAAGCCCGGGTCTTGAAGCATAGGGTTTAGGTCGGCGCCATCAACAGGGTAAAACGGCAACGAGCGGGAAAAGGGATCGGAGGTAAATAAAATAAACAGCAAAAAGCCAGTGGAAACCATGCCCATAACCGACAATACCCGCGCAACCGCAGGTAACGGCAAGGAGCGGGAAAACAGCGCCACTGCTGCGGCCCAGCCGGTTAAGATCAATACCCACAATAAAAGGGAGCCTTCATGAGCGCCCCAGGTAGCACAAATGCGATAAACCAGCGGCAGCTGAGTATTGGAGTTATCCGCGACATAGGCCAGGGTAAAATCGTTGCTAATAAAGGCATAAACCAAAGAGGCAAAGCTCAGTGCGACCAACACAAACTGGCCTAACGCCAATGGCCTTGCCATGGCCATTAACCGGACTTGCCCTCTAGCAGCGCCCCAAAGCGGATAAAAACAGGAAAGTAATGCCAGCCCAAGCGCCAACATCAATGCAAAGTGACCAAGTTCAGGAACCATTTACGCCTCGCTGGTGCATCTTGTTCGCAGCGTCCGCGACTTCAGGCGGCATGTATTTTTCATCGTGTTTAGCCAGCACCTGTGAAGCTCGAATGGTGCCGTTTTTAGTGAAGGTACCTTGGGCAACAATGCCCTGCCCTTCGCGGAAAAGGTCGGGCAGGATGCCAGAATAGAACACTCTGACTTTAAAACCGCTGTTGTCGGTTAAATCAAAATGCACGTCCAAGGTTTTATCGTTGCGCTTAACCGAGCCAGGTACAACTAAACCACCAATGCGCAACGTTTGGCCAGGGTGCGGTTTTACGCCGTCCTTGCCACTTTCAATTTCGCTAGGGGTAAAAAATAGGTTGATGTTTTGGCTCATGGCGTAAAGCACCAGCCCGGTTGCCAACGCCAAGCCAAGCACAATGGCGCTGACCACCATTAAGCGCATCTTACGACGAGGGTTCATTACGACTTTCCCCTTGTTGTCTTCTTGCTTGCCGTTGCATCCGGGCTTGGCGTTTTTGCAGACTTCGAATTAGAGCGCGTTCCTGCCCCCACAACCACAGTACTAATAAAATCAAGGCAGTTAAGGTTGTGCCATAGGCCAACCAAACGTAAAAGCCGTGATGCCCTTGGGCCAAAAATGCCTTAAAACTATGAAAATACATCAGTGCCGCTCCAACAACTTAGCCACCCAAGGCCTGCGCGACTCCATACTCAAAATCAGCGTTGCCATGCGTTTCATGGACAGTGCACCCAATAGCAATGCGAATCCGAGCAGATTAATTAATAATGGCCAAAGCATGCTGTCGGCCATATCAGGTTTAGCAAACCGGCTGATGGTGGCGCCTTGGTGCAGGGTATTCCACCATTGCACCGAATAATGAATGATCGGTAAGTTGATCACCCCGACTAACGCCAAAATGCCCGCCGCTCGGCCAGCGGTGCGCTTATCGCTGAAGGCACCATATAAAGCGATAACGCCCAAGTACAGAAACAATAAAATAAGTTGTGATGTAAGACGCGCGTCCCACACCCACCAGGTACCCCACGTTGGCTTACCCCATACTGCGCCAGTAAAAAGCGATAAAAAGGTAAATACGGCGCCAACAGGGGCAATAGCCTGAATACTGAGTTCAGCCAGTCTTACCTGCCACACCAAGCCAATAAAGCCGCCAATAGCCATCGCTAAATAACCGCTCATTGCCAGCATCGCAGTAGGCACATGGATATAAATAATGCGAAAACTATTGCCTTGCTGGTAATCAGCCGGTGCAAAGGCAAGCCCCCACACCGTGCCAATCAAAATGATAATCAGGCTTGGCCATAACAACCAAGGCATTAAGCGCTTACACAACTGATAAGCCCGTTCAGGCTTGGCATAAGGATGTAACCAATTCCACATGCTTGTTCCAACTATCCGTTAATACTGATACGCAAGGCGGCAGCAATCGCAAAAGGACAGAGCGTTAGCGCCCCGAGACTGAAGGCCCCTAGCAACGCCAATTGCCCAGTGTATCCAAAATCAAGATTGGCCGCCTCCATGGCACCGACGGCAAAAATAAGTACCGGAATATAAAGCGGCAACACCAATAGGCTAAGCAGAATACCACCGCGCTTGAGACCAACCGTTAATGCCACACCAACGGCGCCAACAAGGCTGAGCGCCGGGGTTCCGGCCAATAGTGTTAGCAATAAAGCCAGCCATCCTTGCCAGCTAAGGGAAAGTAAGATGGCCGCCAAAGGTGATAGCAACATTAACGGTAGTGCCGTCAATAACCAATGACTAATCACTTTCGCCAGCGCCACCCAGGGCAACGGTAGCGGCGTTAGCATCATCTGTTGCAAGCTACCGTCGGCTAAATCGTCACGAAAAAGCCGCTCAAAAGACAACAAGGCACTGAGCAACACCGCCACCCAAATGATCCCCGGTGCGACTTGTGCTAAAAGTTTGGGCTCTGGGCCCAATCCCAACGGAAATAAGGTGATCACCAGCACATAAAAAATAAGCGGATTGAGAATGTCAGCCTTTTTACGAAAGGCAATGGCCAAGTCCCGTTGAATAAGTGCGAAAAAAATCTGCCTCATAACACCGGCTCCAGCACCAAACGCCGGGTTACCGGAATATTGAGATCTTGGTGAGTGGTAATAAGCGCAGCACCACCCTGTTGGCAGTGCTGCTGAAGTTTGTTTTCAAGCAGTGTTACGCCGGCTTTATCAATAGCGGTGAAGGGTTCATCCAAAATCCACAAGCGGGCTTTACTTAGCCAGAGCCTGGTCAGGGCGACACGGCGCTGCTGGCCAGCGGAAAGCTGGTCAACCGGTACATCTTCAAACCCCAACAAGCCGACCTTTTCCAACACGTCCCAGTGATCAATATCATGGCAAGGCTGCATCTTGGTATAAAACGCCAGGTTTTCCAGTGGCGTTAATACTGTATTGATGCCACTTTGATGGCCAATAAACAGCAGATCTTCGTGGTAGTGTTTTTTTACGCGGTCGATAGGCTGGCCCTGATAATGGATTTCACCACTGGCACGAGCGCCAATACCGGCCACAATTGCCAATAGGGTGCTCTTGCCAACACCATTCGGGCCCTCAACTTGTACCAGCTCGGTGGTCGCTAAGGTAAAGGAAAGGTCTTCAAAAAGCTGACGTTCCTCACGGACACAAGACAAATTATTAACAAAAATAATGGGATAGATCACTCAGAACGTCCAAAACCGATACAGCCGGGATAATAGCATACTGATTTAATCAGGCGATGCTGGATAAAGAAAGAGACAATGAAAGTACCCCATAATCTTCCTGCGGCGGCAATATTAGCAGGCAACCAAGTTACCCCGCCCAAGGCACAGGCGATGAGCCCAAGGCCACCTATTGCACCGGCAGAAATGGCGAGGCTGGCGATTGGCTTGACTTTACCGAGCCCGAGCGGCGCGGCGTTAACCCAAGAACTCCCCAGCCAACTATTAAGCCAGCTACCCCAGTTACTGACCAGTTTGCTTATGCCGCAAAAAAGTCAATTCATGCCGGTACGTCAATGGCTACTGGCCGCTGTCGGTGCTCGCCTGCAACAAGGTAAATTCCCTTTACCCGCGCCATTAGCACAGTTTCTTGATGCATTAAGCGATGACCAAAAGAAATTACTTTCAGACGGCCTCGGCCGTCTAGAGCAGGCACAGGTACAATCAAGACAGGATACCTTGTTCTGGGCACTGCCCCTACCCTTTGTCGACGACTGGTTGGAAATGGCCTGGCCAAAAACGAAACAAGAACAAGACAAGCAGAAACAACCGATGGTACTAACGCTGTTGTTTCCCATTCCTAACCTTGGCCGCCTCCTTGTCAAAGCGGGTGTCAATGAGGTGCGCTTTTATGCAGATTCAGAGCGCCTTAAAGCCCGCGTCGATGAAACCCTGCCGCGCCTTGCCTCACGGCTTGCCGACTTAGACTTAACCCCAAGCCTGATGAGCTTTCAAGGTAAGGTTCCCAAAAAACTCATTCCCCCGGTTGGGGGCATCAACGAAATGGTTTAATGATGACAGATGAAAAACAGCAAAGCGCAGTGGGCCTTTCTTACGACGGCAAAAGCCCGCCCAAGCTGGATTTTAAAATCAGCGGTGACCAAGCCAGGGCCTTGATTGAAAAAGCCCAGGAACAGGGATTGCTGCTTCATGAAGATCCAGCACTGTTAGCCACCTTGATGCGTTTAGAGGAAGGCGATGCTATTGCGCCACAGCTCTACCAGATTGTGGCGGAGCTTATCGCCTATGCTTGGTTGCTGATGGGGAAAGAACCCGAGTATTGGCGCACACCCGCAGGCGGCATTCGCGCCAAGGGTTAAGGTTTTTTATGAAGGTTAAACAGCAGTTCGGCTTCGGCGCGGGGCAATTCACATTCGCGCATCAGCTCTTCAATATCGGCCCCTAGCGCCACCATTTTAGCGGCCCGGCTGTATAGCTTACCTTGAGGGTCAATGCTTTTAAGCTCATCATGCGTGCCTTGCAGTCTTTCAACGTCGGCAGCCAGGCTTAACAAGCGTTGCCCCATCCCTAGGGCACCAGAATGGATCTCATGAAGCTGATTCTCGCGTTTTTGCAGCTGCTGCTCTAGGTCATTAACCCGCGCAGCAAGTAAAGACTGGCGACGATACATCAGGGCAATAACCGCAACCAGCAACAACAGCAAGAGGGCTTCAAGGGATGAAGTGACAGTCTCCATCACAGATTCATTATCTCTTCCCATTCCTCATCGGTGAGCATCTTATTGAGATCCACCAGAATGAGCAGCTCGCCATCGCGGTTAGACACGCCTTGAATAAATTTGGCACTTTCTTCAGTACCCACGTTCGGCGCCACTTCGATTTCAGAGCGTTTGAGGTAAACAACTTCAGCAACTGCATCAACCAAGATACCAATCACTTCTTTTTCGGCCTCGATGATCACGATACGTGACTGATCGCTCACCTCAGAAGATGCCAGACCAAAGCGCGCTCTGGTATCTATAACGGTTACCACGTTGCCACGCAGGTTAATGATCCCCAGCACATAGTCTGGAGCACCCGGTACCGGGGCAATTTCGCTGTAACGCAGCACTTCCTGAACCTGCATCACATTGATGCCATAGGTTTCGTTATCAAGCTGGAAGGTAACCCACTGCAGGACTTCATCGTTGGCCTCAGCCACTTTCGATAGCTTTTGCTTATTGCTCATGCTTTACCCTTCTTATCTTCCAGATCCAGACCGCCAAGGCCTTTGTCGAGCATGCCCAGCAGGGCATCCACGTCAAGCAAGGCACACATTTTTTCTTTTACCATGCCCGCAAGCCATGGACGCTTACTCCCGCCCTGGCGCCAACGAACCGAACTACCGTCAATCCGTTCGGTGCGGACCAAACTATCACAGGCTAGCCCCCAAGGACTGTCACCTAACATCACTAGATATCGGTAATGTTCTTCATTTTCTTGATGTTTAATTTTATCAGGCATCACCCAGCGTGCCGTATCCACAACCCGCATTTTTTGGTCACGATGCAACATTAGCCCTTTAAACCAATCAGGCTTACCAAATAATGGACTAATTTCGGTAACTTGGTGAATTCCACCAAGCTTATCCAGTGGCACCGCTAATTCAAGTCCGGACACATCGAACAGTAATACCTGAAAATCACCCTCACGGACGACATCGTCGTCAGGAGCCACCGGCGCAGGCGGCTCGGCATTTATCGACTTGGCTACCGGCGCCGGCGTTTGAACTTCGGTTTTAACCTCAACTTCAACCTTAGGCGGCGCAATAGGTGCCTCAACCTTAGCCTCAATTTTCGGGGCGGCAACTGGCGCTTCAACTTTAGGCGGCGCAATTTCCTGTTGGGCTGCCCTAACTTGTGCCAACAGTTTGTTTAATGCTTCTTTATCATCGCTGGCAGGCGCTGGACGTTCGGCATAGGGCTTAGCCGGTTTTGGCTCAGCCTTAGGCGCTGGCTCAGGCTGGGGGTCCGCTTTGGCCTTAGGGGCAGGTTCTGCCAACAGAGCAGCAAAGTAGTCGTCCATTAAGCTCATGCGCTCACCTCCACCGGCAGCAACATTTCAAGCAACTTTTCATAAGCTTGGACGCCACGTGCTAAAGGTGCCATCACCGGTAAAGGCACATGCTCACGGCTGGCATCACGAAAACGGGTATCCACCGGTACCATACCCGGCCAGACCTGCTCACTATATTCTTGGCGCAGCTCACGAATAGCATCAATGGAAGCACGGGTACGTTTGTCGAACATGGTAGGCACTATGGTGACCTGGCGCTGGCCTTTGAGGGATTTTTCCATCATCGATAGGGTTCTGAGCATCCGCTCCAAGCCCTTAATAGCCAAAAATTCGGTTTGTACGGGAACCAGTACGCGCTGACAAGCCGCTAGGGCATTTACCATCAACACACCTAATACTGGCGGGCAGTCAATAAGCACATGGGCATATAGGCCGTCGAGCTTATCCAATAACTGTTTAAGCAACAGGCCAAGGCCTTCCCGGCTGCCCAATTGTCTGTCAAGGGTGGCCAGCTCCATGGCGGCAGGCCACATATAGAGATTCTGCCCGACCTCAATGGTGGCTTTATCAATCAGTGCAGGCGTTAACTGGGCATTGGACATCAAATCAAACAGCGTTGCTTCCAGCGCTTCGGGGGTGCGATTGAAATAGCTGGTCAAAGAGGCATGGGGATCCATGTCTATAAGCAGCACCGGCTCACCTCTGGCGGCCAAAAGTGCGCCAAGGGTAACAGTAGTGGTGGTTTTACCAACACCACCCTTCTGGTTTGCAACTGTCCAGATATTCACGCTGTTCTCATCGCCTCAGTTGTCATCCCCGGAAGTAATACGTATCCCGCCACCGGGCAAGCTCACTTCCTTGATCTTGGGGTCCCCTGGCATTGGCTTAGACGGCAGTGGCTTGGGCTTTTCCCAGCCGTAAACCGACAACGCCAAAACCACACGGCGCCGGTCTTCGGCGGGCATTACCGGCTCATCGCCGTATGCGCCATAACCTTCGATAGCCAACCGTGGCGGCTCTACACCATCGGCAATCAGTTGCCGAAGCACCGCAGCCGCTCTGGCTGCCGACAATTCCCAATTGGACGCAAATAACGCATCGCTGATGGGGGTACTGTCGGTATATCCGCGGACCCGGATATAGTTATTTGCCGACTTTAAGGTCGGCGCTAAGGATGCAAGCAATTGCTGTGCCGGTTTTTGTAGGGTAGCACTGGCTCTTGAAAAGAGCAGACTGTCAGGGAGTTCAAGGGTGAGCCACTGCTCGCCAAGGCGCAGTTTAGCGCCGCCTAGCTGCTGGTTGTCAGCCAAGGCTTGTTTCAACTGCGCTGCTAAGGCGGCAAGTGGTTCACCCTTAATATGATTCGGTTCGTTGGCCAGCATACCGTCGTCGGCAGCGGCTTTACCCTGCCCTTGTTCTTTTATCTGCTGGCCGCCCGGCAAAAGACCGGCACCATCGGGTAACACACTTTGGGTTTGTGGGGAGGCCTTTGCATCGGTAGTGGCCGGCTCTTCGGCAGCCTTTTTGCCCGGCTTGGCCACTTTTTGAATGGCGCTTTCAAGGTTGGATACAACGTCTTTAAATTCATCTTTCTCAAGAAGAACAAAAGCATAAAGCACCACAAACAGCGCAAACATCAACGTCATATAGTCAGCATAAGACACCAACCAACGGTCGCTATTGTCTTTATGCATGACTTTATGTTGACGCCGATAGCGATACACATCAGTCCCCTTGATAGCTGTGCAGCTTCATCGCCACTTTGGCTGGGTGTTCCCCCAGTCCCAGCGACATCAAGCCGACAATGGCCGCCTCCTGGTAACGGCTGCGCTGGTCAATTAATGCATGTAAACGGCCGCCTAACGGCAAAAAAATCAAGTTGGCAAAGCCAACGCCGTAGATAGTGGCCACAAAGGCGGTGGCGATACCGCTGCCGAGCGCTTCAGGGTTAGTCAATTGCCCCATGGCTTGAATGAGCCCTAAAACCGCGCCCAAAATCCCCATGGTGGGTGCGTAGCCGCCCATCATCTGAAAAATATCAGCCGCTTTGTAATCGCTGTCCTGGCGCAAATACAAGTCACTTTCTAACAACTCGCGAACTTGCTCTGGGGTGGCACCGTCAACCAGCATCTGCAGGCCTTTTCGTACAAAAGGTTCGGGGTAGCTTTCGGAAGCGTTTTCTAGTGCCAAAATTCCCTGATTACGGCATTGCTGGCTCCAGTGCTGAAAGTTATCCAGCAGCGCGTCAATATCCTGACGCGGCGGCGTAACCAGCCATTGGCATAACACCAGCCAGCGCCGTAAACGCGGCCACGGACTCTGCACCAAGGTGGCAATAAAGGAGCCAACAACGACAATCAACACCGCTGGGCCATTGAGTAAACTGGACAAATGCCCGCCTTCAAGCCAAAGGGCGAGAACAATGACCCCGACCCCTAGCAATACCGCGGGAAGAGCCAGTCTATCCATGGCCGATCTCGGCAAGAATACGCCCGGCAATACGTTCAAGACTGATGGATTCATCGGTAAGGCCAGCCGCCGTTACCGCTTGCGGCATACCGTAAACCACACAGCTGGCTTCATCTTGCGCAAACAGCGTTGCGCCCTGGGCCTTAAGCAGACGTGACCCGTCGCGGCCATCAGCGCCCATACCGGTCAGAATAACCGCCAGTACGTCACCGGAAATTTTGGCCGCTGAGGCGAAGGTGATATCTACCGACGGCTTATAAACCAACGTCTCGGGGCCTTCAGTCACCTTCAAACGCATGGCGGAGCTACTGCCTTCAATCAGCATTTGTTTGCCGCCTGGCGCCAAATAGGCCCGGCCCGCCATTAAGCGGTCACCGTTTTCTGCCTCTTTTACCGAAATTTGGCAAAGCCCATCTAAGCGCTGGGCAAAAGCGGTAGTGAAGGTACCGGGCATGTGCTGCACCAATACGATGGGCAGCGGGAAATTAGCCGGCAAACGCGTCAAAATCTGCTGTAGTGCCACAGGGCCGCCGGTAGAACAGCCAATAGCCAAAAGCTTGTAAGGCGTGGCCCGGCGGCGGCGCGGTGAAGGTGCCTCATGGCCATGACGCTCAGCGCTAGCCTGCGGCCGGGAAAGCGGCGCTGGCTCAGGTTTGGCGATAGTGGGGGCGGCATTGGCGTTTCGCAGTTGCCGGGCCTTGATCAGTGAAAGACCGCGGCGATTAGCCAGGGTTTTAACCCGATTGAGCAGGGTCGCCACCGCGTCATTGCGATCTTTGGCGATATCTTCAAAGCGCTTGGGTAAGAAATCCAGAGCCCCAGCATCCAGCGCATCCAGCGTTGCTTTCGCGCCGTCATGGGTTAATGAAGAGAACATCAAAATCGGAGTGGGATTCGCAAGCATGATCTCGCGAACTGCAGAAATGCCATCCATAACCGGCATTTCGATATCCATGGTGATCACATCGGGGCGCAAATCTTTTGCTTTTTGAACAGCATCCTTGCCGTTAATAGCGGTGTCGATAACTTCAACACCGACGTCAGATGTCAGGATCTCTGATACCCGGCGACGGAAAAAGCTGGAGTCATCGACAACCAAAACGCGAATCGGCATAACTGGGTAATTCCTTTACAACTTGCGGGCATAGCGCTTCAACAGCGCCGGTACGTCCAGAATCAAAGCAATACCCCCGTCGGAAGTAATGGTCGCACCCGCCATGCCTGGCGTGCCTTGCAGCATTTGCCCCAGCGGTTTAATCACCACTTCTTCCTGACCTATCAGGCCATCCACCACAAAGCCCACCTGCATGGTGCCTTGCTGGATGATCACCACATGGCCTTGGCCATGACGGCGCTCGCGGCGAGAGCCACGAACTAACCAGTGGTCCAGATAGAACAGCGGAATTGCTCTTTCCCGCACAATAATAGTCAGTTGTCCGTCTACAACATTGGTCTGGGACAAATCCAGATGGAATATTTCGTTGACGGTCGCCAGTGGGAAGGCAAAAGTTTGCTTGCCTACCAACACCATCAAGGTTGGCAATATTGCTAGGGTCAGCGGCACCTTGATGGTAATGCGCGTGCCCTCGCCCTTGGCCGAATCGATATGAATAGAACCGTTGAGCTGGCTGATTTTGGTTTTCACCACATCCATACCAACGCCACGGCCTGAAATATCAGAAATTTCTTTTTTGGTGGAGAAACCTGGCGCAAAAATCAGGTTATAGGCTTCTTCATCAGACAAGCGATTAGCGGCGTCTTGGTCCATAACCCCACGGTCAACGGCAATGGCTTTTAGCCTTTCCGGGTCCATACCGGCGCCGTCATCGTTGATGGCGAGCAGAATATGGTCCCCTTCCTGGCTTGCCGACAAAATGATGGTGCCGGTTTTTGCCTTACCACTTTTTACCCGTACGTCAGGCATTTCGATGCCGTGGTCAACCGAGTTACGTACCAAGTGCACCAAAGGATCGGCCAGCGCTTCAACGAGGTTTTTATCCAAGTCGGTTTCTTCGCCCACCAATTCCAAATTGATGTCTTTTTTCAAGCTACGGGCCAGATCTCGCACTACCCGAGGGAAGCGGCCAAACACTTTCTTGATTGGCTGCATGCGGGTTTGCATAACCGCACCCTGGAGGTCGCCGGTGACCACGTCTAAGTTGGCAACCGCTTTTGATAGATCTTCGTCTTCGTTGCTAAGACCAATCGACAACAAGCGGTTACGTACCAAAACGAGCTCACCAACCATGTTCATGATCTCATCAAGCTTTTTGGTATCAACCCGCACCGTGGTCTCGGCTTGATGCGCGCCACTGGCTGCAGCCGGATGCGCCGCTTCTTCTTTTGCCGGTGCCTTGGCTGCTGGAGCCGCCGCAGGAGCGTCCTTAGGCGCAGCCGCTTTGGCTGCAGGCTTAGGTGCTGGCGACGCCGCTTCCGGTTTTGCATCGACCGGACCTTTGCCTTTGCCATGCAACTGGTCCAGCAGCGCTTCAAACTCATCGTCTTCAATCAGCTCGCCACCACCACCGCTGCTGGCAGCTTCTGCCGGTTTTTCAGGCTCGGCAGGCGCTTGCTCGGTTTCTTTAGCAGGCGAGACGTTAAATTGACCTTTACCGTGCAGCTGGTCTAGAAGCGCTTCAAATTCGTCATCGGTAATTTCATCGCCGCCGGCTGCCGCTGCTTCTTTTTTCGGCTCAGAAGCGGCTGGCGCTGCGCTGGCTGTAGATGGCCCTTTATCGGTGCCGTGAAGTTCATCGAGCAACGACTCGAATTCGGCATCGGTAATATCATCGATACCACCGGCGCTTTCTGCAGCAGCAGGCGCCTCATCGGCCACCGCTTCGGGTTCTTCAGCAACCGCTTCTGGCTCGGGTTCGGCCGCGGCAGGCGGCGCTGCATCAGGGTCACTTAAGCGGTGAAGGCCATCCAACAATTCTTGGTCGGCAGGGCCTGGGATCACCCGCTCTTGGATCATCGCGAACATGTCATTGATGGTATCGAGGGCACTTAGCACCACGTCCATCAATTCCGCGCTTACTTGCAGTTTATGGTTTCGAAGTAGGTCAAAGACGTTCTCTGCGCCGTGGCATACGTCCACAAGGTTTGATAAGCCAAGGAACCCCGCACCGCCCTTAACGGTGTGAAAGCCTCGGAAGATGGCATTAAGCAAATCGCTGTCTTGGGGCTGTTTTTCCAGCTCCACCAGCTGCTCGGAGAGTAATTCAAGAATCTCACCGGCCTCAACCAGGAAATCCTGCAGGATGTCTTCGTCCAACTCGAAGCTCATTAACCAGCTCCTTTAGAAACCCAAACTCGATAGCAGATCGTCGACGTCGTCCTGCCCCTTGACCACATCATCCCGCTGTTCCGGGTTGATAATGGGACCTTCAGCTTCGGTCGGCGCACTGGTGCGTTCAACTTTCGCCTGAGGTTCACCAAACATGGTCACTAGACTAACCAAACGTTCTTCAACTTCCCGAACCAGTTCAATCACCCGGCGGATGATTTGACCGGTTAAGTCTTGAAAGCCCTGTGCCATCAGCACTTCCGTTAAGGATGCGCGCAGTTGGTCAGCTTCAGACTTTGACTTAAGCAAAAAACTGTCCAAGTCATGAACCAGGGTTTTAAACTCCCCGACTTGCATTTCCCGCTCCATCAGCCGCTGCCAGGAGGGGTTAAGGCCGTCGATACTGTCAACCAGCTTGTCAGCAATAGGTAAACAGGACTCAACAGCGTCCATGGTGGTATTGGCCGCTGATTCGGTCATCGAAATAACGTGCATCAGCCGGTCTTTTGCATCGGGGATCTCCTGGGTTGCCAAGGTGGCCAACCGGGGATCGTTCTGGAAATCCAGCAGTGAGTCGTGTAGTTCTCGCGTCAATTTACCGACTTGAGCAAACAACTCTGTGTTGACACTGACCGCCATGTCACGAAAAACGGCTTGTGCTTCCTGTTCTTCGCCTGCTTCCAGATGAGCCACCAATTTCTTGGCTTGCTCAAGGGAAATTGCCTGTTCTTGGCGTTCGCTCATCATGATTCCTCAGCCCATCCGCTCAAAGATCTTATCGAGCTTTTCCTTGAGGGTTGCCGCCGTAAAAGGCTTCACTACATAACCGTTCACGCCAGCTTGGGCGGCGGCAACGATTTGCTCTCGCTTAGCTTCAGCAGTCACCATCATCACCGGTAGATGCTTGAGCTTGTCGTCGGAACGAATCGCTTTGAGCAAGTCGATACCTTGCATGCCCGGCATGTTCCAGTCGGTGATCACAAAATCAAAGTCACCGTTTTGCAGCATCGGCAAAGCAGTATTACCGTCATCGGCTTCTAAGCAGTTATTGAAGCCCAGATCGCGCATGAGGTTTTTGATGATGCGTCGCATCGTGGAGAAATCATCCACGATGAGGATCTTCATGTTCTTGTCCAATGCTTCCTCCAACGAAGCTTGACCTGATACTTTATCGGCCTGTTTTTTAAATACTTAACTAAATTATGCCGGTATCCTGCTGCCAGTCCACTAATCGTCCTTTCAACCTGGACATGGCCTGAGCATGGATCTGACAAACCCGTGATTCGCTAACGCCCAACACCGCGCCTATTTCTTTGAGGTTGAGTTCCTCTTCATAGTAAAGCGACAGTACGATGGATTCTCGCTCGGGAAGCTTTTTCAATGCCTCAGATAACGCATTTTGAAAACGGCTGCGATGATGATTCAGATCGGGCCTTTCGGTATCATCAGGGGCATAAATTTCTTCCCCAACCCCCATATCTTCCATCGCAACCATGCGACCACAGTTTACGTCATTAAGCATGCGGTGATAGTCATCAACGCTCACTTTAAGCTTGGCAGCCACGTCGGCGTCACGGGCTTCGATACCAGTTTCACGCTCGACTTCATTGATGGCATCACTGATCGCCCTGGCATTACGGTGCACACTACGAGGTACCCAGTCGCCACGACGAATTTCATCAAGCATGGCACCGCGAATACGAATGCCGGCATAAGTTTCAAAACTGGCGCCTTTGCTGCCGTCAAAATTTCGGGCAGCCTCTATCAACCCCATCATGCCAGCTTGGATCAAGTCATCCAGCTGCACCGAGGGAGGCAGGCGCATCAACAGATGGTGAGCAATACGCCGAACAAGCTCGGCGTGGCGGTTGACCAACTGGGCCTCCCGCTGCTCACCATACGGATTTTTATTCAGTATCTTGTTCGCTCCCGACATGAGATTTTTCGCCGATCAGTTGCTCAAGGAAAAATTCCACATGCCCGCCTGGCCGATTCGGAATAGGCCATGTCATGACCTTAGACGCCAGAGCCTTAAAGGCAACAGCGGCCGGTGCACGCGGATACAAATCCACCACCAGCTTCTGTTTACGCACGGCCTGGCGCACATGTTCATCAAAGGGCACTGTTCCAACCAGTTCCAGGGCAACATCCAAGAAGCGGTCGGTAACACGGGAAAGCTTAGTAAAGAGCTCCTGCCCCTCTTTCAGGCTTCGCACCATATTGGCAACGATTTTGAACCTGAACAGACCATAGTCGCGGGACAAAATTTTGATTAGCGCATAGGCGTCGGTAATTGATGTGGGTTCATCACAAACCACCACCATGACATCTTGAGCTGCGCGAGAAAAACTCAGCACCATATCGGAAATACCGGCAGCAGTATCAACGATAAGTACATCAAAGGTTTCTTCCAGCTCACTAAAAGCACGGATAAGGCTGGCATGCTCGGCGGGTGTTAGCTCCACCATAGATTGCGTACCAGAAGTGGCGGGCACAATTTTAAAGCCCCCAGGCCCTTCCAGCAGCACATCTTTAAGTTCACATTCCCCAGCCAACACATGGCTTAAGTTTTTCTGAACTCGAAGGCCCAGCAATACGTCAACGTTAGCCAGCCCCAAGTCAGCATCCAGCAGCAGCACCTTTTGGCCTGCCTGCGCCAACGCAGCAGCTGTGTTGATGGAGACGTTGGTTTTACCAACCCCGCCTTTACCGCCAGTAACGGCCACCACTTTGGTAATATTTTGGCGTTTCATTTGCCTCAAGCCGCTCGCTTGATCCATGGGTGTTCCTTATTTTACTTGTCGCTACAGCTTAAGCCGCAGCCCCGCCCACAAAAAGTGCCAGTGCCCGCTCGAGCAGGTCATCTGCCTGGGCTACCTGCAAATCTTCAGGTACACGCTGACCGTCCGTAAGATACCCTATTGGCAGGGTATTTTGTATGGCCAAGCCCAGAACCTCACCCAGACTGAGGGTTTCGTCGAGCTTGGTCAGTACCAAGCCATCAAGAGGCACTTGGGAGAACCGGGTCAGCGCATCTTCTAATACGCGTTGTTGTGCTGTGGCCGCCATCACCAGGTAACGCTGGATCGGCACCTGGCCAGACTGCACCAGTGTTGATAATTGCTGGTTCAAGCGCAAATCGCGCTGGCCCATACCGGCGGTATCAATTAACACCAGTGAACGATTGCGCAGCTGATACAGCACATCTTCAAGTTCTTCAGCATCTTTGGCCACCTTAACAGGGCAACCAATAATACGGCCATAGGTCGACAACTGCTCATGGGCACCAATACGGTATGTGTCTGTACTGACCAAGGCGACTTCATCGGCGCCATGCTTAAGAGCATAGTGTGCAGCAAGCTTAGCCACAGTAGTGGTTTTGCCTACGCCGGTAGGTCCCATCATGGCAACCACACCGCCTTTACGCAAAATACTGTTGTCACTGGTATATAGACGTTTTTTCAGTTGTACCCGTACCCATTTCCAACCATCGTTAGGACCAAGGGCCTCTGGCATGGGGCCAGTAACGTCCTCTGCCAGTGTAGCGGGAAAACCCATCTTGATCAGGCGCTCTTCCAGCATGGTGCGCACCGGGTGACGGCGCGCCTTGGCATCTTGGCGCAAACCAGACAGTTGGTGTTCCAGCAGTTGGCGCAGGCTGAGCATTTCTTCTGATAAATCAGCGATGGTCACTTTTTTGACGGGCTCAGCCATTTGCGCGGCAGCAGCGGGCATGGCCATGTCATTTTTTTGGTCCATCACCTGCTTGGCAAGATTGCGGGACCATTCGGGCAGGCTATCGCTGCGGCTTTCTTGCTCGCGGCTTTGCCAGTCCCAGTTAATTGATTGTGGTTCAGCCGCCTTACGGCGAACAGGTTCGCTTTTCGCCATTGGCCGGCCTGCGCCAGAAGACAGTGTCACCATGTCGTCAGACAGCTCGCGCTCATTGCTGCGGTTCGGCATCGCTTGGCGGGGCACCGCGGCCTTTGGCGGCTGCGGCTTATCGGCAACATCCACTGCCGCGACAATTTCGACACCACCGTTAACCTTGTTGTTGGACAGAATAACCGCGTCCACTCCCAGGGTGTCTTTGACCTCTGCCAAGGCAGAGCGCATGTCTTTGGCAAAAAAGCGATGGATTTTCACTGGCCTTAGCCTCCGCTACCTATGCTGCTCACAATACGGATTTGCTTGTCATCCGGCACTTCCTGATAAGACAGAACGCGCAGGCCCGGGATCGAGTATTTGACGAATCGGGCCAAGGAGCTTCTTAGCACCCCGGATGTCAGCAGCACCGCTGACTGACCATTCATTTCCTGTTGATTGGCGGCATTTTCCAGAGACTTTTGTAGCCTTTCTGCAAGGCCAGGCTCCAGTCCTGCGTTTTCGCCGCCGGCTTGTAGGGTTTGATGCAACATCTGTTCCAACTCTGGCGCCAGAGTTATGACGGGCAGTTCGGCGGTGGGGCCAAAGATCTCTTGCACCAGCAACCGCTTCATCGAAATACGGGCAGCGGCAGTTAATACGTCGGTGTCTTGCGACTTGGGAGCGTATTCCACCATGGTTTGCACCAAGGTACGCATGTCGCGAATAGGCACGCCTTCGTGCAGCAGGTTTTGCAATACCTTGACCAAAATCCCCAGCGAGATAATGTCGGGCACCAAACCTTCCACCAGCTTGGGCGCCTTTTTGCCCAGCATATCCAACAGGTTCTGTACTTCTTCGTGGCCCAGCAACTGGGCGGCGTTATTGGCCAATAGTTGGCTCAGGTGAGTGGCAACCACCGTGGCGGTATCCACCACGGTGTAGCCCAGGCTTTGGGCATGGTCGCGCTGCGCTGGCGTTATCCAGTAGGCTTCCAAACCAAATGCGGGTTCTTGGGTGGGAATGCCATCAATTTTGCCAAACACTTGGCCGGGGTTAATGGCCAGCTCACGGTCACCGCGAATATCCGCTTCGCCAACTGCCACGCCCATTAAGGTAATGCGATAGGTGTTGGGCTCAAGCTCCAAGTTGTCGCGCACATGCACCGGCGGCACCAAAAAGCCCAAATCCTGACTGAGCTTTTTACGCACCCCTTTAATGCGTGACAACAGCTCGCCGCCTTGCGCTTTATCCACTAACGGGATCAGGCGATAACCCACTTCCAAACCAATGGTGTCAACCGGTTGCACATCGTCCCAGCCCAGCTCACGCTGATCCGGCGGTAACACTTCACCGGATTTGGCTTCAGCCTGCTCGGCTTCAGCGGCAGCGGCCGCCGCTTTGAGCTTACGCTTATGTTGCCAGTAGGCTGCAAAGCCGCAGGCGGTGCCCAGCACCAAGAACGCCATATGCGGCATGCCCGGTACCAAGCCCATGACCACCAAAATACCGGAAGCAATGCTCAACGACTTGGGGTTGTCGAACATCTGGCCAATCAGTTGGCTACCCATGTCACCATCGGTGTTTTCACGGGTCACCATGATGGCAGCAGCGACTGACAGCAGTAATGAAGGAATTTGCGCAACCAGGCCGTCACCGATGGTCAGCAAGGTGTAGATTTGCACCGCATCGGTAAAGCTCAAACCGTGCTGCGCCATACCGATAACAAAACCGCCGATAACGTTGATGAACAAAATCAAGATACCGGCGATGGCATCGCCTTTTACAAACTTGGACGCACCGTCCATGGCCCCGTAGAAGTCAGCTTCACTGGTCACTTCCTTACGGCGTTTACGGGCTTCTTCTTGATTAATCACGCCAGCGTTTAGGTCGGCATCAATGGCCATTTGCTTGCCGGGCATGGCATCCAAGGTAAAGCGGGCACTTACCTCAGAGATACGGCCAGCACCTTTGGTTACCACCACAAAGTTGATGATGATAAGAATGGCGAACACCACCAAACCCACAGCGTAGTTACCGCCTATGACCACCGAGCCAAATGATTCAATGACCTGACCGGCGGCACCGGGGCCATTGTGGCCTTCAAGCAATACCACCCGAGTAGAAGCAACGTTCAGCGCCAAACGCAGCAAGGTTGCCACCAGCAACACAGTGGGGAAAGCGGCAAAATCCAGCGGCCTGCTAGTGTAAATACACACCAGCAGCACCACCAAGGACAAAGAAATGTTGAAAGAGAACAGCATGTCCAGCAGCAGAGGCGGCATTGGCAATACCACCATGGCCAAGGTGGCCAATACCAGCAACGGCGCACCAATGCCCTTGAACATTTTGCCCTTGGACGCTTTGAGATTAAGAAAGACGTTTTGCCAGTTTGCTACAGCCATGCCTTGACGCTCTCGATCAGGATGAGAAAGCTAAAGCAAAGTCCAGGCCAACTAATTTTCTTATTTATAAACAATAAGATAAATTACATATGTCGGAATTCTGGCGGTACTGGTACTTCGGTAGGTAAGGTTTTAGGCCGGGTACCTTTGCCCTTTTTCCAAAGCCGTAGCTGGTACACATATGCCAGTACCTGCGCCACCGCCACAAAGAGGCCGTCGGGAATGGGTTTGTCCAAGTCGCCGCTATGAAACAGCGCCCTGGCCAGCATCGGTGAGCGCAGCATGGTGACGTTGTGGGCATTGCCGATATCACGGATGTGCGCGGCCACCTCGTCGACGCCTTTGGCCAGCATCACCGGCGCCGCATCTTGGGTTTGGTCATAACGCAGCGCCACCGCATAGTGGGTTGGGTTGGTAATAATCACGTCCGCTTCCGGCACCTTAGTCATCATGCGGCTGTTGGCCATTTGCATTTGCATGCGGCGAATTTTCGCTTTGACCTCAGGCTTACCTTCAGCGTCTTTATATTCGTCTTTGATTTCCTGCTTGGTCATCTTCAGCTGCTTGTTGTACTGCCAAATCTGAAATGGCGCATCAATAGCGGCAATCAGGATATAAGGCACACAGAGCGCTAAACACAGCCAAAGTAAAATTTGTAGGCCATCAATAATGGCGCCATTAACCGGCTCGTAGGCAAGGGCTAACACCTTGTTAAACACCATTTTTAGCAGCAGCCAGGCGGTAACACCGATAACCGAGAATTTGGCCAGGGATTTTAAAAGCTCAACCCCAGCCTGAATGCCGAGCATACGTTTAAGGCCAGACAGCGGGTTGAGTTTGGAAAACTTCGGCTGCATGGCCTCGGTGCTGTAGTTAAAGCCGCCAATCAGCACCGAGCCGATAAGGCTCATCAAGAACATAAAGGCCAGCAGCGTTAAAAGGGGCCAGGCCACCACCCACAAGATGCCGCCGATATGGGAAAGCAATTTTGGAAAATCAAACAGGGTATCGCGCTGCAAGTTAAAGCTTTGGTGCATCACCACTATCATGTTGCGGCCCATCCAGGCCCCAAACCACATCAGTGCCACAATACCGCCCAGTAGCCCCACAGCACCGGCAACGTCTTTTGAGCGAGGCAGCTGGCCTTTTTCACGGGCCTGCTGCTTTCGTTTGGGGGTCGCCTCTTCTGTGCGCTCGCCTGCTTGCTCTTCTGCCATCAGCAACTGGTTCCAAGCAGTTGGCAAACAGCAACCTGCCCTGCCCGCCAGTCAGACAGGAAGTGGTCAAGCAGGTTAGAGGCGGTGACCCACAAGAACAGCAGGCCAGAAATCATGATGATGGGAAAACCGATGGTAAAAATGTTGAGCTGGGGCGCGGCGCGAGTCATGTAACCGAAGGTGATGTTGATCATCAACAGGGCAATGACCTCGGCAATGGCCATACTCAGGCCACCGGCAAACAAGGTGGAGCCAAAAGCCGCTATCACATGAAAATTGGGCATTTGAATGCCATCAACCCCAACCGGGATCAGGAAAAAGCTCATGTGTAGCATCTGTAACATCCACAGGTGCCCATCAAGGGAGAAAAACAACAAGGTGGCCAGCATTAAGAAAAGCTGCGAAACCACCGGAGTTTGCTGGCCAGAGACCGGGTCAACCATGGCCGCAAACCCCAAGGAGGCTTGCATGGCAATAATGGAGCCCGCCAGCACCATTACCTGCATTACCATCACTGAGATAAAACCAATGGCCGCGCCTATCACCACCTGCAGGCCGGTAATAAGCATGCCTTTGATGGAAAAGAGCGCTATGGCGGGCATTGGCGGCAGTGTCGGCACCACCACAATCGTTACCGCCATGGTGAGTATTACCCGTACTCGCCGCGGCATTAATTTGGTACCAAAGGCCACCATGGCGGTGAGCATGGCGCTGATACGGACGAAGGGCCAAGCGTAGGCCGCTATCCAGTCCAGTATTTGCGCCACCGATACCGTCATTGCATCACCGAGGGAATTTGCGCAACCAGCTCATGGAAGTAATCCATCATCAACCGGGTTAGCCAATGGGCCAGTAGCATCAAGGTAATAAGGGTGACCAAAAGCCTTGGCAAAAACGACAAGGTTTGTTCGTTAATCGAGGTGGCTGCCTGAAAGATAGAGACAATAAGCCCCACCACCAGCCCGGGGATCATGATCGCCGACACCATGATTAACACCAGGTAAAGGGCATGCTGAAAAAGATCCACGAACTGTTCAGGGGTCATGCAAAGCTCCTGGCCAGGGTGCCGAGGATGAGGTTCCAACCGTCCACCAGCACAAACAGCATTAGCTTAAAGGGTAGCGACACTATCATCGGTGACAACATCATCATACCCATCGCCATCAATACCGATGCCACCACCAGGTCGATAATCAAAAACGGGATAAACAGCATAAAACCGATTTGAAAGGCGGTTTTCAGCTCGGAGGTAACAAAAGCGGGGATCAGAATGCGCATTGGCACATCCTGCGGGGTATCAAAGGCATCAACCCCGGCCATGGAGGCAAAGGTTTTTACGTCCGTTTCCCGGGTTTGCTTGAGCATAAAGGTTTTAAGCGGCTTTTGTGCCACCACCAGCGCTTGCTGAAAGGTCATCTGATCTTTGGAATAGGGCTGCACGGCATTGTTGTAAATCTGGTCAAACACCGGGCTCATCACAAAAAAGGTCATGAACAGGGAAATGCCCATAATCACTTGGTTAGAAGGCACCTGCTGCAAACCCAGCGCTTGGCGCAGTATCCCCAGCACCACCACAATGCGAGTAAAGGCGGTCATCATCATCAAGATGGCGGGAATAAAGGTCAGCAGTGTCATCAGCAGCAATACTTGCAACGTGACACTGTATTCCTGGCCGCCATTGGCGGTGTTGGTGACAGTTACCGCCGGCAAGGAGCCGTCAGGTAAAATGGGATTGGCAAAAGAGACTATTGGCAGCAGCAGCAGTCCCCAGAGAAACCAGCGTTTCACTCGCTCTCCTTGTTAACCGGGGTATCGAGGGCCTTGATGAGGCGAATGTCATTACCACTGACCGAAATCAGCATCTGTTCTTCGCCCACTTCCACCAGCAACAACCTGGCACGCGCCCCCAGTTGGGTTTGTGCCACCACTTTAATGGGGCCGGCTTTAAATTGCGGCATATGACGGCGGGCAAAATAAAGCACCGCAATGAGCAGTGCTACAACGCCCAGCAGCGACATAACCAAGGTACCGAGCTTATCGGTGGGGGTTGTCATTGGGCTTTTATCGGCCGCCAAGGTGGCGGCACTGTACAACCAACTGATCATTTGAGCTTTTTGATCCTTTCTTGCTGGCTGATAACGTCGGTGAGGCGGATACCAAACTTGTCGTTCACCACCACCACCTCGCCATGGGCGATAAGGGTACCGTTTACCAGCACATCCAGCGGTTCACCTGCCACCCGGTCCAGCTCTACCACCGAACCTTGGTTTAATTGCAGCAAGTTACGAATACTGATCTTAGAGCGGCCAACTTCCATGGAAATGGTAACCGGGATATCCAAAATGGTATCCAGGCGGCGCTTTTCTTCGGCAGTTAGCTCGGGGCCGGCATCATCATCGCCACTGAACTCTTCCAGTTCAACCGATTCCGGTTCCTCTTGCTCGGACATGGCTGCAGCCCATTCGTCAGCCAGTTTCTGTTCGTCATCAGAGACCATCGATATCCCCTTCCCAATCGGTTGCTAACTCTTCCAGCCCGGAGATGTTGTCGATACGCACCCCACGGCGAGTAATATTTTGCATCTCGGCCTTGGCCGAGCGCGGTCGTTTCATTTTTTCGGTGATTTTCAGTGCCACTTGGTCGCCACTGCGGCCCATCTGTGCCCTGAAGGTGGGTAAGTCTTCCACAAACACCGTTAAATTCTCAGGCATTTCCACCGGGATAACATCGCCCGCTTTTAACTGCATCATTTTGCGCAGCGTCATGTCGGTTTCCAGCAGCTTGGCGCGAATGCCGACCGGCACGTCCATCAACTCATCGCGCAGTGCTTTTGACCAGCGGTGGTCGGTGTCTTCTTTGTCAGACTGCACACCGGCGTCCAACAATTCACGGATGGGTTCGAGCATTGAATACGGCATGGCAATATGAAAATCACCGCCGCCCCCTTCAAGTTCAATGTGAAACGACGACACCACTATCACCTCGGTGGGCGAAACAATGTTGGCCATCGACGGATTCACTTCCGAGTCTAAATACTCAAAGGCCACATCCATTACCGGCGCCCAGGCTTCGGTGTAATCTTCGAACACCAGCTTTAACAGCATCTGGATGATACGCCTTTCGGTAGGGGTAAATTCCCGGCCCTCAATACGGGCATGGAAACGGCCATCACCACCGAAAAAGTTATCCACCAGAATAAAAACCAGCCGCGCTTCAAGCGTAATAAGGGCGGTGCCCTTAAGCGGCCTGAAACGCACCATGTTGAGGCTGGTGGGTACAAATAGGGTATGGACGTACTCACCAAACTTCATGGTTTGTACGCCATTAATGGAGACCTCCGCCGGGTGGCGCATCATGTTAAACAAGCTGATGCGCATGTGGCGGGCAAAACGCTCATTAACGATCTCCAGGGTCGGCATCCGGCCCCGGACAATACGGTCCTGAGAGGAAAAGTCGTACTGCTGAACCGGTTCACCCGAGCCCGCACCGCCTTCCTCTTCAACCTCGTCAACCCCGTGTAAGAGGGCGTCGATTTCGTCCTGCGATAAGAGATCGCTCACCAAGCCTCCTTTACTGCATTACAAATCCGGTGATAAGCACCCGCTCAACCACCGGTTTGCCTGCCACTTTCGTCAGGGCGTCGCGCACCGCTTCTTGGGAAGTGGTACGCAAACTCTCCCTGCCCTGACTGGTTGCCAACTGCTCTTCAGTGAATTGACTGAAGGTTTGCAGCAAGACACTTTCAATCAAGGGTAAATTTTTCTTGGCCAAATCTTCGTCTGTGGCCCCGCGCACCATCACTTGCGCGTTGATTTGCACCACCCGCGAACCGCGGTTGCCTGGCACATTAAAGGTAAAGGGGTTAGGCAGCGCTACATAAAGCGCTTCTTCACCCGGTTTCGGTGCTGCGCCTTTCTCACCGTCTTTACCGTCGGTTTGTTCGGTTTTAGCGCCATCGGCCGCCTTGTCTTTGTCGCCCGACATCAAGAACCAGGCCACACCACCACCAATAATCAGTAACAGCACCACCGCCGCCACAATAATGATGACGAGCTTTTTCTTGCTACCACCTTTTTCAACAGGTTCTAGTTGTAATTCGTCAGCCATGGTTCTCTATCCGATTTTATCCTTCCCCTACTTTACCTTAGCTATTGGCTCAGGCGTAGGCATCAACAAGCCCATCAGGGGTCAGGGTATAACGATAGGGCAAGCTTTCATCAACTTCACCCTCATCACCCGTCCAGAAACCACCGTTGTTCTGGCCCTGCCACTGTCCCTGGCGACCATCACCGCCATTATTGTTATTGGCTTGGTCGCGAACCTGACCGTCCGCCAAGTTAAAGCCCTGGCCTGCCATCATGTCTTTTAGCTTAGGCATGGCATCTTGTAACCACTCGCGAGTTTGGGCATGGCTGGCCTGGAATTGGACCTGGGCATCATGGTGATGCACCTGCACGCGGATCATCAAGCTCCCCAGCTCTGGTGGGTCCAGTTGAATGTGGGCGTGCTTGAGGTTTTTTGACAGCATCATGCCAATTTTGTCGGTTAACGCATCGGCAAAACGGTTTTGGGCAATCAGTTGGCTCTTATCAGCATTGGCTTGCTGGCTGGTATCTTTAGGGCCGTCCAGAGGCGATGGCGCATTTTGCATCGGCTGGTTGTTGCCGTTATTGCCAGTTGCTGCCGAGTTATCCGGTTGCTGGCCGGCCAGGGCTTCAATGCCATGGGCGTGCTGCGGCTGGGCCGCGGCTATTTTACTGACATCACCAGGGTGGGCACTACCGGCAACAACAGGCGCCAGGCCTTTATGGTCTTGGCCAGCGGCTTTGCCATCAAGCCCGGCCAATAGGCTACTCAGGTCACCTACTTTGGCGTCTTTTTTCTTATCTGCTTTATCGGTTTTACCATCAACATCGCTGACGGCGTTTGCGTCATCTTGATCTTGATTGGCAGCTTTCGCCGCGCGGCCTTGCAGTAAGGCAGTCATTGCTTGGCTGCTTTTCGCGCTCGATTCGGCTTTGTCTTTATCCGCCGCGGTTTTCGCTTTTAAACCGCTTAAGAGTGCCTCGCCTTGCGGCGTTTTGCTGTCTTGCTCATCCGCTAACTGGGCACTGGCGGCAGCCTTGGCTTTATCGTCGGCCGCTTTCACTTCCACCCAATTACCGGCAGCGTCTTTGATAAAAAGCGGTTTGTCGTCACTTTGTGCCAATTTTTTGGCATCTTTGTCGCCGTCGCCATCCGCCTTACCTTTCAAGGCTTTGCCGTCACCGTCTAGTGATGCGTCTTTGTCGTCATCACCTTTAGCGTCAGCATCGCCTTTACCAGCACCTTTAACCAGGGCCTGTAATACGGCGGCTTTACCAGAATGCGGTGAAGCTGAATGTGCAAGCATCTCGTCACCGTCTTTGTCGCTGGTCTTTTTATCGTCGTTAAGCTGAGTTTGGGCAAAAGCCACTAAGTTAATGAGCGCATCCCCGTCCTCGCCCTTTTTCTTAGCGTGCTCACCTTTGCCGTCTTTGTCTTTAGCGTGGGTTTTGCTGTCGTGCTTGGCCTTGGCTTCTTGTAGGCCATGCTCCGACTTTTCCCCTTTTACCGGTGTTTTTTCACTCTGCGCAGCATCTTTGGCTTTGTCTGCTGCCTTGGCTTTATCGCCAGCATCGGCTTTGTCAGCAGCATCGGCTTTGTCATGGTCGCTTTTGGCCTGCTCAGCCTTTTTACGTTGCTGATGGGCTTGCTGAGCTTCGGCTGCCTTTTCATGGCGTGCAGCCGGCACCGATTTGCCGCCGTTGTCCATCGCCTTACCAAAGAGGTTGGCAAAATGATCATTGCCTTTTTCTTTTGTTTTCGAGCTGTTATCGGCAGCTGCATTGTGTTGAGTGAGCGCTGAGACTTGCATAGGACGGTCCAATACCAATCAGATGGTTAAGACTATGCAATTGGCGTTCCAACCTTACGGTTCACCAAGTCATCCAATTCCCGCTGCTCGCGGCGCTGCGCCTGTAGATTGGCTTCTTGCTGTTTGCGCTCCAGCAATAGCGCAATGGCTTTGGTTTCTTGGCGGGCGATACGCCAGTCATTTTCGCGGCTGGCAACCGCTTGCTGGTGTTGCACCAACTGCCCTTGCAGATCGTCAAGGCCACTATCTAAACGGGCAACAAAGTTTTGGTAGTGCACCATGTTCACCGCATTAAGGCCGCTACCGGCTTTTTGTTGCATTTCACGCAGGTAGTCGTTGCGATAACGCTGCAAGGTATTGATTTTGCCTTGCAATGCCGCCAAGGCTTCACGGGCTTGCGCCAATTGCGCCAGGGCTTTGTCTTCGGTGTCTTTACGCTGATCGAACACCAGCTCTAATGATTTACTCATGCACCCTCCCCGGCGGCTTTAGCCAACAATTCCAAGGCTTGCAGGCATTCGTCATAAGGACAAACTTCCTGCATGGCCTGGCGTAAAAATAAATTCATCGGATCGCGCAGCCGAATGGCGGTATCGACTTTGGGGTCGGAACCCTGGCGGTAAGCACCCACCTGGATCAGATCCCGCGACTGCTCGTAAGCTGAAAATAGCGCTTTTACCCGGCGCGCCTGCAGTTGATGCTCTTCAGTGGTGACCTGCGGCATCACCCGAGAAACCGAAGCACCAATATCAATGGCCGGATAATGGCCGCTATCGGCCAGGGCCCGTGACAGCACAATGTGGCCATCTAAAATGGCACGGGCGGCATCCGCCACCGGATCTTGCAGGTCATCACCTTCAGAAAGCACGGTAAAAAAGGCCGTAATACCGCCCTGGCCGTCGCCACCGTTACCTGCCCGTTCAACCAACCCGGGCAACCTGGCAAACACCGACGGCGGATAGCCTTTGGTCGCAGGCGGTTCACCCACCGCCAAGGCGATTTCCCGCTGCGCCTGGGCGTAGCGGGTTAATGAGTCAACCAACAGCAGCACATTAAGGCCCTGGTCGCGAAAATACTCGGCAAAGGTTAAGGCCGTTTCGCAGGCTTTTAGCCGCATTAATGGGCTGGTATCGGCGGGGGCGGCCACCACTACTGCCCGGCGGCGCCCCTCAACACCTAAAATTTCGTCAATAAATTCACGGACCTCACGGCCCCGCTCCCCCACCAGGCCCACCACTATCACATCTGCGCTGGTGCCACGGGTCATCATGCCCAGCAGCACTGACTTACCAACCCGGAGCCGGCGAAAAGGCCCATCCGCTGGCCTTGGCCAACGGTCAAAATGGTATTAATGGCCCGAACCCCCACATCAAGGGGTTGACGAATGGGGCGGCGCGTAAGCGGGTTCAAAGGCCGGCCCTTAAAGCCAACACGGTTTTCAGCCCGCACCGGGCCTTGGCCATCAAGGGGGCGGCCTAGGCCGTCTACCACCCGGCCAAGCAGGCTCATGCCCACCGGCAAGGTGGCGGAAACGCCAAGGGGGGTGACCCGAGCACCGGGCAGAATGCCCGACACATCTTGGTTAGGCATTAAATAGAGGGTGTTGTTACCAAAGCCCACCACTTCGGCCTCAACATCTTGGCTGTGGCCTTCAATGCGGCAAAGGGAGCCAATGGGTGCGCGGCACCCCTGGGCTTCAAGGGCTAAGCCAACCACCCGTACCAAACGCCCAGCGACGCTGGGTTTTGGCACCTGCATTAGCCGTTGGTAACGGCTTAGGCTGTCAGCCAAGTGCCGACGTTCAATCTCCTTCACGGCTCAGCCCTGCCTCGGTCAGTAGCCCTTGGCACAAAATACGCAGCCGTTCTTGCAAGTCGACCTCTACCAAGGATTGGCCAGCGTCAATACGGCATTGGCCATGGCGAAGGGTTGGCTCTTCGCGAATTTTCCAGCGCCGGTCTTTGAGGTCTTCCTCGCTGTATTGCTGATGCAGCAAGCGCGCATCGGTAGGTGCCACTTCGATGGTAATGGCGGTGTCGTCATCAGACAGCGCTTCGATACCTTGGCGGATCATGTGGTGGATAATATCTTGGTCGGTTTTCAATTCATGGCCCAGCACCGCTTGCATGCCAGCCACCAGCAAGCTAACCAGCTGTCCTTCAAGACGCTGGTCGCGGTCATCAAGGGGTTTAACCAATTGGTCGGCCATGGCTTGCCAGTGGTTTACCGCATCGGCAATTTGTTGTTGCCCGGCTTGCAGGCCGTCTTGCAAGCCTTGCTGGTAGCCCCGCTCCTGGCCTTGCTGATGACCTTGGGCAAAACCTTCTTCATGGCCTTCTTTTAAGCCCTGCTCGCGGCCTTCGGCAAAACCTTCGTCTACCGCGTCGGCACGCAGTCCTTCCAGTTCGCTGATGCTCAGCCCTTGCGGCCGACTTGGCGCGGTTTCTGGCTCAGCGTCCTGGCCCTGCTTACGCCTGTGAATATGCAGCGCCTTGGACACTTCGTCCTGCGAGGGCGGAGTAAAGTCGTCGCCTTCCCAACGCTGAATATCGTCGCTCACGTCGTTCACCTAATCAGAGGAATTCATCGGCACCGCCGCCACCCAAGGAGATCTCACCTGCATCCGACAAGCGTCTGGCAATGCTCAAGATCTCTTTCTGGGCCACTTCCACATCCGACAAGCGAATGGGGCCCATGGCTTCGAGGTCGTCGCGCATCAGATCGGCGGCCCGTTTCGACATGTTCTTGAACATCTTTTCACGCAGGCCGTCATCGGCGCCTTTAAGGGCTTTAATCAAGGTGTCTTGCTGAATGTCACGCAGCAGCGTCTGAATGGCCCTGTCGTCCACGTCGGCCAGGTTTTCAAAAACAAACATCAAGTCTTGAATTTGTTGGCTCAGCTCTTCGTCGGCTTCGCGGATACCTTCCATCAACTGGTTTTCGACGGCGGTATCGAGGTAGTTCATGATGTTGGCAGCGGCTTTCAAGCCGCCCATCTTCGCCGCTTGCGCGCCACTTTGGCCAGCAAACTGCTTTTCCATAATTTCGTTAAGTTCTTGCAGCGCCGCCGGTTGCACCTCTTCGAGGTTGGCAATACGCATTAAAAGGTCTAAGCGGTCACGCTCAACAAACTGCGACAAAATCTCGGCGCTTTGGTCCGGGTCGAGATACGACAGTACGATGGTCTGAATTTGCGGGTGCTCGTTTTGAATGATGCTGGCCACTTGGCGCGCATCCATCCATTTCAGCGATTCCAGGCCCTTGGCATTGCCACCGAGAATAATTTTGTCGATAAGCGCGCCGGCTTTGTCTTCACCCAAGGCATGGTTCAAGGCTTTACGGATAAAGTCTTCGGAGTCAAAACCAATGGACGAATACTGCTGGATGTCCTCAATAAATTGTTTGTGGACCGCCATCACCTTGTCTTGGCTGAAGTCTTCCATCGACGCCATCATCATGCCCACTTTCTGCACCTGCTTAGGCTCTAGGTGGCGCAAAATAGAGGCGGCATCTTCCTCGGTGAGGCTCAGCAGCAAAATGGCCGTTTTTTCAATGCCATTGAGTTTGCTGACATCAAAGGTCTTTTTCTCTGCGACTTCATTTGCCATCGTCTGTTAACCACCCTTTGACCACCTGAGCCGACAGCTCGGGTTCGTTCGCCACCAAGGCACGAATTGCTTTGAGCACTTCTTCGTCTTTACGAAGGTCAGGCAACTGTACACCACCTACCATGGTAATACCCGGCGCCAAGGCATCTTCACCGTCCATACCGGAGAAGCTTTCTAACGCGTCGCCGCCGCCACCCATTCCCATGTCACCAGCCAGCGCCAGGTCAGTATCTTGGGCGTTGCCACCCAGCAGGCGTTTCAGAAGCGGCCTTACCACCACGAAAATCAGCACGATAATGATAAGGGCACCGGCCAGCACTTTCGCTAAACGGGCGAACCAGCCGGTTTGGTAGAACGGAATGGGCTCATCAAGGCCTGTATCCGGGCGCGCAAAGGGCACCGACAATACTTCCAGGCTGTCACCACGGGTTGGGTCTAAGCCCAGGCCCGCCATCAACAGCTTTTTAATGCTCGCCAATTCGTCGGCACTGCGTGGCACTTCGGTCACTTTGCCGTCGGCGCCCACTTGTTTCTTGTAGTCCACCGCTACCGATACCGTCATCCGGTCAATGGTGCCCACTTGTTGGCGGGTATGACTGATGGTGGTATCCAATTCATAGTTTTTGGTGCTTTCAGAGCGGCTAGAGCCTGGCGTTTGTACGGTATTAGCCTTGGTATTGGTGGCATCTTCCGGGATCTGTGAATCCACTGGTGGCTGGTTAGACAGCGCACCGGGCACGCCGCCAGCGGTACTGCCGCCACGGTTTTCTTTAACGTCCATTTCTGAACGCACCGCCGGCTGGTCAGGGTTGTAGCGTTTTTGGGTTTGTTCGACGGCAGTAAAGTTCATGGACACGTCCACCTGAGCGGTATAGTTGTCCAGGCCCACTACCGGGATCATGATGGAATCAACCTTGTCCATGTACTGCTTCTCGCGAGCGGTTTCCAGCTCTAATTCCTTGCGAGATTCTGCGGCCATGGCATTTTGGCTGCCGGAGTTGAGCAGACGGCCATTTTGGTCGGTTACCGTAACCTTATCCGGGCTCAAACCGTGCACGGCAGAGGCCACCATATCAACGATGGAATCCACTTCTTCTTGCTTTAAGGTCAAGCCATTACTCAGCGCCAGCACCACGGTAGCCGAGGGCTTTTGACGCTCACGCAAGAACACCGACTCTTTGGGAATGGCCAGCAGCACCCGCGCTCTTTTCACCGCTCTTAATTGCTCAATGGCGCTGGCGAGTTGTTTTTCTCGGCTGAACTTCAGGCGCTCTTGTTCCAGGCGTTGGCTAACACCAAAGCCCATATCTTTCATCAAGATATCGTCGCCGTTGTCGCTTTCTTGGTTGCTGCTCAAACCGGCACGGGTCATGGCCAGTTTGATTTTTTGATAGTCGCCATCAGGCACCGATACGGTGTTACCTTCGACTTTGTAGGTGAATTTGTGTTGGTCGAGAAAATCGAGGGTAGAAACCAGTTGGTCGGTTTCCATACGGCCAAGGGGACGATAATCAGGCTCTTTGGCCCACAGGAACACCAGTACCACCAGTGCCAGACCAATAGCCAAACCCAAAATCAAGCTGACTTGACGCAACATATCGGCATTGCCGAGGTTGGACATCAAGCTAAAGCTTTGCTCGCCAGTATCGCTACCGCCGCCCACAGTGTTGTTACTGCTGGTGTTTTCAACTGCTTCTGCAGGCACCGGCGCCGCGGCATTGCCGACGGTGGCCAGTTGGGTGTTCTCGTCCGCCACGTACTACTCCTTACACCGGCATGTTCATCACATCCTGGTACGCTTGAATCAACTTGTTGCGTACCTGGATGGTGGCTTGGAAAGCGATGCCTGATTTTTGACTGGCGATCATGGCATCAGCAATAGACACCTTGGGGTCACCCATTTCAACGGCGGTTTGTTTCGCCGAGGCATCTTGCTGGAGACCGTTAACCTTGTCCAGTGCCTGAGTAAAGAGGTTAGCAAAGTCACTTTGTACCGAGCGCGGCGCTTGGCTTTGGCCCAAGCTGGCCACGCTGTCGGTATTTTGTGTTTCCAAGCTGGCACGAGGGCCTTGCGCTTGGTTAATAAGTGACTGCATCTGTTGCAGCAAGGCTGAGTTTTCACCACCGATCTTCATGTCATTATTCCGTCGTTAGTGACTGTGACAAACACCTTCTTGCAAGTGGCAGGCCAAGTTTTATGCAGGGATGCTGATCCCCGCATCACGCAGCCTGGCGAGCTTATAACGCAAGGTTCTGGGGCTAATACCAAGCTTCTCGGCAACCGCCTGACGCGAGCCATTACAGGCTTCCAAGGTATCAATAATGATCTGCGCTTCCTGCGCCTTAAGCTCACCGGATAAACCGTCGGTGTTCGGCAGTTCAAGCTCGGCATCCGGGGCGGATTCGATATACAAGTGCTCGGGCTCGATCACCAAGCCGTCGCTTAAAATCAGCGCCCGCTGCATCACGTTATCAAGCTCACGCACATTACCCGGCCAGTTATGGCGCTTAAGCTGCTCAGCAGACGCTGCAGACAGCTCTGGCACCAGGCCACGGCAGTGACGGCCAAGCAGATGCGCCGCCAAGGGCACAATGTCATCGGGCCGGTCTTTAAGAGCAGGCCAGGTCAGCGGGAACACATTCAGGCGGTAATATAAATCTTCACGAAAACGCCCTTCGGCCACCGCTTCTTTAAGATCGCGGTTGGAAGTGGCCAGTACCCGCACATCCAAGGAAATGGTTTTACGGCCTCCTAAGCGCTCGACTTCCCGCTCTTGCAGTACCCGCAGCAATTTCGCCTGCAGGCCCAAGTCCATCTCGGTAATTTCATCAAGCAGCAAGGTGCCGCCGTTGGCTTGCTCAAATTTCCCGGGGCAAGCTTGAATGGCACCGGTAAAGGCGCCCTTTTCATAACCAAACAAGGTTGCTTCAAGCATGTTGTCGGGGATGGCCGCGCAGTTAATGGCGACAAAAGGATTGGCAGCGCGCTCGGAATGCTGGTGCACGTAGCGCGCCAGCACTTCTTTACCGGAGCCACTTGGGCCCAGCACCATCACGGTGGCATCGGTTTTGGCAACTTTGTCGGCCAGTTTTAACAGCGCCAGACTTTTGGCATCTGCCACCACCGGGCCCTTGTCGTCATCGGGCTCGCTAAGGGCGTAGCGGCTAACCATGTTAATCAGCACTTCTGGCGCAAACGGCTTGGCCATGTAATCAATGGCGCCAAGCTTCATGGCTTCAACGGCATCGTTTACCTTGGCATGGGCGGTCATCAGCAGCACCGGCAACTCTGGGTAGGTTTTGCGCACCGAACGCAATAGCGCCATGCCATCCATGCCGGCCATTTGCACGTCAGACACCACAATTTGGAAGTCACTGGCTTTTAATGCCAGCAAGGCTTCTTCGCCATTGATAGCGCTTTTTACCGCAAAACCAGCCAGTTCCAGGGTATCAACCAGGGCTTCTGACAGCGCGGCGTCGTCTTCAACAATCAATACCTGAGTCATGCGTTGTCCTCCACGAGCGGTAGGATGAGGGTCATTCGAGCCCCTTGGTCGCCATTGGCCATATGCAGTTGGCCACCATGGGCCTGGGCAACAGCACGCACCACCGACAAGCCAAGGCCAGTGCCGTGGCTTTTGGTGGTAAAGAAGGGTTCGGCGATTTTAAACAGTAATTCTTCGGGAATGCCGGGGCCGTCATCGGTCAACGAAATGGACAGCCATGGCGCTTGCTGAGTTACGCTAAGCGTGAGCTTGTGGGCACCGGCTTGCAGGGCGTTATGAATCAAGTTACCCAGTGCTGACACCAGCGCGCTGGCCGAGCCCAGCAGGCGAGCATCGGCGGCACCGTTGTCAATGTCCAGCTCGCCATGATGGGTTTCGAGCATGGATTCAACCGAAGCTTGCAGCTGATTGACCAACTCGCCAGCGCTGAGCTTGTCTGCCACTTTTTGGTCGCCGCTTTTGGCAAACAGCAGCATGTTGTTCATCTGACTTTCCAAGTCCTTTAACCGCGCCACCAATTTGTGTTGGAAGCGGTCGTGGGTAGCATCGGGCAAGTCTTTATTGAGCTGGCCGGCATAGAGCATGGCAGCCGACAGCGGCGTGCGAATTTGATGAGCGAGTGACGCCACCATGCGGCCAAGGGACGATAACCGCTGCATGTGTGCCATACGCGTTTGCAGACTGCGGGTTTCGGTAAGGTCGGAGATCACAATCAGTTGGCCTGGTTCACCCTCAATAGGGCAAATGTCCAGTTTGACCCGGCGGCCATTAACCAACGACACCTCGGCACCGTCATCTTCACGGGGACGAAAGGCACGGGTAACCACATCCAGCCACTTGCATTGCAGCAAGGGTTCACCCAGCAGCGATACGGCGGTGGTGTTGGCTTCGGTCACCCAGCCATTACCGTCCAGCACCACGACCCCGACCGGCAGAATGCTTAACAGCTTGTCGAGTTGTTTAGCGGCCGGCTCGGTTGCCGGGTACCACTGTTGTGCCAAAGACATAACTCACCTCTCGTCTTGAACCTGATGGCAGGGTCAATGCGAAAGGCGTGCCAAGTTAAAAACTCTTTATTTTACATTGAGATGAAAGGATTTTAACCGGGCGCCAAGGATTTGACACCCGGTAAATCAGCCTTATTCGAGGGATTTGTTTAAGCCGTATTTGCGCATTTTTTCAACCAGGGTGGTACGGCGCATACCGAGCATTTCTGCCGCGCGGGCCACTACGTTGTCGCTGCTATCCAGCGCCTGGCAGATAAGGTCTGTTTCCAGCTCGGCCAGCATTTCTTTGAGGTTAATACCATCAGGTGGCAAGGTGGTGGCAGCACTCGCCGCTTCAGCGGTTGGTGCCTCGGCAGCCGCAGGCACCTCGGGCTCGGCAACAGGTTCGTCGAGGAAAATCGACATCAAGGCTTCCCGCTCCAGCGCTTCTTCCTGGGCCTCGTCAAACTGGCTGACCTCGCCGTACTGATAACTACGCGGTAAATGGCCAACATCAATTTGCTGGTTGGGATGCAAAATAAGCAGCCGTTCCACCAAGTTAGCCAATTCACGCACGTTACCTGGCCAGGGGTGCTGGGCCAGCGACTCCAGGGCACCTTGGGCAAAGTTCAGGTTTTTACCCTCTTCGGCTTCCAGCCGCGACAGCAATTCGTTGACCAGCAGCGGAATGTCATCCACCCGTTCACGCAGCGCCGGCATTTCGATGGGAAACACGTTGAGGCGATAGAACAAGTCTTCCCGGAACCGCCCTTCTTCTATCATTTTTGGCAGTTCACGATGCGTTGCCGCCACAATACGCACGTCGGCTTTAATGGGCTTGCCGCCACCGACCCGCTCAAAGACTTTTTCTTGCAGCACCCGCAGCAGTTTTACCTGCATGTTAAGGGGCATATCGCCTATTTCATCAAGAAAGAGTGTGCCGCCCTGGGCCAGCTCAAAGCGGCCTTTGCGGGCAGCGATAGCGCCGGTAAACGAGCCCTTTTCGTGGCCAAACAGCTCGCTTTCCAGCAGCTCTGGCGGAATAGCGCCGCAGTTAACAGGCACAAAGGGCCCATCTTTACGGGCCGATTGGAAATGCAGGTTACGGGCCACCACTTCCTTACCGGTACCAGATTCACCCAAAATCAGCACTGAGGCATCTGTTGGCGCTACCTGGCCAATCATCTGCCGTACCAGTTGCATCACCTTGCTGGTGCCCACCAAAGAGCGGAACAAACGGGCGTCACTGCCGCTACTAACGTGTGGCTCATGCGCCACATGTTGCCGACGCGACAACAACCGCAGCAGTTCTTGAAACTGGCTCAGCTTGAAAGGCTGATTAAGGGCACCTAAAAAAGCGCCATTCGCGTTATCCGGTTGCCAACCTAAGGTGATGTAGGGTCGCTGACAGCCATTGAGCCAGTCCTCTGAAACGGCTTCACCGGCGACAACGACACGGCAAGGCAGTAATGACTGACTGGCAGACAAGGCGTCCGGAGCCATACTTGCGCAGTGCTCACCGATGAATTCCAGTAATGTGTGTACGGTTTTCTGACGTTCCTGATCAGCATCGACGACCAGGAATCCGAGTTGGGTCTGCATGCCTTACTAAACCATGTGCTTGTGTGAGTCGCTGCATACAGTATGCAAGCATTTGTTATAGTAGGAAAAAGCGCCAATGCATAGGGCGCTCTGACGCTTAATGATGCCGTCCAGCTTGGGCAGATGCCAGTATTCAGCCAAGATTAATTCTAATATCTTTTTGTTTTGCGTTGTGGCGCGCATTTTGCTTTTAACCCCATCAGCCAGCCTCATAGTGGAGATAAGGCATGTTTGACAATTCGTCCATTCTTGTGACCGGCGGTACCGGCTCCTTTGGCCACATGTTTGTTCGCCAAATTTTAGCGCGATATAAACCCAAGCGGCTGATAGTGCTGTCCCGGGATGAATTAAAGCAGTTTGAAATGCGTCAAGAGTTCGACGCGCCCTGCATGCGCTATTTTCTTGGCGATGTTAGAGACCGCGAACGGCTGAACCAGGCTTTCAAAGACGTTGATTATGTCGTACATGCCGCCGCACTCAAACAAGTGCCTGCTGCTGAATACAATCCAACGGAATGTATTCGCACTAACATTACCGGCGCCGAAAACGTGATTCACGCAGCCTTAAATAACAACGTCAAAAAGGTCATTGCCCTCTCGACCGACAAGGCCGCTAACCCAATCAATCTGTACGGCGCAACCAAACTGGCGTCTGACAAACTGTTTGTTGCAGCCAACAATATGGCAGGGCGACACCCCACCCATTTTTCTGTAGTGCGCTACGGCAACGTGGTGGGGTCACGGGGCTCGGTGGTGCCGTTTTTCAAAAAACTCATCGACAACGGCAATGACCATTTGCCCATTACCCACAAAGACATGACGCGCTTTTGGATCACCTTAGACGAAGGTGTGGAATTTGTACTAACCAATTTCCAGCGCATGCAAGGTGGTGAAATCTTTATTCCAAAAATTCCCTCGGTCAGGATCACCGAGCTCGCCACGGCGATGGCCCCCGGCTTAGAGCAACGGGAAATTGGTATTCGCCCCGGCGAAAAGCTGCACGAAGTCATGTGCCCGGCAGATGATTCCTATCACACCTTTGAATATCGCGATCATTTTGTCATTTCCCCTTCCATTACTTTTCATAGCCGCACCAACGATTTTGACGTCAATGCATTAGGTGAAAAAGGGAAATTGGTTGCGCCCGGCTTTGAATATAATTCGTTGAATAACGAGCACTATCTGACCATTGACGAACTCAAGGCGTTAAATGAAAAGGTATTGAAATGATCCCTTACGGCCGCCAGCACATCGACGACAGCGACATAAAAGCCGTGGTTGATGTGTTGCAAAGCGACTTTCTCACGCAAGGGCCGGTTGTGCCTCGCTTTGAGGCGGCCGTTGCCAGCTATTGCCAGGCGCGCTTTGCGGTGGCGGTCAATTCAGCCACCTCGGCATTGCATCTTGCTTGCCTGGCATTGGGCCTAGGCCCGGGCGACAGGCTGTGGACCAGCGCTATTTCCTTTGTCGCCTCGGCTAATTGTGGCCGTTATTGCGGCGCCGACGTGGACTTTGTGGACGTTGACCCAGCAACAGGCAACCTAAGCCTGGCGGCCCTTAGCGACAAACTGCAGCAAGCCGCCAAGCATGGCACACTACCGAAAATATTGGTTGCGGTGCACTTGGCAGGCCAAAGCCTTAACATGCAAAAGTTGGCAGCCATTTGCAGCCAATACAACGTAAAAATCATTGAAGATGCCAGCCACGCCATCGGGGCAAAAGACGGTGAGCAGGCAGTTGGGCACTGCTCTTACAGCGATGTTTGTGTGTTTAGTTTTCACCCGGTAAAACCCATTACCAGCGGTGAAGGCGGTATGGCGCTAACCAACAGCCCAGCCCTTTATCAGCAGATGCAGCAGCTGCGTAGCCATGGCATTACCCGCGAAGCGGACAAAATGCCTTTTGGCAGTGATGGCGATTGGTATTACGCCATGACCGAGCTCGGTTTTAATTTTCGAATGACCGACCTAAGTGCCGCGCTGGGGCTTAGCCAACTCAACAAACTGCCTGACTTTATGGCGCGCCGCCAAGCTCTAGCTAAGATTTACGACGACGCTCTGCCCTCGCCCTGGCAACCCCTTTATATCGCCCAGCCAAGCCATTGCAGCTACCACCTTTATGTTATCCAGCAGCCGGGATTGGCCCTTGCTGAAAAAGCGCGCTTATTCAAAGCTCTGCGCGAGCAAGGAATTGGCGTCAATTTGCACTACGTGCCTATCCCCAACCAGCCTTATTATCAAAATCTGGGCCAGCAACCCGCCGCTTACCCTGGTGCCCAGCGCTACTACCGTGAAAGCCTGACGCTGCCGCTGTTTGTGGATATGAGTGGTGACCAGCAACAACAGGTGTTGGAGGCGCTAGCCCGCTTATGAAAGTTGCCATTATCCCGGCCCGGGGCGGCAGTAAGCGTATCCCTAAGAAAAACATCCGCTTTTTCTGCGGTAAGCCGATGATTGCCTGGTCCATTACCGCGGCCAAAGAAAGTGGCTGTTTTGACCAGGTGCTGGTATCAACCGACGATGCCGACATTGCCGACTTAGCCCAGGAGTTAGGGGCAGACATTCCCTTTGTTCGCCCCGCGGAACTGGCAGATGACTTTACCGGCACCAATGCCGTTACCGCCCACGCTATTCGCACCCTGCAACAAAATGGCGCCGTTATCGAAGCGGCTTGTTGTATTTATGCCACCGCGCCTTTTCTTACCGCCCAAGTGATCCGTGACGGCGAACAACTGCTTAATCAGCATCAGGACGCCGCATTTGTAGTGACCGTGACCGAGTTTGAGTTTCCTATTCAACGGGCGGTCACCCTTGATGCTCAAGGCCGGCTGGCGCTGCGTGAACCTCAGCACTTAACCACACGCTCCCAGGATTTACCGGCTTGTTACCATGATGCGGGTCAGCTTTATTGGGGCCGCCCCAAGGCGTTTTTAGACGACTTGCCGGTTTTTGCCCCGCACACCTTGCCGCTGGTGCTGCCTAAGCACCGGGTACAAGACATTGACACTCCGGACGATTGGCAACGCGCAGAGCTGATGTTTAAAGCGCAGGAGCATCAATGAGCAGCCCAGCGAACCTCTGGCCAATGTTAGTTGTTCGCACTGACAGCTCTCACCGTATTGGCCTTGGCCACCTTAGTCGCTGTTTGACCATTGCCCGAGCTTGGCCGGGACCGGTGCGTTTTATTTGCCGCGATCTGCCAGGCGCGGCCCTCCACTGGCTAGATGAGATGCCGGTAAACTGGTTACCCGCCGCCGATGACGACGGCAGTTGGCTGACCTTGCCGCCCCTTGAAGATGCCAAGCAATGTTTGGACGTACTGGCTGAAATAGAGCCGCAGCCAGCCATACTGCTCGTTGACCACTATGGCCTTAACAAGCAGTGGCAACAGGCCATTTTGCAGCAGTACCCGGCCCTGAAACTGGTGTGTATCGACGACCTGTGCCGTGCACATAGCTGCGATCTGCTGATTGACACAAGCCTTGGCCGAACCCCCAAAGACTATGCCTTACCCGCCTGGGGCAAATATTTTTTGGGCCCGGCCTTTGTGCCGTTGCGGCCTGAATTTAAGCCGCGAGCAGAGTGTGGCGAGCCGCATCAGCTATTGATGAGTCTGGGCGGCATCGATGCCAACAACGACAACCTGCGGTTACTTGAGTGGCTCGATAGCCGCGCAAAGACGCAAGGCATAACCGTCACCCTGGCCATAAGCCGCCAGGCGCCACACCTTGAGGCCTTGCAAGCCTTTGCCAAAGCGCACCCTTGGCTGACCCTGGCGATTGATAGCCAGCAAATGGGCAACCTCATGCGCCAGGCCCGGCTTGCTATTGGCGCTGCGGGCACCAGCGCTTGGGAACGCTGTGCCTGCGGCTTACCAACATTGCAACTGGTGGTGGCTGACAATCAGCGCCACAACGCCGAAAGCCTCGCCAGCGCAGGGGTTGCCATTAATATTGACGGGCAAGACAAAAACGCTTTTTTAGCGGCGTTTGATGAACTGTGGCAAAGCCAAACCTTACGCAAAAAAATGCGCCAAGCCGCCCTTTCACTCTGTGACGGCCAAGGAACTTGGCGCATCATCGACGCGCTTAAAACCCTTACACAAAAGGCAGTGCGGCTGCGCCCCATGACCGAAGATGACTGCCAACGCCTTTACCGCTGGCAATGTGAAGCAGGGGCAAGAACCTATTCACGTAATAGCGCCATACCAGATTGGTCAGAGCACCAAGCCTGGTTTCACCGCACCCTAGCCGCTAAAGGCACCAAACTGTGGTGCATTGAACAAGCGCAACTACCGTTAGGGATGTTGCGCCTTGACTGGCAATCTGATGATAAAGCCGAAGTGTCGATATTGCTCAGCGCGCAAGCGCGCGGCAAAGGATTAGGCCTTGAGGCCCTGATACAATTGCAACGTATGGCATGGGTAACCACCTTGGTCGCCGAGGTACACCCAGACAACTTGGCGTCACAAAAACTGTTTCTTAAAGCCGGTTTCCATGCCACGGGCCCGCGTCACTATGAGGTCACACCATGAGCCAACATTTTCATATTGGTCCCTATCAAATTGGCCATGGGCACGCGCCTTTTGTCATTGCCGAGCTGTCTGCCAACCATAGTGGCTCCCTAGCCACGGCCCTTGCCCATATCGATGCGGCAGCCGCCACCGGGGTGCAGGCCATTAAGCTGCAAACCTATACCGCTGATACCATGACCCTGGATATCGACAAAGACGACTTTAAAATTAAAGGCGGCTTGTGGGACGGCTACAGCCTGTATCAGCTGTATGAAAAGGCCCATACCCCGTGGGATTGGCACCAAGCCTTGTTTGACCGCGCCAAAGAGAAGGGCTTGCTGATGTTTTCATCCCCCTTTGACGAAACGGCGGTAGATTTCCTGGAGTCCTTGGCGGTGCCGGCTTATAAGGTGGCGTCCTTTGAAGCCACCGATCTGCCACTGGTGGCCAAAATCGCCAACACCGGCAAGCCGATGATTATCTCCACCGGTATGAGCGATTTTGACGAAATTGCCGAGACCTTAAGCTGCGCGCGGGATAACGGCGCCAGCCAGATAGCGCTGCTGCATTGCATCAGTGCTTACCCAACACCGCTAAAAGACGCCAACCTCAAGCGCATGCAAGCTCTCGCTGAACGTTTTGACGTCACGGTAGGCCTTTCTGACCACACCTTAGGCACAGTAACCGCCTCTACCGCAGTGGCACTGGGCGCCAGTATCATCGAAAAGCATTTTATTTTATCGCGCCAGGACGACAGCCCCGATGCCGCCTTTTCCTTAGAGCCGGCAGAGATGACACAGTTGGTTAATGACTGCTTAGGGGCATGGCAAGCCCTTGGCACGGGTGAAGACAAACGCAGCGAGGGCGAAAAGGCCAATATGCGGTTTCGGCGTTCGCTGTACTTCGCCACCGATATCAAAGCCGGAGAAGTGGTCACAGCAGCGCAAATTCGTCGTATCCGACCTGGCTATGGTTTGGCACCCAAATATTTGCAAGAGGTAGTCGGCCGCAAAGCCAAAGAGAATATTTCAGCAGGCACCGCCGTGGCTTGGCACCTGCTGGATTAACACCGATTAGTGACGAACCAAGGTACCCAGGAGATCTTGAAGCTCATATTCCAGGTAGTCAGCTAACCCCACCCAGTCCTGATGTTCCTGGCATTGCAGCATACGGGCAACAAGCGTGTTTAACCGATGTATTTTGGCTTCGTCTTCAACAGGAAAATGTTCAACCACTGACGTTAAGGTGTCGACAAGATCCATGGCCGCTTGGGTGCTTAAACCCAAGCGAAATAATTGCGCATGTTGACGGCAACGAGCGGCATAGGCCGATAATTCAGTCATCTTTTGTTTCCCTCTTACTGCTGATGGGCGGTGCACCTTGAATAACAGCGCCGGACAGCGACCCGTTATAAAACTGCACCGCTGGGTGAGCAGCGATATAACGCTCAACCCCCACCAGATAACTCATTAAGTTACGTAAGGTTTTCACCTTTTCACCGCGGCCATTGACGGTCCACTCGACGGTTTGTTGATGGCCAAGGCCCAACTCTCCGTCTTGCCAACCGGTATGGGTTCGCTGCTGACTGAAAGCAAAATCGGTGCCGATTAGCGTGATTTCGCGAGCGCCCATCTTCACCGCCAGATCAATAGCGGGATGAACAACGCTACCGTAGGTAAAAAGTGTCGTCTTTGGCCAACGTTTACGCAGCGGCTGGTAAGCCTCACTCTCGCTCATGGCCAAATAACGAGGGCCAGGCCAAGCATCCAGCAAGTGCTTAGGCGTTAGCGGGAAATACACCAAAGGAATGTCGAGAGCAGGCAGTTGCTCTGGGGTAATACGGGCATCAAGGGTCACCACAATGTCCGGATAAATGCCCTTTGCAACCAGGGGTTTGACGGCCGTATCAACCGCAATAAGGGTGACCTTTGGTTGCTGAGTTTTAAGAAAAGCATATTGCTCAGCAAGCGACGGCCCAGGCGCCACTATTATCGCACTGGCGCTTTTAAGCTGGCCGAAAAGCGCCTTTACATCGCCGTCTTGGCTAAACAATGGCGCTTTGTCTTCAATGGCGGGCATTTGCTTGGCGATTTCGGCGGCAAATCGCTGCCGCACCATAGCCCCCTCAAGTTCGGTGACTAAACGCTCGCGAATTTTGCGGCTACCAGCGCTGGCTAATTCAAGCTCTGCCGGATACACCACAAAGGGGCTGGCAATGTCGTCAAGCTCCGCTGCCAGCTGCAAATTCACCCTTGGGTCGTCAAGCCATTGGCGATGATCTAAAAGGCTCAGCACCAACAAAAAAATCGCCTCGTTAAGCACCACCACATCAAGACGTGTGAGTTGGCTGTTGCCAAGCGCTTGCATTTGGATATCGCCAAGGCCGGTGCCATAAAGCGTAAAATGGCGAGCCCCTTCTGGCAATTGCGCTAACTGCTGGCGAGCCTCAGCCACCCTGTCATGGCGGCTGGTTAGCTGCACCCCATTCACGCTCAAGGTGCTTTGCTGGCCTTCTACCAGCTCAACCTTGCCTTGCGCATGCTGGCTGGCGGCGGTTAATTTAGCCAGTAACCCAGGCCAGCGACGTTCAATAATGCTCTGATTAACTTCAGAAAAGTCAGCCATTGTGCTTTTCCCGCCAGCTATCGTAGTCCAGCAAATCCAGTTGCTGGTAATGGGCTTGATAGTGCTCGGGAATAGCGTCAATAAAGTCGCGATAAATGATTAAGCCATCGTTGAACCAGCCAATGGCCGTTTCTTCTTTGACCGAGCTAAACAGCAACCTGACCAAAAGCGATTGGAAATAGAGCAAGCTGCCTTCAAAAATAGAATAAATTTGCGGTCTGCCGGCGCGAAATTCATCACGAAGGGTTTCCATCATTTCTTCCATCAGCGCCTTGGCAGCCATTCGATCAGTCACTGGCGTTGCTAATAACGTCAGCATTTTTTGGCAAACCGCATTCACTAATTGCGGGCTTAATATTTGCCAGTATTGCTGCTGTTGCTCATGGGTAATACAAGCATCGACTTTTTCAGTAAGAATTTGTTCAATCAATGCCTGTTTATCTAAGCTGCCATCCAATGCAATTTGTTCTATATGGCAAGGTTGGGTGCCTTTAATTGCCACCCCGTCGTTGCAATTATAACAATTGATGTGGGGATGCTTATTCAGCAGCCGCTCGATGTTGACGCGAGATAAATTAAAAAAGGAATTGGTAATAATCTCGCCGCCAAAGTTGCCGGGTACCACATGGTCGTCGGTTTTCTTGAAAAAGTTAACGTCCTTACCATCCTTGTCGTAATACATGCTTTGCACAGAATGGTGATGGCCTTCCGGGCGGTACCCGAGATCGACACCCAATAAAATAATGTTTTTAAAGCCCATGTGAATTGCCGCATAGAGCGCGGTATTCGACACGGTGGGGTTAATATTGTTGGCGCTTTCGTGCGACTCTTTAAAACCGGCCATGGTTAACAGGGCAAAGCTGGAGGCTTCTCGGTCTTTAAGTAACTGAAATTTCGTAGTGAATTTATCGAAGACTTCCGGGTGTACCGAACCCGGTGCGATAAGCACCCTTTTGGCAACAAAGTCATCATCTTCGACTTTATCCAGCACACCAACCGTAATTTTGGTGCGTTCCTGCTCACAGTGAAAATCTGGCTCAATACCATAACGGTGTAATGAACGCAGCGCCGTGCCACAAGAAATAACAATGGCTTTACCTTGATTGGCTTTAATAAAGTCCGCTTGCTGATCTAACGACGGGCCATTGGCACAAATCAGCACTGGTACATCGTCAAACACCAACGGTTTATCGTTACGTAAAAAGCCCGCTTGGCTTTCTAGGTTTTTCCCCTGGTGGGCAATGGCTATCACCGCATCATCATAAAATCCCCAGCCATGAGTTAACTCATAAAAGCGGGTTTTATATTCTGCCAAAATCTTACTGACCTTCTCACTACCGTGGTGCACAAAACCATAAGCCCGCGACACGTTATAAATACCAAAACGGGCACTTTGCGCCATGTAGGTATCAAAAAAGTCCGCTTCGTCGGTGCCAAGATTTAAATGGATGGTGTCACCACGTTGGTCAATGAGTGGCAATAATTGATGCCACGCGGTGGTAAATAAGCTGGAATAAAAGAGGTCTAGGTCAGGCTCAATCACATAAAGGTGGCGAATGCGGTGGTTATGAACGAGCTGCTCAAGATGAAAACCTAATCCAACACCAAAAACCAGCATCTCACCCAAAGAGTTGGGTAATACCTTGGTATCTAGGGTGTCAAGACATTGCTGGGAGTGGCGAATAAGCTGATTGAGATAATGCGAATGCAAAAAGCCTGCAGCGTTAGTTTCGTTTAACAATACCGCCCCATCGGTAAATTTGGGGTTCTGGCAAAAGCTCTGATATTGCAGCACGCTGGTGATATAAGGGGAGTAACTATAGAGGAACTTGCCCGTTTCAACATCACGGATATTAGGCTGTCCTTCCACCAAATCAATATGATAACGGCTTGGCTTGTAGTCCTTCATCACCGCATAAATATCGGGGAAGTAGAACTCAAATGCCTTCATGTTGGCCTGGTAATGGGCAAGAAGGTAATCGTCATCAAAGCCGAACAGGTAAAACTTGTCGTTAAACGCCTGTACCTGTTCTAGAGCACGCTGCTCACTTTGAATCGCTTTGACTCGGCTTTCCAGTGCTTGGATGTCATCTCCAAGCTCATCTATTAAATCCGTCATGCTGTTAGCCTTTGTTAGAGGCTACGCGATGATAGCGGTTCACCGCGTTGCTGGCCTTGTTTTGGGAAAGGCGCTGACGCGCCAAACGCTGACGTTCAACTTCCAGTTTATCAACCACAGGTGCATCATCGTTCAAGATCTGTCTTGCCACTTGGGCTACCACCGCTTCATTGCCGTCACGCAAAGCCATCATCGCTTCTAACAATTTCTGGCGGTTGTCGAGAGCTTGATTGAGCAAGGCCTGGTCTTCAGTTTCCTGAAGCCTCATCACCTCTTGATGCGCTGCAAGCACTTGCTTGCAGCAGTCCTGGAATGTCATGACGCGGGCCGGTTTGCATCCCGATGCTGGAGTTTGTCTAACCCTTCTTGTTTTTGCGGGTCAGGCATATCACGCCAAGCATCGCGCAAGGGCCTAAAAAGCTGCATCAGTTGCTCGAGCTTTTCAGTATCACGGCTCGCACTGGCATCCACCAGGCCTTCGGTCATCACATCGTAAAAGTCAGAAAAACGCTGCGAAACTTCCGGCTCAGAGTCTGTGTCCAGCACCCCTTGCAAGCCGCTTATCAAGGCAATAGCTCTATTGATGGCATTGGATTTACCTTCAATGTCTTTGCGCTCGATACAACCTTTGGCAACAGCGATCTTTTCCAGAACGCCGTCCATCAACATCAAAATGATCTGGTGGGGATTGGCTTCCATCAGCCGAGCGTTCTTATCCGCTCCCTGATATTGCCGAAGATTCATTCGCATGGTTGGTCCCCCTTTCGGTTAGGCAGTGGGCAACAACTACTTATTCACTCGACGATGATGTGGGTAAGCCTTTCAGGGCATTGGTCAAGTAATTGCCGGTTTCTTTGTATTTGGCAACTATCTGATCCAGGCCATCAAATTTCTTACGCATCGTCGACTCATAGTTGCTGAGACGATTCTCTAAGTCCGAACGTTGCTTGGTGATATTCTTAAGCGTATCGTTCAGTGCCGTTTGGCGCTGAGAAATCGCACCATCTGAACCACTGTAAGTGTCAAGAATGCCATCAAGCTTAACGGCTAACCCATCGTCTCCTGCAAAAAGCTGACCAAGTTGCGAAATCTTATTGTTAATTGCATCTTCAAGACGCGCGTCACCACTGGGGCCACTACCGATACCAAAGGAGGCAATGGACATTTTGCCCTGGTTATCGAAGGTAATACCGGCCCCGTAGAGGTTATCGATACCGCCCTGCCCTTTTAATGAGGCCACAGAGCCGGTCAGCAAGGTTTGAACCTGGCTTTTTAATGAGCGCACCAGCGGGTCAAAGGCCAAATCGCCGCCTTGAACAGCATCGTCACTGTCACCGCCACTGCCTGGCGCACCCAGGTCGTCTAATGAACTTTTTAAGGTGTTGTAGCCATCGACAAAGTCTTGGACCAGCTTTTTAATGCTGTCGGTATCGCGGCTGATATCTAAGGTGTTAGCACCGGTGGTAACAGACTTGGCTTCGATACTGACGCCAGCAATGGCCTTATCAAAGGTATTGGTGTCATTAGACACCGTAGCGCCGTCAACGGTGATCACCGCATCTTGGGCTGCCTGCTGCACATTTAACCCAGTAGACAGCGCCGCCAATGAAGTGTCGCCGCTGTAGTTCACTGTCAAGTTATTGGCAGCGCCGGTAGTGCTGGAGGTCAGTGTCAGCTGCGAGCCAGCATCGGTGTTAACCACGTTAGCACTGACGCCCAGTTCACCACTGGCATCATTAATTTTTTGACGGATGTCATTGAGGGTGTCACCGGCATCAACGGTAACATCAACACTTTTATCACCAACGCTAAACGACAGTGTACCGGCACCAAAGGTAGAGCCAGATGTCATCAGGTTGGATGCTAGACGGGTGCCTTTCGCCAGTTGCTGCACTTCAATTTGGAAGCTGCCGTTGCTGGCGTCGTCGGTATCAACGGTAAAGGCGTCGGTATCAGGGCCGGTAATATTCACCGAGCTTTGATCAAAAGATTTGGCATCGGCCAACTTTTTGACGATGGCCTGGAAGCTAGAAATGGCAGACTTGAGCTTGCCAATACCGGACAACTGGGTATTGGTGGTCTCTTCTTTCTTGTTAAGAATAGCCTCCTGAGGCGCTTTCTCAGCGTTGACATAGACTTTGATGATACTTTCAAGATCCAGTCCGGAACCGATGCCGGCATTTGTAATCGCTGCCATGTCTATGTCTCCTCTATCAGGATTGATCAGACTTCTTTATCAAGAAATATGCCGGTTTGCTGCTCCGTTGTATTTTTTAGTTCTTTGAGCCTTTCGGCGGTTTTTAACACTTCCTCAGCTGGGATCTGACGAATCACTTTGTCGGTATCAGAATCGATAACCTTGATCACCAGGCTGCCGGAATCTTCGTCCTCAGAGAAGGACAAATTATAGCCACGCATGCTGACATAGTCGGCAAGACTCTGCACAGCATCGGACAACTCTTGCCCCTTAACACCGGCTTTAGCCGCCGCCGCTTGTACGGAAGGCTCTTGGCTAAGCTTTTGTACCAGTGTTTTGGGTGACGATTCAGTGGCATTGACTTGGCTGGAAGCAAGACTAGTAGAAGCTGCTGTAAGCCCTTGTGTCATATTGCTCATTGCCTAACCCTCTGCAAGATACGCAAAAGGATGGTGCCTGACTCAGACACCATCCTGGCGTTTTCCTTCACCTACTTAAGCTTAACTGCCCAGTAAGGAAAGTGCGATACGCGGTTGCTGGTTAGCCTGGCTCAACATTGAGCTGGCAGCCTGCTGCAGTACGCTGTTACGGGCCAGAGTAGCAGTCTCAGCAGCGTAGTCGGCGTCGGTGATACGTGAACGAGATGCTGACAAGTTCTGAGAAGTGTTCTCTTGCGACCGGATAACAGAGCTGAAACGGTTCTGTTTGGCACCCAGGTCAGCACGAGTGCTGTTTACTGTTTTCAGTGCGCTATCCAGAACACCGATCTGAGACTGTGCACCGTCAAAGCTGTCGATTTGAGCGGCAGTCCCCAGATTCAGGTCAGTACCGGAGGCGGCGAAGTTAGTGGAGATAACCACTGAAATCGTTTGGCCAGCGTTGGCACCGATCTGGAAGTTCTCACCGTAAGTACCGTCCAGCAGTTTAACACCGCCGAATTCAGTATCTTTAGAGATACGGGTCAATTCAGTTTTCAACTCGCCGTATTCTTTGTTCAGAGCGGTACGGTCATCGGTGCTGTTAGAACCGTTTGAAGACTGTACAGCCAGAGTACGCATACGTTGCAACAGGTTGGTATACTCGTCCAGTGCACCTTCAGCGGTTTGTGACAAAGAGATAGCGTCGTTGGCGTTACGTGCGCCCTGGTTCAGGCCGTTGATCTGTGCGGTCAAACGGCTAGAGATCTGCATACCGGCCGCGTCATCTTTGGCGCTGTTGATACGCTTACCAGAAGACAAGCGCTCGTAGCTGGTTTGCAGCTCGTTGGTGGAGCGAGACATAACGCGCTGAGAGTTCAGCGATGCAACGTTAGTGTTTACATACAGAGCCATGAGAAGTCTCCTAAGTGATTAAGGCGTGGTGACTTGGCTAACCCCGGCTCACCGCTCGCCAAACATTTGGTTCACTTTCTGTATCGCCGTCTGCAGAAAAAACTTTTAGAACGTTTAGTTATAAGAAAATCAATTTAAAGAAAAACCGCCTCAAGGGCGGTTTTTTCAATAGGTTACGTAGCAAGCAGTGGCAAAAATTACCCTTTCAGCAACGATAAAGCGATCTGTGGCTGCTGATTTGCCTGGCTCAGCATGGAGCTGGCGGCCTGTTGCAGCACAGTGTTTCGGGCCAAAGTTGCTGTTTCTGCCGCGTAGTCAGCATCAGTGATCCGCGAACGAGAGGCGCTCAGGTTTTGCGCGGTATTGTTCTGGGAACGAATAACAGAGCTAAAACGGTTTTGCTTAGCACCCAAATCAGAGCGAGTTCCGTTGACCTTCTGCAGCGCAGAGTCCAACACCGCGATCTGTGACTGCGCACCATCAAAGGAGGTGATAGAGGCAGCAGACCCCAAGTTGATGTCGGTACTGGATGCCGCGAAGTTGGTGCTGATGGAGACCGAAATCAACTGACCAGCATTGGCGCCAATCTGGAATTTCTCAGCATAAGAGCCATCAAGCAGCTTCACACCACCAAATTCGGTATCGCGGGAGATACGGCTTAATTCAGTTTTAAGCTCGCTGTATTCCTTATTAAGGGCACCGCGGTCATCTGAACTGTTAGAACCGTTGGAGGCCTGAACCGCCAAGGTACGCATCCGTTGCAACAGGTTGGTATATTCGTCCAAGGCGCCTTCAGCGGTTTGCGACAGTGAAATACCGTCGTTGGCGTTACGAGCGCCCTGGTTCAAACCATTGATCTGCGCCGTCAAACGGCTAGAGATCTGAAGACCGGCGGCGTCGTCTTTGGCGCTGTTAATACGCTTACCAGAAGACAATCGCTCATAGCTGGTTTCCAGCTCATTAGTAGAACGTGACATGACTCGTTGCGAGTTCAGTGAGGCCACGTTTGTGTTCACATAAAGTGCCATGATCCTCTCCTTCTTATGAAGAATCTGTCAGCGCAACGAACTGCGCCACATTGACTATTAAGCAATTGGCGTGCCAATTATTTTATGTAGTTAAATAAATTCAGTGAATTCACGGCCTGAAAGCCGGAATAAGAGGCCTGCATAACGGTTTGCTGCTGGGCCAGGCGCGACACCGATTCGCCAATATCCACTTCGGCGATATCGGCCCGGTTTTTCTTGAGGATGATGTCCGAAGATGCCGAGGCATCTTGCAAGCTATCGACAACATTAACGCGGCCGCCAATCAAGGCCTGGCCACTGACCACACTGTTATAGGTTTGCTCGGCAATTTTTTGTACATACTCGGCATCCGCTTGCCGCTCGTCAGGTGTGCGGCTCGGATCCGTCAATTGTCCGGCGTAGTCCGTCAAAACATTGAGTATGTTGTCGCGCTCAGGAGGATTGAGTGTGAAATCTGCAGAGGCTCCCGCCGCGCCACTAAAGCTGACGTTTAAGCCTTCGAAGTTAATGGGCTGGCCCTGCACATAATTGCCGGTGGCCAGCACATTGCCGCCACTGTCGGTCACTTGATAGGTATCAGGGGTGCCGGCCGCTGTAGAAACACTGAAGGTGTTGCTGGCCGCATTATTGGGATCGTAATTAGCACGGTAAAAGGCATCGAACTGCCCTTCATCGGCAATGGCGGTTTGTACCGTACCGGTACCGCCGGTCAAGGTACTGCTTACCGACAACACCGGGTTAAGGTTGTCGAACAGGTCAAACCCTGGGAAGTTGGCATTCAAGGTGACTTGCTGACCCACCTGGATCATCTGCTTACCTTGGTCACCCTGGTAGACGTAACGGCCACCAATCACCTGATAAGGGGCGGTTTTACCTTCGTTCCCCGAAAAGATGTAATCGCTGTTGGAGTCTTGGGTATTCATGCCATCAAGTAATTGATCGCGAATACCAATCAGCTGCTCGGCAAGCGCTTTTCTGTCCCCTTCACCGTTCACACCATTATTGGCCTGAACCAGCAAGGTACGGGCCTTGGCCAGGGCATCGGTCATGCTGGACAGCGTGGTTTCGGCGATCCCCAAGCGTGATTTCAGATCGTTGCCGTTTTTGCGGAATTGATCGGAGATCCCAAGCTGCTCATCAAGGCGCAGCACGGTACCTGAACCAGTCGGGTCATCCGCTGGCTGCAAGATTTTGTGCTGAGTGGCAACCTGGTCGCGCAGCTTAACCAAATCCCCCTGGGTGCCGAGGATGTTGTTCAAACCCGACTGAAAAATCATCTGGGTAGAAACACGCATAACCTTAAGCTCCTAATGCTTGCAGCAGATTGTCGAAGACATTCTGTGCGGTAGAGAGGATCCGGGCTGTCGCGGCATAGGCCTGCTGGAATTGCACCAGGTTTGCCGCCTCTTCATCGAGGTTGACCCCGGATACTGCTTGCAGGCGGCCCAAGCTTTCGTCGCGAAGGGCTTTGGTGGCTTCCTGGGTAGAGCGCATGGTGCCGGTTTTGTCGCCCACCTGGCTGACCATACCCGCGAAGGCGCTGGTGATATTTTCATGGGTTGCGTCTTCACCTGACTGGTTAAGGCGCACCACATCAGCGGTTTGCAGCTTGGCTAGCTTCAAGCCGTTACTGTTATCGGAGCGCGCCACCATTACCCCGTTACTGTCGAGGTTCGGGCTAATGGTGAATTCGTCACCAGCAGAAGGGGTACCGGCCATTTGAATGCTAAAGCCGTAGTCAGCCGGCGGCGCTGGAATAACGGTGGCCGGATCATAGTTAGTGACACCGCCAAGGGTATTGCCGTCTTGGTCGTAAAGCTGATACTGGCTGCTGTTTACAAAGACAATTTTGCCCGGTGCCGTGCCTTGCAGCAGCGGTGGCGGCGTGGCGTTAAAACCAGACGTCGCCGGATCGGTGTTGGTAACGTTAACGTCGGTAACGCTGACGCTGCCGAGGTTGTTTGCACCTTTATCAACGCGCACCGGCGAAGCCAAAGCCAGGGCCTCGGGGTTTTTCATGCTCAGCGAGATTTGCGATACCGCATCGCGGGTCGGCTTTAAGATAAAGGTGTCACCGGCAGCGAACGAGCCGTCTGGCACCAAACTGATATCCAAACCATCAACGTTGACGCCAGCAGGCACAGTGCCGCTCGCCACGGTAGCCGTTACTTTGTTGTCTTCCCCTAAAGCCTGCACTTCGTAATCGGTCGCAGAGGTAAAGACGATGCGGTAATCCTGGTCGGTCAGCTTGGTACCGTCGGTGACCGTCGCACTCACTTCGTGGAGCTGCGACGAGTTTTTGGCGCGGCCGTAGGCGTTAATGGTGGGCAGCGTAAAAATGTCGCCACCGATCTTACCGTCAAGGTCCAGGCCTTTGGCATTTTGTTTGTTAAAGGCATCGGTCATCGACAGCGCTAACTGGCCCAGTTGCCGCTGCGCAGGCTCCAATACTTCTTCACGAAAAGCGCCCAAACCACCAAGCTTGCCACCCACATTTTTGGCTTCAATGTTGTAGGGAAGACTACCCAGGGTAATGGATAGCTCGCGGCGCCCCTGCTCAGGGTCACCTTTAACGGTGGTAATGGTGGCACGGCTATCAGGCAACACCAGGGCCTGGCCATTGGCCATAGTGAGGTTGACCGCATCGCCAGTGGCAGGGGTAACCTGCAAATCCATCATCTCGGAAAGCTGCTTGATGTAGTCGTCGAGCTGGTCCATCAAGGTGGCGCGTTCGGAACCGTTTTGGTTGGCACCAACCGCCGCCAGCTTTTGGTTCAGGTTGTAGATGTTGCCGACCAGGGTGTTGGCCTTTTGCGACTCAGAATCGAGCTGCTTGTTGACTTCATCTTGTTGGGTACGCAGCTGCTCGGCTTGGCGCTGAAAAGAAGCCAAGGTATTTTGAAATTGCGACAGCGCCAGTTGCCGGTTCGAAATGGAACTGGCCTCGTTATTCATGGTGTTGACGCTGGAAAACAGGCTATCGATGTTCTTACCGATACCGGTGCTGGCATCACCCAGCAATTTATCGGTTTGGTCGGCCTGCTTAAGGTATGACTCGGCAAACCCCAGGTTAGTGGTGTCTTTACGAAGCTGTGACTGAGCAAATTGATCCAACAGGCGGTGAACAGTGACTTTGTCCACGCCGCCTAATGGTTCGGCAGTAAATTCCACACGCTGACGGGAATACCCCTCAGTGTTGACGTTTGAAATGTTATTGCCGGCGGTGGTCAGGGCGACTTGGTTAGCGTAGATCCCCGACACCCCGATCCGCATCATATCACTGGACATTACGGCGTACCCTCAGTCAAAGCGGGGTGCTTAAGCACCTGCAGGATCTTCTTGGCGTATTGCGGGTCTGTTGCATAACCCGCGCCCTGAAGTTCCTGCAGGAACCGTGCCGGTTCTTTAGTCCACTTAAGAGCGTCTTGGTAACGTGGTGATTCTTTAAGGAATTTAACGTAGTCGCTAAAACTCTGCGCCGGGCTATCGTAGGCGCGGAACTGCGCCACTTCCCGCTTAGGTGTGCCACCGTCATATTCCAGGGTATTGGCCGTGACCTTGTCACCCTGCCATTGGCTGCCTGCCTTGATGTTAAAGAGGTTCAGGCTGCTTTGGCCGTCTTTACCCTTAAGGATTTTTTGCCCCCAACCGGTTTCCAGGGCCGCCTGCGCCACCAGTACCATGGGGCTAACACCCAAAGCGGATGCGGCTTGCCGCGCATAGGGCAACAGGCTGCCGACAAAGCTTTGCGGGCTATCAAAATTGAGCTTGGGTTTGGCCGGCTGCGGCGCTTGCTCGGCTTGGGCATCGGCTTCGGGTGCTTGCGGTTTGGCAGCGATATGTTCAACCGGTAAATCTTCACGGCGCGGCGGTTTAAGGGGGTGCTGTTGCAACTCTGGCAACTGCTGTACCGGTGTGACGGCCCCTTTAAAGTGCCGGTCTACACCGATGGCCGAGGCAGGCATGACGGTTTTACCATCGGGCTGCAATTGCTGGGCAATGATTTTGGCCAGACCCAAGCCGCCGCTTGAGGACATATCCAAGGCCAGCTGCTGGTCCTGCATGTCTTGGTAATATTTCATGGTGGACGAATCGAACGGGCTGTCCTTGGCAAAAACGGCGTTAGCCTCGCGCATGCTTTTTAAAAGCTGGCGCACAAACAGCGATTCAAACTGTTTGGCGGTTTCCATCAGCGCTTTTTTGTCATGCTTCTGAGCGCCTTGGCGCAGCTTATCCAGCCCCGCCAAGTCGTAGAAAACTTGTCCCCCGCTCAAGTCGCTCATATGACGATAAGCTCCCCAGATAAAGCGCCGGCTTGTTTCAGCGCTTCAAGGATGGCCATCACGTCAGATGGCGCGGCGCCCACTTGGTTAACCGCCCGCACTAAATCTTGCAAGGTAACGCCCGGATTGAAATAGAACATCCGCGCCTGCTTTTCATTCACTTGAATGTTGGAATTGGGCGTCACAGCAGTTTGGCCCTGGCCCAAGGCATTGGGCTGGGAAACCTGGGTGTTTTCGGCAATGGTGATGGTCAGGCCGCCATGGGTAATGGCTGCCGGTTTTAAGCGCACATCGGCGCCGACCACAATGGTGCCGGTGCGGGAATTTACAATGATTTTGGCCGCGCCATTGGCCGGTTGAAATTCTAAATTCTCAAGGGTCGATAAGAAGCTTACTCGCTGGTCCGCCGAGCGCGGCGCCCGAACCTGCACAGAGGTGGCATCCAAGGCTCGGGCGACACCCGGGCCAAGCAGGTTATTGATGGTGTCTTCCATCCGCTTGGCGGTCGTAAAGTCAGACTGGCGCAAGTTAAAGGTAATGAAGTCGCCATTATCAAAGGGCGATTTAACCGCCTTTTCAACAATGGCGCCGTCGGGAATGCGGCCTGCGGTAGGGGTGTTACCGACAATTTTAGAACCGTCCAAACCATCGGCGCTAAAGCCCGACACCATCAAGTTACCTTGAGCCAGGGCGTAAACTTGGCCGTCCACACCTTTAAGAAAGGTTTGCAGCAAGGTACCGCCACGCAGACTTTTGGCAGAGCCAACGGATGACACCGTAATGTCAATTTGTTGGCCGGGCTTGGCAAACGGCGGCAAGGTTGCGCTCACCGCCACCGCCGCTACGTTTTTGATATTCAAGCGGCCGCCGGCCGGTACCTGAATACCAAAATTACGCAACATCGACTGGAATGATTGCTGGGTAAAAGTGCTCTGTTCACCAGTGCCGGGCAAGCCAACAACCAAGCCATAACCGGTGAGTTGGTTATTACGCACCCCGGCCACGTCTGCCACGTCTTTAATACGTTCGGCATGTACCGTAAAGGACAGCAGCAGAGCTAAAAACCAAAAGCGTTTCATCAGCTTTTCCTCAAGTGACCGGTAAGCGTTAAAGCCCGCTTACAACTGTTGGTTCACATACCCCATCATTTGGTCCACCGCCGAAATGACCTTGGAGTTCATTTCATAAACGCGCTGGGTTTCGATGAGGTTGACCAATTCTTCGGTCACGTTAACGTTGGAGGTTTCAAGCGCCCCCTGCTGCACTGTGCCCATGCCATCAAGGCCGGCGACACCTTGTTGCGGTGCACCGGAAGCCCCGGTTTCTTGAAACAAGTTTTCACCGATAGGCTCGAGCCCTTGCGGGTTCACAAAAGAAGTAACGTTAAGCTGCCCAACGTTTTGCTCAGCCGCCTGGCCTGGGATTTTTACCGAAACCTGGCCATCGGAGCTGACCGAAATAGACTGGGCGTTTTGGGGAATTTGGATAGCCGGCTGCACTTCATAACCGGAGCCGGAAGTGACTAACTGGCCTTGGTCGTTCAATGCAAACTGACCGTTGCGGGTATAAGAGATGGTGCCATCGGGCATCAGCACCTCAAAAAAGCCCTGGCCCTGGATCATCATGTCCAAGCTGTTGTCGGTGGTCAGGCGGTTACCTTGGGTAAAGCTTTTTTGGGTCGCAGCCACCTTCACACCGGTACCCAGCATTAAGCCGGAGGGCATTTCGGTGTTTTGCGAAGACTGGGCGCCAGGCTGATGCACCTTTTGGTACAACAAGTCTTCAAAGACAGCGCGGCCTTTTTTAAAGCCGACGGTTGATGCGTTAGCCAAGTTGTTTGAAATAACCGAAATATCGGTTTGCTGTGCATCAAGGCCGGTTTTCGATATCCACAATGCTGAATTCATGGGTAACTCCTTAGCTCAAACGCATCAAGTTGGTCTGGGACGAGTCCATGTCCTCAGCGGTTTTCATCATCTTCATTTGCAACTCAAACTGACGTTGCAGCTCAATCATTGCTGTCATCTCTTCAACCGGGTTGACGTTGGAACCTTCCAGCGCCCCCTGCATTACAGTGACATTGGCGTCGGCTGGCGCCGGGTTGCCATTTTTTTGACGGAACAGGCCATCTTCACCTTTGGTGAGGTCGCGGATATTGGGGTTGACCAACTTCAGCCGGCCAACTTCTTCCATCGCTTCCCCTGGCGCGCCTTGCGGCAGCACGCTCACGGTGCCGTCTTTGCCTATTTCCAATTTGGCGTAAGGCAAGGGAATGGTGATAGGCGCGTTGCCATCACCCATCACCATCTGGCCCTTGGCGGTTTCCAGTACGCCGGTTTCTGACAACTTAAAATTCCCGGCACGGGTATAAGCTTCAGAGCCGTCAGTGCTTTGCACCGCCAACCAACCGTCACCTTGAACGGCCACATCCAGAGCGCGGCCGGTGGTTTGCAAAGGACCGGCGTCAAAACGCTGACCCGGTCTTTCGCTCATGGCGAAAACCCGAGAAGGCATACCTTCCCCAAAGGCCTGCATAGCGCGGGCTTGGGCGAAATCAGCCTTAAAACCAGTGGTTTTGGCATTGGCCAGGTTGTTAGCACGAGCAGTCAGGGAGTGCATATCCTGGTTTGCCCCGCTCATGGCCAGATAAAGCAGATGGTCCATCTGTCGGTCCTCTGTCACCAAAGTGTCTATGGATTAACCTGATGCAATTGGAATGCCAAAACAGAAAAGCCCGCCAAAATGGCGGGCTTGGAGTGGCTGGCAAATAGCCTTTATCGGATCTGCAGGATGTTCTGTTGCAAGGTATTAGATACCTCGATGGCCCGGCTGTTGGCCTGGAAGTTACGCTGGGCGGTAATAAGGTCGACCAATTCTTTGGTCAAATCCACGTTGGACGATTCCAAGGCACCGGAACGAATATTACCGAAGGTGCCGGTACCGGCCTCACCCGCCAGCGGCTCTCCTGAAGAGGTGCTGGCCTTCCAATCGGTGTTACCGGCTTGGCTCAGGCCCTGTTCGTTGGCAAAGCGTACCAGCGCCACCCGGCCCAAAGGCTCGGTGGTACCGTTAGAGTAAGAAGCGCGCACCAAGCCATCGGTACCTACCTCAACCCCCGTCAGTCGGCCGACAGTCAAACCATCTTGAGAGATGGAATTGACGGTGAAGGAGTCTGCGTACTGAGTTTGGTTAGAGTAATTGAGGGTAATGGTTTGGGTACCGTCGGCGCCGTTGTCCAATACCGAACTCAACGGATCGGTGGTCAAGGTGGCCGGAACGGTGGCCGGATCAGAAGGCTGACCGCTGGAGTCAAAGTTCATCACATAGCCGTTATAGCTAGTGCCGGTGTCAGGGTCGGTATAAGACGGGCCGGAGCTGCCCGCAATGTTAACCGGTTTGCCATCAACAAAGGCAAAAGCGTTCCAGGTATTAGTGGAGCCTGTCGGCTTCACATAATAGGTGGTCATGGTGTGTGACTGACCCAAGGAGTCATACACCGTTACCGAGGTAGCATTGTTGTAAGTGCTGGAATCGGTGGGGTCAAAATTGGCCACATCGTGGGTGGTATCCCCGGCTGGCAAGTTAAGGTTGATATCCACCTTAGAGGTTGCCAAAGGCGTACCGACCGAATCCGGTACCTGTAACGATTGCGCGGTAGAAAGGGCGGCCGAGGCAGAGGTGCCATCGGGGTTAACCGGGAAGACTTTTAGGTAGTTCCCTTGGTTGTCCACCACGTAGTTGTCTTTATTAAGCTTAAAGTTACCGGCGCGGGTATAAAGCAGGTCGCTGGAATTAATGCCGCTGCCTACCGCGAAGAAACCATTGCCGTTTACCGCCATATCAAAGGTGTTGTTGGTGAACTTCAGCGCGCCCTGTTGGAACTGCTGAGCCACGGTCGCGGTGGTAGCACCGTCACCCACTTTGGTTTTGGGGTTGGAGTAAATGGAGTTGGCATAGACGTCGGCGAACTCAGCACGCGACTGTTTAAAGCCGTCGGTGTTGGCGTTCGAGATGTTGTTACTAGTGACGTCCAGGTCTTTTTGAGCTGCGTTCAGACCACTCAATGAGATATTGAAAGACATAACGTTATCCTCTCAAATCAGGATTTAGCCACTTCCAGCACGTCACTTAACTTGACGCCGCCGAGGCCTTTAAGGTTTAACAGGACGCCACCGGAGGATGCCGATCCTAAGGTGACAGATTCAACATTGGCGTAAGAAGCCACATTCAGGTCAGTGCGTTTATCATCCACCATCCCTGAGGCTTTAATGGTGTAGCTACCCTCTGGTGCCGCTTGGCCCGAGTTAGTGGTGCCATCCCATTCAATTTTGTTGTTGCCAGAAGACAGGTCGCCCATGTTGATGGTTTTAATCAGCTGACCACTCTTGTCTTCAATACGAACCACCACGTTTTTAGCCGCGTCTTTAGAGGTCACCATGCCGGTCATGGTGCCACCTTGGTTAAGGTGGCCGGTGGCAGTTGGGATCAATACCTTCTGCCCCACCAGCGTTGATGCCTGTAGCGCTTGGTTCGACGTCATGACCTTATTCAGGCTGCCGAACTGGTCGTTCATGTTGTGGATACCGTCAACAGTGGCAAAAGAAGCCATCTGCGAAATCATCTGGTCGTTATCCACCGGTTTGAACGGGTCTTGGTATGCCAACTGTTTGGTCAGCAATGACAAGAAATCTTCTTGGCTCAGCCCTTTCTTACCAGCGGCCGCTGCCGCAGCACTGGTGTCAGTGGCAGCGGTGGTGGCATTGGCTTTTGCCTTGTTCTTCGGATCCTCGGCATCCCAGCGGGAGTTAGCCAGGGGATCAAGACTGTTATTGGAGATCACGTTGCTCATGAGTTACTCCCTTAAGATTGTCCAAGTTGCAGCGTACGCATCAGCATTTGCTTAGCGGTGTCAGCAACCTGAACATCGGTCTGATAGCTGCGGGACGCCGAAATCATGTTGGTCATCTCTTCAACGACATTGACGTTGGGCTTGTAAATAAAGCCGTCCTTGTCCGCCATGGGATGATCGGGGTTGTATTCCTTAACCAAGGGCTTTTTCGACTCCACGATACCGAGCACCTTAACCCCCACGCCTTGCTGGTCAGACTGTGCGTCTTGCAGCGCTGCCGCGAATACCGGCTGGCGCGAGCGGTAGGTTTTGTCGACGGAACTGGAAACCGAGTCGGCGTTCGCCAGGTTTGAGGCCGTGGTATTAAGGCGCACGGACTGGGCACTCATGGCGCTGCCGGCGATGTCAAAAATCCGGTAAAGACTCATGATCACTCTCCCTTAATCGCGGACAACAGTCCTTTGATTTTGCCGCCAAGGAATTGCACTGAAGTTTGATACTGCAGCGCGTTTTGCATAAAGAGGCTTCGTTCTACCTGGGCATCCACGGTGTTACCGTCGCCGGTATCGGGCTGTTCCGGGTTGCGGTAAAGCACTGCCGGGTCCAGGCCAAGACTTGCCGCAATGTGGTTGCTGTTGGTGCGTTCCAACGACATACCTTGCTGCTGGCCAGACATGGCATTCGCCAAGGCGGCCTTAAAGTCGATATCTTTGGCCTTGTAACCAGGGGTGTCCGCATTGGCAAGGTTACCTGACAGCAGTTCAGCACGCTCAGAGCGCACTTCCATCGCTGCCGGGTGTATACCAAATGCTTTTTCGAAGCTGATTGCCATGAACTTGCCTCCGTTAAGTACCGATAACAGAGGCAAGATGCGTGCCAATAAAAAGAAAGGTCGTTAGATGTTGTCTTTGCGGCGGTAAATAATGCCGGGGTTACAGCGCACCATTTCAAATTCGGTGGCCGCGGTTGGCATTGACTCTGAGGCACCTAAGAACAGGTAGCCACCAGGATTGAGGGTTTTGGCAATACCAGACAGTATTTTCAATTTATTCTCTTGCGAGAAATAAATAAGCACGTTGCGGCAAAACACTAGGTCAAATTTGCCCAGCAGCGCGTAACTGGTCAGCAAGTTGAAGTGACGAAAGGTCACCAATCTTTTGACGTTAGCTTTGACTTTCCAGGTGCCTTCGGGCGTTTCGTCAAAATACAGACGCTTACGCTCCTCACTCATGCCCCGGCCCAGCGCCAGGTTGTCATACTCACCAATTTGGCACTGGCTAAGCATGGCCTGGGAGATATCGGTGGCAAGAATTTGCACCCCACCCGGCAAGGTGCCTGGCCGCTTAACCTGATGTTCCAAAGACTTGATGGCAATTGAATATGGTTCTTGCCCTGAGGAGCAGGCAGCCGACCAGATTTTAATCGTCTTGCCGCCCTTCCCCAGTTCGGGGAAGAGCTGATTTGACAGTAATTCAAACGGATAGCCGTCTCGAAACCAGAGGGTTTCGTTGGTAGTCATGGCGTCGATAACTGCTGCTTGCAGCTCGCGGTCACGACCGGTCACCACATTTTGAATAATGTGGCCCAAGGACTCTTGTTTGTAACGACTCAAAAGCGGCGTCAACCGGCTTTTAACCAGATACTGCTTATTGTCTCCCAGCACGATACCGCATTGAGTTTCGAGATATCGGCGAAAGGTTCCGTAATCCTGCTCGCTTAGCGCTTTATCCACTCTAACCCGCCTCTATCATCAGGCATTCTTTAACTGCACTCGCCAATTCATCGGGATTAAACTTGGCGATAAATTTATTGGCCCCGACCTTTTGCACCATAGCCTGATTGAATACCCCTGACAAAGAGGTATGCAGAATGACCTGCAAATCCTTCAGCTTGGGATCGGAGCGGATCTCTGCTGTCAGTGTATAGCCGTCCATCTCCGGCATTTCCACATCAGATATCAACAAACAGACTTGTTCTGTAATGGATTTTTCACATTTTGCAGCCATGTCTTTAAGGAAGTCCAGCCCTTCTCGGCCATCTTTAACCAGCTGCAAGGGGATCCCCAACGGCTCCAAGGAGCGTTTGATCTGTGCCCGGGCCACGGTGGAGTCATCAGCAATCAGCAGCACCCGCGTTTTTTGCAGCGCTTCGCTACCGTCATAAGTGTCAGGGCTGGCAATCACATTGGTGGGGCTGATCTCATCCAAAATCTTCTCAACGTCCAACAGCTCGACCATATCGCCATCCACTTCGGTGACGGCGGTCAAATAGCTGGCACGCCCGGCCCCTTTCGGTGGCGGCTGAATATCTTCCCAGTTGCAGTTGACGATGCGGTCAACCGAGTGCACCAAAAAGCCCTGAATAGACCGGTTGTACTCGGTAATAATCACAAAGCAGTTAGACACATCTTCGGTTTGGCGGCCACCCATGGCTTGTCGCAAATCAATCACCGACAAGGTTTGCCCGCGAATGTGGGCAACGCCACGAATACTGCCTTTGCGTTTAGGTAACGCCGTTAAAGGTGGGCACTGCAGTACTTCCCTAACTTTAAAAACGTTAATACCGAAACGCTGCTTTGACCCCAAACGGAACATCAGCAATTCCAGCCGGTTTTGCCCGACCATCTGCGTTCTTTGGTTTACCGTATCGAGAATGCCCGCCATGTGTTACCTCTTATCGTCATTGTGCAGATAGGCACAATCCTTGCCTGACATGTTATCACAGCCTGATGTGACTGATTATTGACGTGAAATTGATTAAACCCAAGAAACACGCTCGCTTTCATGCCCTTATCGGCGTTGCTGGCGCTTTCTTTACCCTGCTGACACTGACCTTAGCACCGGCTAAGGCAGACACTCAGTATATGCCTCTTGACCAGCTCAAAAGCATAGCTGAAGCGGCAGTACATAGCGCCGTTAAAGCACCACAAGGGGCCAAAATTACCATTGCCGCAAGCAATCCTGATGATCGCTTGCGGCTACCTTATTGCCCAGAGGTGCAATCAAGCCTGCCAGGCAATCAGAATATTGATAACAACGTCACCGTTAAGCTCAGTTGCACCGAACCGCGCTGGCAGTTTTATCTCACCGTCAGCACAACCATAGCGGTTCCCATGCTAGTTGCCAGTCGCGCGTTGCCAGCAGGAATTACCTTAGCGGGAAGTGATTTAAGTGAAGACTGGCAGCCACAAAATCGCTTAAGTGGCCGCATCTTCACAGACAAAAGCGTCATTGTTGGCGCCAAGCTGAAGCGGGGCTTGCAGGCGGGCAGCGCTATAACAGCCGATAACCTCTGTCTGGTATGCCGCGGCGACAAAGTCACCCTGCACGCAGGCTCCGGGGGCCTGAGTATTACCGCCGCTGGCACCGCGCTTTCTGACGGCACCATCGGCGACACCATCAGGGTACGTAATCAAGGTTCAGGTAGGGTTGTTGACGCTAAAGTAGAGTCTCAAGGCGAGGTCACGGTCACATATTGACAAGATCGTGTTAAAGTGAATCAGCTTATTGCCGATAAGGATTCGATGGCCCTGTAAATCAAGCGCAGAGGTCGTCAAGAATTTGACAGTTGCGAGGATATCATGGCAATCAACAAGGTTAATAGCGGCCAGACGGCCGACATTCAGTCGACAAGGCTCAATCAAACTGAAAGCCAGTCTAAAGCCCAGCAGAGCCAACAGGCAACTACGCCCCAGGCAACGGCCAAGTTGGCACAAGATGCGGTGTCCATTACACCACAAGCGGCAGGCTTAGATAAGATGCAACGTACGATGAGTTCAGAAGCGCCTTTTGATAAAGACAAAGTCGAAAGCCTGAAAAAAGCCATCTCCAATGGTCAATACAAGGTTGACCACAACAAGTTGGCAGACAAATTGCTTGATTTCGAGGACAACCTCTTCGGAAATTAAGGCTAACGCCATGACCCATGCAACTGGTCAAGCGCATCCCGAGGAGACTCTGGATGCGCTTTTGCTTTTTCAGGACAAGCAGATAAAGGCCATGCTTATCTTATTGGCCGAGGAAAGGGACTTTTTGAAAAGCCGTGATCACAACAGCCTGGCCCGAGTCTCAGACGACAAGTCAGAACTGGCGATGCGCTTGCAAGCCATTGATGAACGTATTGCCGTTCATCCGGCGCTTCGTGACCCTGACTTTAAGCCGCAGCTCAAGGCCCTAAAAGAACTGGCAATGAAATGCAGCCAAGCCAATGCCATTAACGGCCAAATCATTACCGCACTGCAGCAACGGCAAAACGCCCAAAGTGAACTACTGCTGCGCGCCCTTGGCCGCTCTAACCGCACTTACAACAGTAAAGGCCAAGCCAGTTCCCGCACCCGCCTGTTGGGGGATATTCAGGCCTAACAATGCCCGCTTTGGCGGGCTTTTTTTATCAAAGGCCGGTCGGTAATGGCAGCCGCTATTGATGCTGTGTTAACGCAGGTCAGTGATTTCATTGCAGAAAGCCAGTATTGACTAGGAAAGCAGCAGACAGCCGCGGATGGCTTTTCATCGCTGAACATCTGGGTATAATCGACTGGCTTTTGGGTCTCTATAGCTCAACAGGATAGAGCAGTCGCCTCCTAAGCGACCGATCCAGGTTCGAGTCCTGGTGGAGACGCCATCTACAACAAGCCTCGCTAACGCGGGGCTTTTTGTTAATGGCCTCATCCTACGGACTGCCAGGCCTTCGCATAGCTACGGCCGCTTCACTTGACCAAGCAGCGCTTGGTTAGAACGCGTTTCGCCCTGGTGGAGACGCCATCTACAATAAGCCTCGCTAACGCGGGGCTTTTTGTTAGTGGGTGCTGTTACCAAGTGCCTGCCACCGCAGCGCCATTACCATAAAAAGCGCACCTGCTTCTTCACTCGCCTCTACCTCTTACCTTTCGCCTTAGCTATGATTGCAGCCCTAAAAACAAAGGTGGCAAGCGCAATGCAAATCAGTGACGACAAGGTAGTGCAATTTCACTATCAGTTAAAAGACGACAACGGCAACGAACTGGAAAACAGCCAAGGCCAGGAGCCACTGGCTTACCTGCATGGCCACAGCAACATGCTGCCAAGCCTTGAAAAGGCCCTGGAAGGCAAAGCCGAAGGCGAACATCTCACTATTACCCTTGCCCCCGAGGATGCCTACGGCGAACGCCGTGAAGGCCTGACCCAGCGCGTGCCAATAAAGCACCTGCAAGGGGCAAAGAAATGGGCACCGGGCATGATGGCGGTAGTGAATACCGACCAAGGGCAACGGCAAGTAATGGTGGTAAAAGCTGGCCGTTTTATGGCTGACGTTGATATGAACCATCCGCTGGCCGGCAAGACCTTAACCTTTGATATTGATATTTTGAGTATTCGCGATGCCAGTGATGATGAAATCGCCCACGGCCACGCTCACGGTGTTGGCGGTCATCACCACTAACAATCAGGGCAAGCTGTCGCCATGTTCCAAGGATCTGCTAACATGGCCTCAAGCTCCCTCAATGAAGGAATAGCACCATGCCATTACTCGACAGCTTTACCGTCGACCACACTCGCATGAAAGCTCCCGCAGTGCGGGTTGCCAAAACCATGAAAACGCCGGGTGGCGACACGATCACCGTTTTTGATTTGCGTTTTTGCGTGCCTAATCAGGAAATTTTGTCTGAAAAAGGTATCCACACACTGGAGCACCTTTTTGCCGGCTTTATGCGCCAGCACCTCAATGGTGGCGGTGTCGAGATCATCGACATTTCTCCCATGGGCTGTCGTACCGGCTTTTATATGAGCCTTATCGGTAACCCCAGCGAACAGCAGGTTGCTGATGCCTGGCTGGCAGCGATGAAGGATGTAGAGCAGGTAAAAGATCAGTCTGATATTCCAGAGCTTAATCTCTACCAGTGCGGCACTGCCGCCATGCATTCGTTAGAGGAAGCCCAAGCTATTGCTAAAAACGTGCAAAGCCGCGGCGTAACCGTGAACCTCAATAACGAATTGGCGCTGGATGAAGCTTTCTTAAAAGCGCACTCTTAAGCACTGTAGTACTGTTAAAAAAGCCCGCTTAAGCGGGCTTTTTTATTAGCGGTTTTCAACGCGGTTGTAATCCAGTAGTCCTTTTTCAATGGGATGGCGCTCGATATTAAGGCGGTTAAGCTTGTCGCTAAATTGCCAGAATGCCGGGTTAGTGCGGCGCACACCAAAAGCGTCTAGCAAGGCTTCATAACTTTTCTCGTCTTTCACCTGTTGTGCCTTGGCCACCAAAGCGGCAAGGTCACGCTCTTTAACGTGCCAAAACGCGCCTGGATAACTGCCGATAAGGCCATGCAGCAACGTCACATCGTCATGCACATAGTCACGGTTAGCTTTTTCATCAAACAGGCTAGAGATATTGGTATGAGCGCTGTTGCGCGCCAGGGTAAAGAGCTGGCTTGGGCCACCATCATCGGGGTCAACCATAATGAAGGTCAGCTCCGGGAACAAATGGACATTAGGGCCTTTTAGTTCGCCCAACTGGCGCAGTAGCGCCTTAGCATTGGCGGATAAATGCTCGGCCGCGCTGATACGATAACGCCCCGGCTGCACCGGCGCTTCGCGTTTTTCCAGCATGGCGTAAAGCTCGGCCTTGGGGTTCTTGGTGTGGTAATGCACGCCGCTGGGTTGGTCAAAACGGTTAACGTCCCCTTCCAAAAACTTGGTCAGGCTCTCCCCTGCCCCTTTATACCAGTCGCGGAACTGCTGATGGCGCACTTTCGGCGGTAATAGCGTCAGGAAATTCGACTCACCTTCCATCCGTAAAAAGTCCATATAAAGGCGAGTCAGCAGCTGGTGGCCATAGTTGCCGTAAACATCAAAACCGGCCACCAGTAGGTAATGAATACGCTCTAACAGCGCATAATCAATGACCCAGGCGGTTTTCGGTGGCTTACCCACCAAACCTTTCACCACGGTCGCACTGTCAAAATGGCGGAAAATGGTCAGGGTGGCATTTTGGTTAGTACCGTCGCCGTCCCAAATACCCTTAAGGTTAAGGTTACGGCCGTCTTTAAAGGTTTTATCCAAAAAGGCATTTCTGGCCCGTAAATAATCCCCTTGCCGCTTGGCAAAACCTAGCCAGTGCGAGGCAATGGTCGTGCTCTTATCTTCAGCAGGCATCCGCAGGTTATCAAGCTGGGTGTGATAGAACTCGCTCACTTTCGGCGCATCAGTCAGGGATGGGTCAACAAAGAACACCCAGAACCGGTCGTTAATCACATCCAATGCCAGTTGGCCGCGGCATACCGGACCCTTGATAAAGCCCATAATGGTGTTTTCTACGTTATCGAGCATAAAGCGGTAGCGCGAGCCGATGGGTAGCTGCTCAAAGGCATTAAGCGGATTTGCTGCCACTTCAGGCTTATAACCCGGCCAGCTGCTGACCTTGTAGTCGATGCCATAAAATAGCGAACGCCAGCGGTCCATCACCTTGTCGTCCAGCTTGTAAGGCATGTGAGTTTTATCAACGATGGTGGAGCGCACCGCTTCAAATCGGTAATAAACCCGGCTTACACCAGGGTCATCGAAGGGGCGGCGGGTGGCAATGACATTAACCGGCTGGCCCGGCGGCGTGCTGGAACGCACCAGGTTAAAAAAGCGCGGCGCTTTGCCTTTGACCGTGGTATCGGCAAAGTACAGATGCGACACAAAAAGGTGCTCAAAAATATACCGGTCAACCAAACGCGCTTTCAGGCTGTCGCCATTTAAGAAAGCTTCCCAACGCTCAATTTCGCCCAAGGTGTTGGCATCCAGCGCCGGGTGCGGCGCCATTTTCGCGCCGTCTTTTACCCAGGCCATGAGGGTGTTGTGCTCACGCTTGGTCAAGCCAGGCATCGCATAGGGCATGCCCCACAGCGGCTTGTCTTGTTCAAAGCGCGGCATTTCTTCAATGGTGGGGCAAAACTGATCGCGATTAAGGCTTAAATCAAAACTGGAATCGAGGATTTTTTCATTAGGTAAAGGATGCTGCTGTTTCAGCAATAACATGCGCGCCAAGACCCCGGCCTGGGTATTGGCTTGCACTGTTTGGTCGCGCTCGTTAAGCACGCTATAAAAACCTTTTTGGCGCCACTCTTCGGTGTTTTTGGCATCCACAAACAGCCGCGTTAAATTGGCTGCTATCAGCCGTGAGCCCTGATACACCTTTTCCTTATTGGCGCCGCGGTCAATGCCTTCAGGAGACGACATTTTCAGCTGGCAAGGCGCGTCATAACAGGCATGGCAAACCACACAGCGGTTTTCAATAATGGGTTTGACCTGGCTTAGGTAAAACTTTGCATCTTTCGATAACGGCGGCGCTATCCGCTGCTGGACCTCGGGTTTGCCGTAGCGCTGGTCAAGCGTCATCCCTGTGTAAACAGCGCAGCCAGCCACCAAAATAACCAGTGCCAGCCACAACCATCGACGCCCTTTAACTGCCGCCTTTATCATGAAGTTCCTTGTTTTAACCTAGAAGGAGCGGCCAATTATAGTGTGACAAAGTCAGCTTCAGATCCATGGCAATGAAAAGACTGCGTTACAAAAACGGCATAGATAAGCAACGCCTTAACTTAAAAGACAACCCGGTAGAAAATGCCATAGTGGTTGGCATCAGTGGAACCTGAGGCCTGAGCCGCCACGTGATTGACGCTCACCGAATCTAGGTCGTAGTTTATCCACACGTAACGAAAGCCCAGCCAGTTGTGCTGCGTGACCTGGTAGTCGTACTGCACCACGGCACCCAGTGCGTCTTTGAATTTGGTTTCCAGATGCAGCGGTTCGTTGCTGGTAGAACCGTCATCATTGGTGACCACCAGAGCAGTATCAAGCTTGGATTGAATTTTGAAATGCCAAGTGGCCCCGACCGAAAACTTGTGTCGCCCATGGCGGTAATAGGGCAATAACTCCAAGGTGTAACGCTCTAATTTAATTTCGTTATCATCATTGTCATCGGCAAAATTAAACATATAGCCAAGGTTTAATGCCGTACCAAATTGGCCGTTTTCCCATAGGCCACCTACCCCAAGGTGAAAGCGATTTCCCAGCCGAAAGTTCTCATAGGTGCCGTCGGTATAGTTGATGCGCATCAGGTTATCGCCACCATCGGTGTAACCTGCGAAGAAGGTAAAGGCCAGACCGTCACTGGCTTTGAACTTTCCTTGCGTATCAAGGTAGGGATTATCAGCCTGGGCCAACGCTGAGAAACTCAGCGCCGCAATCAATAGCAAGCACGCTTTCATCTTTATCCTTCCATGGTGCAGTGGGTTATGATGAAAGAACTCTAGACCAATTAAGCCGTTATGCACGCTCGCGAACTGTCCAGTTACCGCCATCGCAATGGGCTAACCCTGACCTTGCTCGGTGTGCTGTTGTTGATTTTAGGCCCAACCCTGCTGGCATTGGGCTGGTTTGGCCCCGGCATGGTATTGCTGTTGGCGATGCCGGTATTGCTGATCTTGGGGATTGGTAAGCTCACCGAACCGAAAGTGAGCCTGTCGATTAACAATCACAGCTTAAGCCTGCACCATCGCCGTGGTGGCTGGAGCCTTAAATGGCGGGACATACAGCGTATTGACCAACTGTCACTTGGCAGCGGTTTTGAAAAAATGGACCTGCCCTACATTGGTTTTCGCCTGAAATCGCCAGAGAGCATTTTGGATACCATTAATACCCGCTTAGCGGTGGGCCTGTTAACCGAGCAACGCAACGTATTGCTGATGGCCCTTCGCAGCAACTGCCCCACCTGCCAGGCCGACGATTTATTCGAAGCCAACCATTACCGCAGCCCCACCGGTAAGGAGTACCGGGGCGTATTAGGCATGTTGGGGCAGCGGATGAAGCGGCTACGGGAACTCACCGGCTTTGATTTACTGATTGCCGAAGAGTTGGCCGGGGAAGAAGGGCTTTGGACCTTAAAAAAATACTGGGCCAAAGCCCAGTATCCTCAAGAAGACGAAGAGGTTTGACGGCGGCAAAGCCAAAGGGCCACAACCATGAACACGCACCCGAAGCCAAATCGCAGCCAGTCCACCTGGCCCTGCCAGAGCAGCACATTGACCAAGATCCCGGCCGGGATCAGCATGTTATTCATTACCGCCAGCTGCTGCGCACTGACCTTGGTTGAACCATAGCTCCAGCCTAAATAACCCAGGCCAGAGGCCACAATTCCCAACCACAGCAGCACATCTTGCTGCGCCCGGGTCACCGGCAATCGGTTCCAGTCGGCCAGCATCAACACCGCCAGCGCGGTCACAATAAAGGCGCCAAGGAAAAACCAGGCAAAGCGAGCCCTGTGGGTCAGGTTGGTGTCTTTACTTTGGTGGCGATACCACACTTGCCCGAAAGCAAAGCAGGCATTGGCAGCCTGGATAAGGGCAAAGCCGTGCCAGTAGCTTTCACTTAAATCGGTCCAGCGGATAACGGCAGCTCCGGCTACCGCCAACAGCGCTGGTGCCCAAAATTGCCGAGGCCAGCGCCGCGCGAAGAGATCGGCAAACAGGCTGACATAAATTGGGGTAAAGATGGTGAACAGCAAAATTTCCGGCACCGACAGGTACTGATAAGCCTTATAGAGAAAAAGGTACATGATGCCTATCTCCACCGCGCCAGTGGCCATTAGCATCAACGCTTTGCGCCAGGCCAACGGCCGCCAGAAGGGGGCAAAGATCAGCAACGCCAGCAACATCCGCGAACACACCGCAATATAAGAATCGACGCTATGGGCCAGGTAGCCGCCAATGAGCGAAAACGAAAAGGCCCAGAGAATAGTGATTAACCAAAGCAGCGCCATTAGTTCTTCTCCGACTGATAGCACCACACCGAGTTGGCGCCATAAGACACTTTCTTCTCGGCAGTCATGCCAAGCTTTTCAGCAACACGCACAGAGCGCGAATTGTCGGGGTGAATAAGGGCAATAATGCGCGCAAGCCCAAGCTCTGTGTGGCCATATTCCAATACTGCCTTACCCGCTTCGGTGATGAGCCCCTGGCCCCAAAAGGCCGGCAGAATACGATAGCCAAGCTCCGGCACATTAAATTCCGGTAAGAACTTGAGCCCACAAAAGCCAATCACTTCCCCACTGCTTTTAAGCTCAACGGCTAAGCGGCCATAACCATAGCGCTCGTAATCTGCCAACGGCGCGGCACGCAGCTTCTGCTCAGCTTCAGCGAGACTGTTAACAGGACCGGCTTCACCGGTATAACGCAGTACTTGCCTATCGGAGGTCATAGCGAAAAAGGCGGGCACGTCATCAAGGGTAAAGCGGCGTAAACGCAGCCTTGGGGTGTCTATCATCGGGGGAGCTCTGTCAGGCCAAAACGGCAAGCATACCAAAAGCCGGGCCTTGAGCTATAAAGAGGAAATCGACAAAAAATTGGCGGCCGTACGCTATGGACCAACTGCCCTTTTCCATCAATGCCGAAGCTTTGCTGGTTTTCTCGTTGCTGCTGTTAGTGGGATACCTGCTGATAAAACAGCTTTTTTGCGTTTTTGTTGTGCGCTTTCATAAAGGCCGGGTGCGGGTAACAAAAGGCACTGTGCCCCCCGATTTTTTACGTGCATGCAAACGCTTGGCCGGCAACAGCCAAATAAAGGGCGCGGTTTTTGGCTACAAAACCCGCCTGGGTATTCAACTGTCGTTTTCGGCAAATTTTCCGCCACTGCTAAAAGACAGGGTGTTGTCGGCATTTCCCCACGAACGCATGGAACGCAGCTTTTTTCGCCGAAACATCAAGGAAGAACAAAAGCAGCGCCATAAAGATGGGATTTAAAAAAAGCGGCCAAGAGGCCGCTTTTTTAATCACTCGCCGCACTATTGCTGGCAAACACTGCCAGTAATGGCCGATGCCTGGCCTGTGCCTTGGCCAACAAAGCCGAACTGCACCGTTTGACCGGGTTCCACTTTGCGGTTCCAGTCAAGGTGGCTGGCACTGTAGGGGCCGGAGCCAGACAGCGTGGCATTCCAGCTACCGGTAATGGTGGAACCGTCAGTAAAGGACCAGCCCACTTGCCAACCATAGATGGGGCTGGAAGAGGTATTGGTGATGCTCACCGCCCCCTGGAAGCCGCCATCCCAACTATTGGTTAGCGCATAACTGCACTGGGCTTGCGGCACCTGGGCGTCATCGTCGCCGCTATCACCGCTATCGCTGGGCACAGCGCAGATGTCACCGCTCACCACAGTCGCCCGGCCATCACCGCTGGCAGTAAAGCCCACCTCTACCGAGTCGCCCGGGGCGATAGTGCTATTCCAGCTCAGATTGGTGGCGGTATAGGGGCCGCTACCACTGACATCGCCCCCCCAAGCACCCGACACTTGGCTGCCGTCTTTGTATCCCCATTTGACCTGCCAGCCACTGATGGGGCTGTCAGAGGTGTTGGTGATACGAATAGCGCCTTGGAAACCGCCCTGCCAGCTATTGGTAATGACGTGTTCACACATCGCCGGGGCTTTGGTTACCGGCCATTTCAGCGCCACAACCACAGGGTCGTGGTCAGAGGAACTGAAAGGTCCTTCTGATTTAACGAGGCTGCCGCTGTAGTCATCTTCATAGGTCAGCAGGTTACTTTCAGCCGAGTTGATGTGCCAATCAGCAACAGCCGCTACTTTGCCAGCCAAGCTTTCGGTGGCAATCGCTTGGTCGAGCCTGCCAACCATACCGTCGTACTGATAGGAATAGCTGTGGGTATCAACCAGGTTAACCAGCCCGTAGCCTTGGGTAACGGTGTGGCCAGCACTTTCATACAGCGTGGCCTCACGGGTGTCACCAAAGTAGGTGTCGTGAGCGGTTTTAATATCGCGATCCAGGCTTGGGATCTGGGTCATTACCAGAATGGGATCTTCACTGCCGTAGGTATTAAAGTCGCCCAAAATTAAGGTTGGCGTAGCAGACGCCAGCACATGCTCGGCCAGGATACTGGCTTCGGTATTACGCAGCTCGTTACAGCTGCCCTGGCCACCTTCATCAACACCTTCTTCGTCTTCGGCGCAGCTTGAGCCTTTAGAGCGGAAGTGGTTAATGGCAACCCGGAAGGCATCACCTGCCACACTGCCGTCAACAACGCGCTTAAAGCTTTGCAAAATGCTGGGGCGGCCCCCATGGTGCACATCTTCGGTGCCGTCATCATCGACGGTTATCTGGTTTGGCATATCCAGAATATCCAGGTCGCCAACCGGGCTTACCATGGCAGGGCGATACAAAATGACCGAGGTCACCGCATCGGTACCCACAGTGCCACCATCGGCTGGCACTACTACCGCGTATTGCTTGTCTTCTGGCAGTTCATCGTTAAGGGCGGTAAGCAGGCTTTGAATGGCCGAATTTTCACCAAAGCCGTTATTTTCTACCTCAACAAGCCCCAATACGTCGGCATCAATGGCTAAAAGCGCATTGACGATTTTGCTGCGCTGCAGCACAAAATCAGCCTCGGTAGTGGCACCGCGGTTAGTGCCTAAGGGGTTGGCGTCGCCACCGACAGCATCATTGAAAAAGTTTTCAATGTTGAAGCTGGCAACACGCAAGTCACCTTCGGCCGTTAATACCGGCGCGGCGGTTCGGTCATCCAAGTGCACAAAGTCGCTTGCACTCAGGGTTTGATTATCCCCCACCACCAACCGGTAGTTGCTGTAGGAATAAGCCATAACGCCAGTGAGGTTAGTCACTCTGTCGGCCACCCGAATATAGCCTTGGGAAGCGTCGAAACCGGGGAAATAGGGAATAACGCCATTCGCCGGTTTGGCATCGGTATCAATGTAAAGGGTGCGGGCCGTATTACTGCTGGTCAGAGCCTCGGCTTCATCGGTTAGCGCCGGGTAAAGCTCGGTTGGCTGATAAAGAGGACCGCCGTAGGCCAGCATCATGTTATTGCGTGACGAGTCATAGTCGTAACTAAAAGGACGCGTCACTTGCATGTCGGAGCTGTCGGTTAGCGTCACCAACATTCCTTCGACTTTTTCCATAGAGCCCGCGACATCTTCAGGGTCGATGTTCAGCGGCGTGGCCTGAACGGCAGGCAGGTCATCGCTGGCCTTACCAAAGCTGTCCATCACAATTTCGGTGAAGTTGTAATACTCCTCGACCAGGCCTTGTACACAGACGGCATCGCCTACGGCAATGGAGCTGTCGGGGGCTGAGCCGGTGTAAACAAAGATACCGTCAGAGGTATTGGCGTTACCGTCACCGGCGCCGTCTTGCAAGAAAAAGCCCTTAAACAGGCCTGACACCACCTTCGTTACCCGCCCTTCGGTGATAACAGGTGCGTCGCTATAGTAGCTGCCGTCAGCCACCAGCGGCGAGCTGGCGCCGTCACCTTGAATACTGGGAATGGTTTGGTAGCCGTCGGTTGGACACACCAAACTGGCACTGTCATCGTCGCCATCATCGCCTTCGCCGCTGCTATCACAGGCATCAAGGCCGGAGCAGCCCAGACCGTCAAAGGTGTCTTGGTCAAATTGCTGCCATTGGCTGAAATCAAAGGTCGTGGTAGCGCCGGCACTGGTGTCACGGCGTAGGGTGTGGTTTAGGGTAGAGATACTGCCGTCATCACTGGTGAAGGCACTGCCTGGGTCAACCCCGATGGTGCCAATCACATCAACAATTTCGCCGTCTTTTTCTAAGGCCACGGCATCGTCACCATTAAAGTTGACGGAGCCAGAACGAATGTCAGCATTAATGCTGTCGTCAGCGCTGGTATGTGCAAGCACTAGGCTGGCGCCAGCGGCAAGCGTGCCGGATAAGGCAATGCGGGTACTGGTTGTACTGGCGCCGTTAAAGAAGACGGCAACGTCCATCCCCTCCAGGCTTGCCGACTCAGAACCAGTATTGGTGATTTCAAGGGCCTTGTTGTAACTGCTGCCCTCCACGTACTCACTAAAGAGCACATCGGCGCTGGCGCATTGGCTTATTAATGCCAAGGTCGCCAACAAAGCGGTTTGTTTAAGCATGGTGTTTATCCTGTTAAATATTTTTATTCCTGCGCCGCCATTATCACAAAGAAACCTTTTTACAACACACAAGCAGCACTGCAACTTATTGATGCAGAGCCCATTTCTGTAAATTTGTGAAATAAATAAGGCTGGCAACGGTCTTTTTTAACATCGCTGTGTGACAACAGCGCGACACCCAAACACCCGCCGGTTTGAGGGGGACCCGTCCCCTATGCTAGGCTCAGCCCTTTAATCGCACCGAATATAGGGGTCACAACATGACCATCAGCAAAAACAAGGTAGTGACTATCCACTACACACTTAAAGACGACGCTGGCGCTGTACTGGACAGCTCATCTGGCGGTGAGCCTCTGGTATACCTACACGGTCATGGCAACCTCATCCCCGGTCTGGAATCACAATTGGAAGGCCAAGACCAAGGCGCCAAACTGGAAGTCAGCGTTGCGCCGGAAGACGGCTACGGCCCTTACCATCAAGAACTGGTGCAAGAAGTGCCACGTAGCGCTTTCCAAGGCGTCGATGACATCGAAGCCGGCATGCGGTTTACCGCACAAACCGATGCGGGCCCGCGCACTGTTGTGGTTCGCGAAGTCACCGACGAAACCGTTACCGTTGATGGTAACCACCCGCTGGCAGGCCAGTTCCTGCACTTTGCGGTAGAAATTGTTGAGCTGCGTGACGCCGAAGAAGAAGAACTTTCTCACGGTCACGTACACGGCGCTGGTGGCCACCAGCACTGATAAAAAAGCCCGCGCAAGCGGGCTTTTTTTTGCTCGACTATCAAGCCATTAACCCAATCTAAGGGGTTGGGCCAAACCTGCTAGGCACGCTTTTTCGCAGCTAACCGCGGTTTGTCGCATCGTCTGTAAAATTCGATGACGAGCACTAGGCATTGGGCTACTATCTGCCCATGCTAAAACAAAGTATCCTTCTGATCCTGCTTGCCATTTTTTCTGCGTCTACCCTGGCAGAACCGGCACTTTGGCAGGTAAATACCCCCGGCGGTGGCCAGTTCTGGCTACTGGGCTCCATTCATGTTGGCAAAGCCGACAACAGCCATGATCTTGAACGCATTGCCAAGCGACTGCCGAAGGTCAACACCTTGCTACAAGAGCTGGCACCAAGCGAATTAACGCCGCCCAAAATGCAAGCCGCCGCCATGCGCTACGGCATTTTGCGCCAAGGAACCCTGGCTGATGTGTTGTCTGCTAGCGCCTACCAACAACTTGAAACCCTGGCCGCCGACTATGGTTTGCCAATGGACCAACTCAACCGCACCCGCCCCTGGTTTGCCATGATGTCACTGATGCAAGCGGCATTGGCAACCCAGCATTACAACCCCAACCTGGGCATTGACAATCAAATGCTCGCCATTGCCAAGGCCAGGGGTTGGCAGTTAAAGGGCCTGGAAACCGTTGACCGGCAATTTAAGGCGCTGGCATCTACCGACGCCTATGCCGACCAGATGGTTGATGAAAGTGTTGATGAAATGCATACCCTAGATAGCACCCTAGCACCGATGCTAACGGCCTGGGAGAAAGGCCAGTTAACGCAGTTAGACCAGCTTTGCCCGCTAAACCAGGGCACGGGAGCTGCCTACCAGAACATGCACGACGCCACCTTAAAACTGCGTAACCAGGAATGGGTGCCAAAGCTGTTGAAAACCGCCAAAGGGGATAACACCCTGGTGGTAGTGGGGCTGGGCCACATTATCTGCCAAGACAATGTACTGAGCCTGCTTAAAGCCAAAGGGGCCAAGGTAGAACGACTGCAATGAGCGAAAGGTTACGTCTGCTGAGTGAATATCGCGCCCTTTGGGCAACAGCGCCTGTGGCCTGGAAGGCCGATTACCCGGTGCTGTTTCAGCTAATACAACAAGAAGCGCGCCATCCGCTGCTGCACCAGAATCAAATTCGCCCAACGCCATTTTTGGATGAGCTGCCTTGGCTGAGCCGGCTTAACCGCCATTTATCGGCAGAAAATCCCCGCATCGACGATTTAGCCACCGCCGTAAAACCGCTACTGCAGACCGAGCCCAAGGTGTTGCTGGAATGGGGCCAGGCCTTGTTGCCACCGCAGGCTGGCATGGAGCTTATCAACATTGCCCCGACCGCGCCCAAAGGCGAAGGCAGGCAATGGTTTGCGGCTGACCTTAATAGCGCCGAGGCCTTTGAACCCCTGCGCGGCCAGCGCCAGTTGCTGGCGCTGGGTATTGGCCTAGAAGAGGCGCAGCAATTGCTGTTAAAGGGCACCGAAAGGCGGCTGCCAGCAATGGTGCTGGCCATCAAGGATTATCACCTGATTAACACCTCCAGCTACACGCCGCTGGAGCAACAAGACATGCCCGACATTCCCATGGGCACCTTGCGTATCTTGTCGATGACCGCCGAAGAAGCTGCAAAAGATTGGCCAAACCGGCTACTGCGCTGGTTATTCCGCCCGGCGCTGCGCCAAGCCATTTTTGAAGACTTAGCCAGCTTTGCCAGAAAGGAAGGTTACCAAGCCGACATTCAGCCGCTGCCCACCATTCAGGGCCGGCAAGTTCACGCCTTAGTGATGGTAAGAAAAGGGCCCTAGCCGTTAAAAAACGCCCACAGGGTGGCAAGGGTCACCAACCGGTATTCGTCACTTTCAAGCAGCAATTCATGCCAGCCACCCGCCACCCGGTCTAAACGGCCATTAGGTAACGCCGCCACAAAGGCTTGTTGCCCTTCCAGACTCACCACTTTGTCGTCCCCGGCGGCGATCACCAGCACCGGCACCTTGATGTTGCAGGCATTGGCAATAGCTTTATCCATCGCTAAAAAAGCGGCATTAAGCCACTGCGCCGACGGGCCGCCAAGGCGGGCGCCGGGTATTTCATCAAGCCAGTCCATGCAGCGCTCATAGCGCACTTTTGAATGGCTCAACTCGTTGTCTTCAAAGGCCCGGCGCAAGTATGGCCCGGCGGTGGGCACATAACGCGGCTGGCCCCGCTTTTTGTCTTGCTGACTTTGCCAGCGCGCCATACTGCGCGCGACCCACTGCGGAAACGGATTGGTGTGAATAGCGAACATTGGCGACACCATCACCACCTTTTTAAAAGGATGGGGGTAGCGCTCTAATAACAGCGCACTGATGCAGCCGCCCATGGAGTGGGCCAGCAACCAGTGCTGCTCATAGCCCAGTGGCACCACTACCTTTTGTACAAAGTGGTCAAGGTCAGCGGCGTAATGCTCAAAATCATCCACATAGCCTAAATGGCTATCTTCGGTCATGCGGCTGGACAGCCCCTGGCCACGGTGATCAAGAGCCGCGACCGCAACGCCTTTTTGGCCTAGCTCATAAATCAGTTCTTGGTATTTGATGACACTTTCGGTGCGCCCGGAGCTTAATACCAGCAGTGTGCTGGCGCCTTCGGGCAGGAATAAGCGGTAATGCAAGGTAACACCATCAACACCTTGCAATTGGCCTTGCTGGCCAGCGTCGAAGTAGTGGCGAATATCGCCAGGATACTGGTTTTGAAACTGGGCCTCAGTTAGCCACATAAACGCCGGTTCCTAGAAAAACAAAAAAGGCAGCCCATAGGCTGCCTTATTATTGGTCGGAAAGACAGGATTTGAACCTGCGACCCCTACGTCCCGAACGTAGTGCTCTACCAAGCTGAGCTACTTTCCGTTGCCTGCCCAAGGGGCACTGCAAATTCATCAAAACTCTTGGTCGGAAAGACAGGATTTGAACCTGCGACCCCTACGTCCCGAACGTAGTGCTCTACCAAGCTGAGCTACTTTCCGATTTAACGGCGTGCATTATAGCGCTCTGCACTTGGCATTCAAGCAAAAGCCAGCCCCGGCTCATTCCTCTGCTGAAAAATCACCCAAGTCACTCACCTGACTGATAAAATTAGCCCCGCACAAGGCGGGGCAAAGGTCTGTTGTCAGAGGCGGGTAAAACCACAAATAACGCGGGGGCTATAAGACATCGGCCGTCACTGACAAACGGCACTACCCCAGGGGTGAAGAAAAGTCAGATCGCCGGCTCAAAGGAATTTGTCATTCTCTTGATGACATCACACGGTCAAGCTAGTCCGTCCAGGTTGGGTATACTCCCTGTTGCCTGGCAACGAGAAATCATGTTCTGCTGATGATTTATTGATCTGCTCCAACCCTGATATGGTAGTACGACAAGGGTTGGGTTTTGGCGCCGCACGTCTGCAGCGCCACCTGAATATAAACAAAACCAAAAAGTGCATTCAAGCAAAAAATAACAACTGGGAAACACATCTAAGGGAATGGCCATGACCAGGCACATACTTTGTTTGCTGGACCAGGAAGACAACGCCACCATTGGCTGGGCGTTGCCGATGTTAAAAAGCCTTAGCCATTACGCCGACGTGCAGGTGCTTTGCCGCGCCGAGCAAAAGTCGCTATTGGATAACCTACCCTGGTTAGCCGCGCCCATGGTGGTCTATCACGCTGGCAGCTGGCCAAGGCTACTATGGCGGCTAAGACAACAGCGCTGGAACAGCATCTGGGATTTAAGCCTGCCGCCCTTAACGCCCTGGCGGCAAACCCTGCCCTTTTTAATACCGAGCCCCCATCGCCTAATGCTGGCGGGCAGTTCGCCCTTTAACGCCGAGCGGCTGCCTTTTACTGACCAACAACACATCGGTGAGCGCTTTCATCTGGCACTTGCCAGCCTGAAACTCAGCCCTGAACACCAGTGGCTACCGCCGCTTACCGAGCCGCAACAACACTTGCTTAGCCGCATCGGCGACAGAAGCATTGTCGCCATTAATTTGCTGGACGACGATGGCGATTACTTCATGCCGTTAGTGGAGCAATTTAAAGCACTACTGCAAGGCCTGCCGAAAACCGCATTGGTGCTGCTGCACCCACTGCCGCCGATGCTAGAAGGCATTCACTCCCCTCGCCTGTTTTGTGTGGATGAGCACGATAGCTTGACCGGCTGGCAACTGCTGGCAAGGGCGCAAAGTCTATTAAGTATTGATTCGGCCTGGGTACAACGTGCCGCCGTGCTTGGGGTTAGCCAGCTTGCCGTTGCTGACGAAGACGCGCTTTATCATTCACGCTGGCATCCAAACGACCTGCATGCCGCCATTTGGCGTTATCAAGAAGGCGAACCCTTGGCCGTGAGCGAACTGCTGCGGCAACTAAGAAAGCTACAAAAAAGCCAGCAAGAGCCCAATCTTAGCCTGATATAACAGGCCGGTGCGCCAAGCGGCGCCACAACCACTCCATGGGCCCTTGCTTAAAATAGCGAAGGTAAAGTGGCGTTAGCAGCAACGCGGCGGCGCTGTAACCCAGGGCAATGGCCAACAGCGTTAACCGGGAAAACTGCCCGTATAGACCCAAGCCATAAAAGAAGCTGGTCATCACTACGCTTTGCAACAGGTAATGGCTCAGGGCCATACGCCCGGCTTCTTGCAAAATGTGCCAGCGGGCGCCAACTTGCAGCATCAAGCCTAGGTAGCCGAGGGCTTCAAAAGGGGAAAACAGCAGCATCCAGCCGTGGCCAACGCGAGGGGAAAAATCCAATACCAACAGCGAGGGCACTAACCCGGCCAGGAACCATAGCCACCAAAAACGGCGAATACGGTCAAACCAAAGGGGCTGTTCTGCAATGGCTGAGCCAATCAACATTAACCCTGCCACCATCGGTAAAATAAAAAGCGGCCAAGAGACGATGGTATAAATAAAGTTGCCGGCTCGGTAGTAGCACTGCTGAAGGTATGAGCCGTGGTTATAGATGTGCAATGGCGTGGTATCAACGCTCAAACCGTCAGGTGTTAACAACACCAGCGCCACAAATACCGCCGTGGCAAGCATAACCAACACCGCCCCCACGCCCAGCCGCCAGCTTGGGGCGCCGCGCACAAAGGGGAGAACCACCATCGCCGTTAGTGCGTACATCAATAAAATGTCGCCTTCCCAAATTAAAAAGCCATGGACAAGACCAAACAGGGCCAGGTAACGCAAACGCCGGTATTGGTAGCCGTTACCGAGCTTTTTTAACCACACCAGCCCCATGCCAAACAGCATCGACAACAAGCTGATAAATTTGCCATCGGCAAACAAAAGGTTGAACCACCAAACCCCTTGGCTAACCAAACCCGGCTCGGCAAAACGGTCATAACGAAACTCGTCCAGTTGGCCAAAGGACTGGATATTGACCAGCAGGATGCCGAAAATAGCCAGTCCCCTGGCTGTATCGATGGCTGCGAATCGATTGGTCATGGTTCCGCGTTACCAGAAGTTGTTGGAGGTCGAGATGCAAGATGATGACAAGAGTTTGTTTGAAAAGGAAATGCAAGGCGTCAAACCGATCTCTCAAGACGACAGTATTGGTCTAGCCCCAAAATCACCAATCAGCAATAGCCAAGCCCGCCGGGCCGCAGCACAAGCTGAGCTGGCAGAAAGCATCAATTATCTGTCGTCCGAAGCGGTAGATTTAGTCGACCCCCACGACATGCTGTCGTACAAAAAAGACGGGGTGCAAGACGGCGTCTTTAAGCAGCTTCGCCAAGGCAAATATGACATTCAGTCGGTGCTGGACCTGCATAAAAAACGTTTTGTCGAGGCGCGCAGTGAGGTGTTTGACTTTATCCAAACCAGTCACCGCATTGGCCTTCGCACCCTGCTTATTCTGCATGGCCGCGGCGAGCACGCCAAACCGGTTCCGGCCTTATTAAAAAGCTACTGTGCCAAATGGCTTAAGGAAATGCCGCAGGTACTGGCGTACCACAGTGCCCAGCGCCACCACGGTTCTACCGGCGCTTTGTATGTGCTGCTGCGTAAAAACGACGCCCAAAAACGCGAAAACTTTGAGCGCCATGCCAAACATTAAAAAATCCGGCCAAGGCCGGATTTTTTAATACACGGATTGGCGCTCTTTTTTAGTCACCATATGCGGCTTTTCTTTACCCAACTGGTATTGATAAATCACGTTAAACGCCAACACGTTTTGCACGTAATTGCGGGTTTCTTTAAAGGGAATAGACTCCACAAAGGCGTCAAAGGGTAAGTCATTACCCACCCAGTGCTCAACGCGGTGCGGGCCGGCATTGTATGCCGCCGTTGCCAAAATTCGATTTTCATCAAACCTGTCAAGCATTTCCCGCAAATACTGGGTGCCTAAGCGAATGTTGACCTGGGGGTCGTACAGGTTTCCAGGGCCTCCTTTATCACCCAGCCTCTTCGCGGTTAAGCGCGCCGTTTTCGGCATCAATTGCATCAAGCCACGGGCACCAACCGGTGATTGCGCCTTGGGGTTTAAGGCACTTTCCTGGCGACTCAGTGCCAAAATCAGGCTTTGGGGCAGCTTTCTAAGCTTGCCGTAGCGCTCAAAGGTATCTTTAAAGGCCAGCGGGAAACGCAGTGAAACTAAATCCCAGCCGTCGCCGCGTATTGCCGCCACTATGGCAAGGTTTTCATAGCCTTGCCGATGCGCCCAGCCGGCCAGCGCCAACCGCTGTGGGCCAGACAGCTTATCCAGTAGGTAATACCATTCAATTCTGGCCAACAAGTCTTCATTCATGGCCAGCAGTAACGGAATGCGTTTTAACGCCCCAAGCGTCGCAAGACCCGATGTCAGCGGCGGTACCCGCGCTTCGTTAAGATTAAAAGGCTGCCCTAAGTCTTCGGCGGCTAGAAAACCATAGTAGGAGCGGTGTTTGGCGGCATTTTCAAGATATGCCTTTTTCTTAACGGCATCGTTTTCGGTGCGCGCCAGCCAATATTGCCAGCGGTCCAGTTGCTGGTCTTGCTCGCTCAACAAGCCAATCCATTGCCGGGTGTCTTTAATATTGCCTTGGCTGAGGGCAAAGCGAATTCGCCGCTCGGTCATGTCATCATCACGGTAAGTGCGAATAACCTTGTCACGCCAAGCGATGGCTTGGTCATTGTCAGTGTCGTAAAGGCGGTAGCTGATGTAACGCTCAACATCAAAACGCTGCGGGCCGGTAAAACCCATGTGTTTGTTGGTTTGTAACCACAGCCGCCAGCCTTTTATTGGGTCGAGGCGAGTTTGCCGCTCTACCGCCAGCACCGCTAGCCGGCGGCTACGGGATTGCTCGCCCGGTGCCGGTACCTGGCTGGCCACTTGGTCGGGGTCGTTAAACAGGGTAAGCATCATTTTGGCAAGCTCTGCGCGATGGCCATGCACCTGCCGTGCTAAGTATCCCAGCAAACTGCCCTGCCCTTTGGCAAACGCCAGTTCCATCCGCGACAGTATTAATTCGGGGGTCATTTTCCCGGCACCGCGCCAGGCTTTAAACAGCGGATCGCAAGCTTCGGGTTGAGAGTGCCCAACCAAATACAGCTGCTGGGCGCCTTGCCAGGCGGCGTCTTTATCGCCGGTGTGTAATTTGGCCAGGTAGTAATTACAGCGCCGCTCAATACCATCGGGCGCGGATGAGGTAACCGCCAGCAGCCCTTGCCAATTTTTGTCGGCAGCGGCTTGGTCAATAAAGCGCTTCACCAAAAAGCGGCCTAGGGGTAAATCCGGGTAACGATACAGATAATCGCGGACCTGCTTGGCGGTAATGTCATCGATGTGCGCTTTGAGTTGGTAATAATCAAGATACCCCGCCAAGGGATGACTATTCAGTCCCTTACGCAGCTGTAAATAGGTTTTTTCGTTCCCTTTCTGCTGGGCTTTTCTGGCTGCTAAATAGTCGTCATCGGCCCAGCTCAGTGATGACGACGCTAAAAGACAAAGCAGCGCAACAGTACCCAAACGCATAGTTCATCCTTATTTTCAGTTTGTTATTCAGCCAGTTGCAACTTGCTCAGCTTTGGCTGGATCACCCATTGGCAATAAGGTTGTGAACGATGGCGATTAAAATAGTCGTGGTGTTCGCGTTCAGCCGCATAAAAGTGCGTTAACGGACTTAGCTCGGTGACCAGCGACAGATCATAGAAACGTTGCACCCGGCTCATCGCCGTTTTCGCTGCCTGCAGCTGTGCGTCGTCCCGGTAAAGAATAATGGAGCGATATTGCGGACCAATATCACTGCCTTGGCGATTAAGGGTGGTGGGGTCGTGGGCTTGAAAGAAGACCGTAAAGAGTTGGTCAAGGGTTATCAGCTGTGGGTTGAATTTAACATCAACCACTTCAGCATGGCCGCTTTCACCGCGGCAAACCTCAGCATAGGTGGGGTTGGGAATGTGGCCACCGGCGTAGCCAGAGATAATGCGTTCGATACCCGGTAAACGTTGATATACCGCTTCCAAGCACCAAAAACAGCCGCCTCCAAGTGTCACTTGACTCATCGTCCCTCCATTGTCTTGAGCATTGTCCTTCCTAAACAATGTTCAACATTCGGCTAGCAACTGACTTTACTGTGTTATCGAAACCACGATTTCGCCAGTCAGGGCGTCAAAAAAATTACGCCCTAGCCGAAAGCTTAGACTCAGGAGGATAAATACAACGCTAACAGCCAGAGGACCCAGGCTAATGGCGGGTAAAAAAGATAGCGTTCCCAGGTGGTTTTTACTTGCCAGCCAACCGCATGCACCACACACAGCGCCATGGCCAGTAATAACATCGACATTGGCCCGTGTGGCGGCAGGTCGCCAATGGACATGTGGTACCAGAGAAAAACAACGCCCGCGAGCGCCATTAAACCCGAAACCCAGCGAAACTTAACGAACATCGACACTCCTTGCGTACCTAAAAAAACGACAGGCGCTAGGCCTGCCGTTATATTCGATAGGGTGGTTAGTCTTTGTCTTCTTCTTTACCGAATTCAACAAACTCTAGCCACATGGCGTTGATGATGCCAAAGGCACAAGCCAGCAGCACCCCCAAGACCCAAGCAAAATACCACATAAAGCCTCCTTAATAGCTGCCGACAGGGTTCTTTTCGATATGTTCTTCGGTCACCTTGCCCCACATTTTGTAGTAGCACCAGCTGGTGTAAATGAGGATAAGAGGAACGAAGATGCACGCCGCAACAAACATAATGCCCAGGGTTTTGTGGCTGGAAACCACATCCCACATGGTCAGACTGCTGGCCGGGTCAATGCTGGATGGCATAACGAAGGGGAACAGGCTGCCACCGGCAGTAAAGATGATACCGGCAATCGCCAAAGAGCTAAGGATGAACGCTATACCGGCGCGGCCTTTCAGACCCACCAACACGCTCAGCAAGGTTCCAACCACACCCAGCAGTGGCGCTATCCACAGTGCCGGTACAGCAGCGTAGTTGTTAAACCAGGCACCCGGTTTAACTTCAACGGTTTTGTGCAGCACGTCCAGCGCCGCATTAGGGTCACCCATTTTGGTCAGTACAAAGCCGTCGATACCGGCTTTGAGCCAGACACCGGCCAGGATGAAGGCAACCACCGCCACGACACCGCCAATGGCAGAGTATTTACGGGCACGTTCAGCAACATCGCCAGTGGTACGCAGGTGCAGGTAGTTACCCCCTTGCAGTACCAACATCGCCACGCTTACCACACCGCACAGAATGGCGAAGGGGTTAAGCAGTTGGAAGAAGTTACCGGTGTAGTTGGAATACATCAGGCTATCTAGCTTGAAAGGCACGCCTTGGAACAGGTTGCCAAAGGCAACACCGAACACCAGCGCAGGCACAAAGGAACCGGCAAAAATGCCCCAGTCCCAAGCGGTGCGCCAGCGGCTGTCTTTCACTTTAGAGCGGTATTCAAAACCAACAGGGCGGAAGAACAAGGCAAACAGTACCAGTAACATCGCCCAGTAGAAGCCGGAGAAGGCAACCGAGTAAACCACCGGCCAAGCAGCAAAGATGGCGCCGCCGGCAGTGATAAACCAAACCTGGTTACCGTCCCAGTGCGGGCCCAAGGCATTGATGGCGATACGACGCTCAGTGTCTTTTTTACCGACAAAAGGCATCAGGATACCGGCACCCATGTCGAAACCATCGGCGATGGCGAAACCAATCAGCAGCACGCCGATCAGCACCCACCAAATGACTTTTAATACTTCGTAATCCATGATCAAGCCTCCACAGCCTTAGTCTCATAGTGGTAACGACCTGTTTCCAGCACGCTAGGTCCACGACGGGCAAAACGAAGCATCAGGTACATTTCCGCAATCAGCAGGATGGTGTAGAAGAAGACAAAGCCGAAGATACTGCCCATCACGTCCCCTGCAGACAGGGTAGAGACAGACAAGTGCGTTGGCAGTACCCCAGAGATGGTCCAAGGTTGGCGGCCATACTCGGCAACAACCCAGCCAAATTCACAGGCCAGCCAAGGTGCAGGCAGGGCAAACAGCGCAAATTTGAGTAACCAGCGTTTTTCGCCAATGCGGTGCTTTGCACTTTCGTAGAAAGCAATCGCGAACAGGATAAGCATAATGCCACCCATCGCTACCATCGCCCTGAAGCTCCAGAACATGATGCCTACATTGGGGATAGTATCATTGGCGGCTTTTTTGATATCGGCATCGGTAGCGCTCACCACATCAGGGGCATAGCGTTTAACCAACAGGCCGTAACCCAAGTCACCTTCGTGCTTAGAGAAAGCCGCGCGGTTAGCCGGGGTGTCTTCGCCATTTTTCAGCTTTTCAAGCAGCGCATAAGCTTGGATACCATTGCGGATACGAGCCTCATTCTCAGTTTTCAGGTCTTTGATGCCGGTAACCGGAGTATCAACAGAACGGGTGGCGATAAGGCCCATCAAATAAGGGATCTTGATGGCGTAATCGGTGTGTTCTGTTTTCTGGTTGGGAAAACCAAACAGGGTGAAGGAGGCCGGCGGCGCTTCAGTGTCCCATTCTGCTTCGATAGCAGCCAGTTTGCTTTGTTGTACGTCACCCACTTCATAGCCAGATTCATCACCCAAGGTGATAACGGACAGCGCCGATGCCAAGCCAAAGGACGCGGCAATAGCAAAGGAGCGTTTAGCAAAAGCAACGTCACGGCCTTTGAGCAGGAAGTAAGCAGAGATAGCCAATACGAACATGGCACCAGTGCAGTAGCCTGCAGAAACGGTGTGCACAAATTTAACCTGAGCTACTGGGTTGAAAACGAGGTCACTGAAAGACGACATTTCCATACGCATGGTTTCAAAGTTGAATTTGGAGCCGACCGGGTTTTGCATCCAGCCGTTAGCAATCAAAATCCACAGTGCTGACAGGTTTGAACCCAGTGCCACCAACCAAGTCACCATCAAATGCTGCCTCTTGGACAGGCGGTCCCAGCCAAAGAAGAACAAACCAACAAAGGTGGATTCCAAGAAGAAAGCCATCAGGCCTTCAATTGCCAAGGGGGCACCGAAAATGTCCCCAACGTAGTGGGAGTAATAAGCCCAGTTGGTACCGAACTGAAACTCCATGGTCAAACCCGTGGTAACACCAAGGGCAAAGTTTATCCCGAACAGCTTGCCCCAAAACTTAACCATATCCTTGTAGATCTGTTTACCGGTCGTTACATAGACCGATTCCATGATCGCAAGCATAAAGGTCATGCCGAGGGTGAGCGGAACGAACAGGAAGTGATACAGCGCCGTGATGGCAAACTGCAAGCGCGATAGATCAACGACTTCATCACCGATCATTGTCGGACTCCTTGGATGCTGAAGGCGAGGCGTTTAGAAATTGGTTGTTAATAGCCGAGTTGGATTGATCCACCTGCACTGGCCTGAAAAACAACATCCAGATGATGAAAATCAGTGCCAATTTAAGTATCAGAATCACAACGATTTCTTTCGCCAAGGACGGGCTTTTGATGCCCATGGGGGCTCTCCTTAGTGAACCTGGGCTGAAGTATGCGCTTAACCAAACTCGGCAATTTTGATTTGCCGCAAATAAGTGGTTGGCGAAAGGATAAGAAAACAACGTCCTAATCACGCTTTACCAACGCATAACCGCATCAACCGTGGACACGTAAACATCTGGGTTAAAAAGAACAACATAGCTGTATAAGCGATATACAGATTATGTGACAGGCGTATTATCTTCCTGCGCAGCAGTAGAAATCTTGACCTCGCTCAAAAACAGCGACATCAGTAACCCCAATAAGGAAAGGCCGACAAAACCCAGCAGCATCATCGGTAAGAAATGACCGTTACCCACCGACATCACCGCCACCATCAAAATACCGGCAATTTGGCCTATCCATAACAGCATGCCCTGGGAGGCCGACTCTGGTGCAGGTTCAGTGCGTTCTGCGGCGTACTGGAACCCCACCGGGCCAATACCCAGCACAAAAAATCCGATACCAAAGGCGAACAGCAAAGAAAAATCCAGTCGCAAAGCAGGGCTTTGAAACAAAGCGTCAATAAACACTAACCCGGAGATAGCAGGCAGTACCCCCAGCATGGCAACCACAATAAGCGCCTTTCGTTTACCCAGCGCATCCGACAGCAGCGGAATAATCAGGCTACCTGCCAAGCCGCCCACCAGCATCAGAGCGCCCAAGGAGCCGCCATGGCTTTTCAGCGCCAGCGCCCGGGCAATATCGTCAATCAAACTGCTCAAGGCGTTGACCATGCCAAGGCCAATGGTAAAAAGCGCTAACAGCAACAACATGTCACGGCTTTTCATCAACAGCTTTAAGCCATCAACAAAAGACAAGGAATGGCTAAAGGCTGACATCGGCTGCTGTGGCTGGAACAGCAGCACCGCCAACAAACCACCACCGGCAACAATGCTCAGCGCCGCATACAACCACAGCATCTGTTGATGATGGCCAGCGCTGAGCTGGCCGACGCTTGAGAGAAAAAGCGGCGACAACACCATGGCCGCCAACATTCCCAAATACTGGGCAAACACCGCCAGCCCCGCAGCCAAGGCGCGTTCCTTAGCGGGAAAGTAATGCATGGTAAGGGTAGTAATGGCGTTAAGAATAAAAGGCTGCGCGATGGCAAGACCAAGCTGGCCCAGTAGCAGCCCCCATAGCCACTGGCCAAGTAAGGCTTTAATAACGGCGCTCACCAACAGGCTTATCGCGCCCAGCGCCAGGGCCGACTTAAGGCCAAAACGGTCAATCACATAAGACGCCGGAAAGCTCAGCAGTAAGTAAACCAGCATATAAACCAATGCCAGCAAGTCGATGCTCAACCAGTTGGAATCACCAATTTGGCGCTGATATAAATCCGCAGCGGGCTGCGCTATAGCGGCATGGGAAAGCCACTGCAATTGCAGTACAAAGGCACACAGCATAAAGAAGCCAAGCAGTAGGTAACGCGACTTACTGATCATCTTATCGAGGCCTGTTAGCGATAATAAAAAGGCAGCGCCGAGTAACGACTAGCGGCTCGTTATTAATAAAGCGCTTGTTTTCATTGACGTTATCGCAATAAAAAGCCAAACACACCTTGGCCTTTTAGAAATGAGAGCTGATTATCATTTCAATTCAATAAAAAAGTCGCCCACAGGCGACTTTTTTCATTAAGCGATGAGTTTATTTAAATAAACCTTTTACATCGTGAGGTTCGCAGCGCAGGTACTGCGGCGGTGCCACGGTTTTGTCGCCAAGGGCCGCTGCGGCATGCCAGGGCCAACGCGGGTCGTAAAGTATGCCGCGCGCTAACGCCACCGCATCGGCTTTGCCTTCGCTTAAAATGGCTTCGGCTTGCTCAGGCTCGGTAATAAGGCCGACCGTGATCACCGGCATCTTGGCAACTTGCGCTTTAATGGCTTCGCCAAGGGGCACCTGGTAGTTAGGCCCAACCGGAATGCTCTGCTTGGGCGAAAGACCGCCGGAGGAGACATGAATAAAGTCGCAGCCCTTGGCTTCTAAGGCTTTGGCCAAGGTGATGGACTGCTCGATATCCCAGCCGCCCTCAACCCAGTCGGTGCCAGAGATACGCACCCCTACCGCTTTGTTTTTAGGGAAAACTTCACGCACAGCGTCAAAAACCTCTAGCAGCAGGCGCATTCGGTTTTCGAGGCTGCCGCCGTATTCATCCGTGCGCTGGTTACTGAGCGGCGACAAAAATTGATGCAGCAGGTAACCGTGCGCGCCGTGCAGTTCAATCAAATCAATACCGAGCCGGTCGGCACGTTCTGCGGCCTTAGCAAAAGCTGCTTTCAGTGCCTCAATACTAGCTGTATCCAGTGCCTGCGGCTTAGGGTCGCTATCGAGAAAAGGCTGATCGCTGGCGGAAACCGTCTGCCAACCGTTAGCGTGTTCTGGGGCAATAGCGCCGCCGCCATCCCAAGGCTTTTGCGTGGAAGCCTTACGGCCAGCGTGGGCCAGTTGAATACCAATGGGCATGGCACTGTATTGGCGAACCGAGGTTAACACCTTGCCCAAGGCCTGCTCTGTTTCGTCATTCCAAAGGCCTAAATCAGCGTAGGTAATGCGCCCTTCTGGCATTACCGCCGAGGCTTCAAGAATAAAAAGGCCAGCGCCGCTCAGCGTCATGTTACCCACGTGAATATGGTGCCAGTCACTGGCCTTGCCTTCATCGGCCGAATATTGGCACATCGGGGCAATAACAATGCGGTTAGGGAGTTCGACAGGCCCTAATTTAATAGGGGAGAAAAGTTGGCTCACATCAGCCTCCTTTCAATGAATCAATGTTGCCAAGAGTAAAAACGACAGTGCCGTCTCGCAAGACGGCACGCAATACTTACTAAGGCACTAAAAGGTAACCGTCAGTTACTCGTCTCGGCCCTTACCCAACGCCTGGGTAATACGGTCAAGGATCATTGCCAGAATAACCACCGCTATGCCTGACTCAAAGCCGGACGCCATATCCATGTTGTTAATGGCGCTCCACACTTCACCACCCAGACCACCGGCCCCAATCATGGCCGAGATAACCACCATCGACAGGCTCAACATAATGGTTTGGTTGATACCCGCCATAATAGTGGGCACCGCCAGCGGCAATTGCACCTTAAATAGCTTCTGCGAAGGCGAAGCGCCAAAGGCGTCAGAGGCTTCAATCAGCTCGGTCGGCACTTGGCGAATACCCAAGGTGGTAAAGCGAATAGCCGGTGGCATGGCAAAAATCACCGTTGCGAAAATCGCCGCTACCGGGCCCAAACCGAAAAACGGAATGGCCGGAATAAGGTAGACAAAGGCCGGCATTGTCTGCATGAAATCCAGTATTGGCATCACAATGCGATGGCAGGTTTTACTGAGCGCAGCGGCAATACCAATCGGCAGCGCCAGCACTATGCTGCTAAGGGTTGCAAAGAACACCAAGGTCAGGGTTTCTATCATTGGATACCAAAGTTCAAGGTTCCAAATCAGCGCCAGCCCCAACACCGACGTCAGCGCAAAACGCCAGCCTTTTAGACGCCAGGCGATAACGGCAACGATAATGATAAAAGCCCACTCGGGGATCCACATCAGCGCGTCAACCACCCAATCAATGGCCTTTTCAGTGGAGTCACTGATAGCGCGGGTAGCGTTAGAAAAATGCTTGGTCAGTACATCAATGCCTTCGGCTATCCACTGACCTAACGGGATACGATAACTCATCATTGTACTCCTGCCAGTTCGGACAACACGGCACCTTTAAGCACCACACCTTGGATTTTGTTTTGCTCATCCACCACCGGCAGTGGGTAGTGAATGCCTTCAAACAGCGGAAACAGTTGCGCCAAGGCGTCGCCTTTGGCGACCGAGCGCACATCGGTATTAATGTAGTCTTGCAAGCTTTCCGCTTTGGCTTCCAGGGCTTTGGCGATGGCATCAAGCTCAATCCAGCCCACCAGGGTTCCCTGGCGGTCGGTTACCAGAGCATGGTCCCAACCTTCTTCATTTAAGGTGTGAAGAGCGGTGCGCGGCCCCTGGCTAGCCTTGAGCACACATTTCGCCTGGGTCATGGCATTTTCGGCCGTCAGCACCCCAGACATGTCGACACCTTCAACAAAGCGCGCCACATAAGGGTTAGCCGGGTTAGTGAGAATTTCTTCCGGGGTCCCCACCTGCGACACCAAGCCGTCTTTTAACAGAATGATGCGGTCGCCAATGGCCAGCGCTTCATCCAGGTCATGGGTAATAAAGATGATGGTTTTGTGCATCGCTTCTTGCAGCGCCCGCAGCTCTTTTTGCATGTCCCGGCGGATCAGTGGGTCAAGGGCAGAAAAGGCTTCGTCCATCAGCAGAATATCGGGGTCGGCAGCCAGGGCACGGGCCAAGCCCACACGTTGCTGCATACCGCCAGACAGTTCGTTGGGTTTGGAATTTTCCCAGCCTTTAAGGCCCACTTTTTCCAGTGCATCCATGGCGCGCTGTTGGCGTTCGGCTTTATCAAGGCCCTGCACTTCCAGGCCAAATTCGCTATTGGCCAGAACGGTGCGGTGCGGCATTAACGCAAAACTTTGAAAAACCATGCCGAATTTTTCCCGGCGCAGTGCCCGCAGCGCCTTGGCATCAAGGCTGCAGATATCAGTGCCGTCAATTTCAATGCGGCCTTGCGTGGGTTCAATCAGCCGGTTTAAGCAGCGCAGCAAGGTGGACTTGCCGGAACCCGACAAGCCCATGATCACTAACAGTTCACCACGTTTAACCTCGAAGCTGATGTCCGCCAGGCCCAAGGTGCTTGCGGTGGCTTTTAGAATGTCATTACGGGTTTCGCCCTTTTGGTGGCGGGCGATCACCTCTTTGGCATCCTTACCAAAGACCTTATACAACTTGTCGACCTTGAGAATGGCGTCACTCATGCAAAGGTCCCCTTACTGCCAACGGCTAAGGGCGGGGCTGCCGTCGGTGTTTTTAACACCGTCCAACCATCCTTTCAGCACCTCGGGGTGCTTGGCAATGTAGGCTTTAGCGGCATCTTTAGCGCTTTTATGGTCATTCATGATGGCATCCATCAAGTGGTTTTCCATATCGACGGTAAAGGTCAGGTTGTTAAGGAAGTGGCCAACGTTAGGACAAGCCTGGACATACCCCTTGCGGGCTTGGGTGCGGACAACGGCAGCGCCATAGTCGGGGCCAAAGTACTTGTCACCGCCTTTGAGGTAGGTGATATCCAGCTTGGTGTTCATCGGGTGCGGCGCCCAGGCCAGAAAAATCACCCATTCTTTGTTTTGAACGGCGTGTTTTACCTCAGACAACATGCCCGCTTCAGACGAGGCCACCAAACGGAAGCGGCGCAAACCAAAGGCGTTGTCGTGGATCATGTTCTCAACGATTTTGTTGCCATCGTTGCCTGACTCCAAACCGTAAATGCGGCCATGAAACTGGCTTTTATGCTTAATAAGGTCAGCAAAGGAAGTGACACCGGCTTTGGCAACATAGCTGGGTACCGCCAAGGTGTACTTGGCACCTTTAAGGTTGGTAGTCACGGTTTCAACAGCGCCGGATTCAACATAGGGCTTCACAATGCTCGCCATCGACGGCATCCAGTTCCCCAGGAATACATCAAAATCGTTCTGTTTAAGGCCGGCATAAGCAATTGGTACCGAAACGGTTTTGCTGTCGGTGTCGTAACCCATTTTGTCCAACAGCACCCTTGCCATACCGGTCGTGGCTTGAATATCTGTCCAGCCAACTTCCGCGAAACGCACGTCCTGGCAGCTTTCACTTACTTGCGCCTGTGCGGCGGTGGCCGTGGTCATTAGCGTGCCCAGCATCAGGGTAAGGATCGGCTTTTTCATCTGTGCTCCTTAGTGGTTTTAGGTGCCTTGCCGACCATCTCGTGCTGCAAATTGCGGCAGCCGGTATGGCCCGTCTAGCACATTTAAAATCATTCGTTCCGTAAACATTAAAGCGTTTTTTTATTGAATGTTCAATCAATAAAACGTTAGAGTGAAAAAGAACCTCGAGCGGAGATGCTGTATGCCAAAGGTTGGAATGGCCCCTGTAAGACGGGCACAACTGATCGAATCCGTCATCAGATGCATTGACGATGGCGGCTTATCCAAAGCCACTTTCAAGACGGTCAGCCAAGATGCTGGCGTGTCTGCCGGGATCATTGCCCATTACTTTGGCAATAAGCAGGGACTGCTCGACGCCACCATGCGTCATTTGCTTAATAACCTTTTTGTCGACATCAAAAAGGCTATGTCGGCGTACAGCGAATCGAGCGTACAGGAACGAATACAAACTATAGTCGAAGTTAACTTCGACGGTAGTCAGCTACGCAAATCCATTGGCCGCACCTGGTTGAGCTTCTGGGCCGAAAGCGCCTTTAAGCATGACTTGGCCCGGCTGCAAAACATTTATGTTGGCCGCATGAGCAGTTTGCTGCGCCACGAATTTGCCAAGGTGCAACCGCGCGAACTTGCACGAGATAACGCCAAGCTACTGCTGGCGGCGATTGACGGTGAATGGCTCAGAAGCAGCTTGGAAGGCGATCACTCAGACCCTTCTGTTATTCGTCATCGCCTTAACCGCCTGATAGGCCTGTTGCTCAACTAAATTGAGGACACCCATGAACACCATCCCTCTTTATATTCACGGTCGCCGTGTCGACGCAAAGACCGGCAGCCTTTTTGACAACGTCAACCCGGCCACCGAAGCGGTGTTAAGCCAGGTGCAAAAAGCCGGTGCCAGTGACGTGGATGCCGCCGTTAAATCAGCCCAGCAAGGCTTTAAAGTCTGGTCGGCAATGAGCGGTATGGAACGCAAACGCATTCTGGATAAGGCGGTGGCGCTACTGCGTGAGCGCAACGACGAACTGGCAGAAATTGAAGTGCTGGACACCGGTAAACCGCTCAGCGAAGCCATTGAAGTGGACGTGGTAACCGGGGCTGATGCCATTGAATTTTATGCAGGGCTAGCGCCGGCCATCGCCGGCGAACAGGTGCCGCTGGGCGAAGAGGCCTTCTTTTATACCCGCCGCGAACCCTTAGGGGTTTGTGTGGGCATTGGCGCCTGGAATTACCCCATTCAAATTGCCTGCTGGAAAGCAGCCTTGGCCCTTGCCACCGGTAACGCCATGATTTTTAAACCCGCCGAGCTCACCCCTACCGGCGCGCTGAAATTGGCTGAGATTTTTAGCGAAGCTGGCGTACCCGATGGGGTTTTTAACGTTATCCAGGGCGATGGCGAAACCGGCGCCTTACTCACCAATCACCCGGGCGTTGCCAAGGTATCGCTAACCGGCGAAGTGGGAACCGGCAAAAAGGTAATGGCCGCAGCGGCTGGCAGCTTAAAAGAAGTGACCATGGAGCTGGGTGGTAAAAGCCCGCTCATCATTTTTGACGATGCTGACCTCGACGACGCGGTCAGTGCTGCCCTGCTGGCCAACTTCTATACCCAAGGTGAAGTTTGTACCAATGGCACCCGTGTTTTTGTGCACGAAAACCTGCACCAGCGCTTTGTTGAAAAAGTGGTGGCGCGCACCAAGGCCATTCGTGCTGGCAACCCGCTGGATATTAACACCCAGCTTGGCGCCCTTATCAGTACCGACCACATGCAGCAGGTGTTGGCGGCGATTGAGCAAGGCAAAAAAGACGGTGCCCGCCTTGAAGTCGGCGGCAACCGTATTGGCAATAAAGGCGCTTTTGTTGAAGCCACCGTCTTTACCGGCGTCACCGACGACATGGCCCTGGCCACCGATGAAATTTTCGGCCCGGTAATGAGCATTCTCACCTTTAAAGAAGAAGCCGAGGTGATTGCTCGCGCCAACAACACCGACTTTGGCCTGGCAGCAGCCGTGTTTACCTCCGACCTTAAGCGCGGCCACCGGGTTATTCACCAAATCGAAGCCGGCATCTGCTGGTTAAACGCTTACAACCTGTCGCCGGTGGAAATGCCGGTGGGCGGCTACAAGGCCTCTGGCATCGGCCGGGAAAACGGCTTGGAAAGCATCCGCCACTACACCCAGGTTAAAAGCGTCTACGTCAATCTCGGCAGCGTCGAGAGCCCGTTTTAAGGAGACACAATGAAATCCTTTGACTACATCATCATTGGCACAGGTTCCGCTGGCTGTGTGCTGGCCAACCGCCTGTCCACCAATCCCGAGCACAAGGTGCTGGTGCTGGAAGCGGGTCGCAAGGACGATACCTGGAAGGTGCAGATGCCAGCGGCACTCACCTATAACCTGATGGACGACAAGTACAACTGGTACTACCAAACCGAACCGCAAGAGCATATGAACAACCGTCGTTGTTACTGGCCACGTGGCAAGGTATGGGGTGGCGGCTCGTCCTTGAACGCCATGGTTTATGTGCGTGGCCACGCCGAAGATTACAACCGCTGGCAACAAGAAGGCGCTGACGGCTGGTCTTATGCCGACGTACTGCCCTATTTCCGCAAATCCGAAACCTTCGAGCTGGGCGGCGATAACTACCGTGGCGATAACGGCCCGCTGAAGGTGAGCCGCGGCAAGATTAAAAACCCGCTCTACGAAGCCTTTATTCGCGCAGGCCAACAAGCCGGTTACCCCTACACCGAAGATATGAATGGCTACCAGCAAGAAGGGGTGGGCTGGATGGACATGACCATCCACAAAGGCCAGCGCTGGTCTACCGCCAAAGGCTACCTGCGCCCAGCCCTCGAGCGCAGCAACCTAAGCGCCGAAACCGGTGCTTTGGTGACACGGATTTTGTTTGAAGGCACTAAAGCGGTGGGGGTGGAGTATGTGCAAAACGGCCAAACCGTACAGGTGAAAGCCGAGAAGGAAGTCATTCTTTCTGGCGGCGCCATTAATTCACCACAGCTATTGATGCTGTCGGGCATTGGCCCGGCCGACGAGCTGAAAAAACACGGCATTGACGTAGTGGCAGACTTGCCCGGCGTCGGCCAAAACTTGCAGGACCATCTGGAAATTTATGTCCAGCAGGCCTGCACCCAACCTATCACCCTGTTTAAGGCGACTAAGCTACATAACATGGCAATGATGGGTGCCCAGTGGTTCATGACCCACACCGGTTGGTGCGCGACAGCGCACCTTGAAGCAGGTGGTTTCGTGCGCCGCAACGACGAGGTTGAACATCCGGATATTCAGTTTCACTTCCTGCCAGGCCTGGTCAACGACCACGGCCGTGACCAGGGTGACAAGCACGCGTTTCAGGTCCACGTTGGCCCGATGCGCCCTGTATCTAAAGGATTTATTGCCCTGCGTAGCAAAAATCCCAGCGAATACCCGGTTATTCAGCCGAATTATCTGGAATCTGAGCAGGATCGCATAGAAATGCGCGATTCAGTAAAAATTACCCGTGACATTTTCGCCCAAAGAGCGTTTGATTTATTTCGTGGCGAGGAGATCCGGCCAGGTTCTAGCTGTACCACAGACAAAGACATTGATGACTTTGTTCGTGCAAAAGCGGACTCTGCCTATCACCCCTGCGGTACCTGCAAAATGGGAGACGATCCCATGAGCGTGGTAAACAGCCAAGCACAAGTGCATGGCGTTGCGGGGTTACGGGTGGTGGACGCCAGTATCATGCCCAGCATCGTGTCAGGCAATTTAAACGGCCCGACAGTGATGATGGCGGAGAAATGTGCTGATCACATTCTCGGGAACCGGCTGCTTGCTCCATCCGAGGTCCCGTTTTTTGATTGGCGCCAAGACACTCCGTCTTACAAGGGCTAGCTATCAACCAAAAGAAGGGAACGACATGAAACAAGCATTGATTGCGTCACTGATCGCTAGCAGTTTTGCGTTTACAGCACACGCCGCCACAGAATATTCCGCTTCCATTACAGGCGCCAGCGACTACGTATTCAACGGTGTCAGTCAGACCGACGAAAAGCCTGCTGTGCAGGTCAGTATGGGTGCCGCTTTTGACAGCGGCCTCTACGTTGGCACCTGGGCTTCCAATGTCGATTTTGGTGACGACGCGCAGGAGGAATGGGACTTCTACGCCGGGTATACCCAAGATTTCGGCCAAGGCTGGAACTATGATCTGATGATCAACCAGTACACCTATGTGGGCGAATCTGACTACAACTACCCGGAAGCTTCCGCCTCTATCACGGCGCCAACCAACACCATGTTGAAGGTTTGGTACACCTGGAAACAGGCTGGCATTAGCAATCTGGACCACACCTACATCCAGCTGCACCAAGGCTATGCCATCAATGATATCTGGGGCTTGGAAGCCGCCTATACCTACAACAAAGCCCTGTCAGGCCCTGGCTCTGACACCTTTTGGGCAGGCAAAGACCACTACAGCAACTGGCTGCTTGGGGTAACCGCCTCCTATAAAGGGTTTGATTTTGCCTTAAATTACCAAGACACCAACATGGACGACTCCAGCGCCTATAACGCTGACAGCCGTGTCGTCTTTAGTGTCACCAAGGCCTTTAGCTTCTAGTATCGCTGGCAACTAAGGGGCTTATACACCTTTAAGCCGAAATCACTAAGACGCTAACAAAAATCGCTGCCACCACCTGGCGGCGATTTTTTTATTGACATTCATCGCCATCCCCTGCATGTTCTTTCACATGAATATGTCAGGCAGCTTTACCTTACCCCTGCAACACGGCCAAAAATTGGACCGTGTTTTTGCGTGCCTGACTACCTCTAGCAGCCTCCTCCTTGGTCTCCTCCTCCTTCTTAAACGCGGGAGCGGGCCACTTTTGTGATTTGAAAGCCAGAGGCAAACAAATTTCAAAAAACCCGCTCCCAACGAGCGGGTTTTTTTATGGATTTTTTCAGGAGAATAGCAATGTCAGACAAAGTCATCATTTTCGACACCACACTGCGAGACGGCGAACAATCACCAGGCTGTGCCATGACGCTGACGCAAAAGCGCCGCATGGCCAAAGCCCTGGGCGCCCTTGGCGTTGATGTGATCGAAGCCGGCTTTGCTGCCGCCAGCCCTGACGACTTTAATGCCGTTGCTTCTATCGCTCGTGAAGTCAAAGGCCCCACCATTTGCGCCCTGGCCCGTTGCCACGACAACGACATTCGTGAAGCGGCTCGCGCTTTGGAAGACGCCGAGAAAAAACGCATTCACGTTTTTATTGCCACCAGCCCGCTGCACCGCGAGCACAAGCTGAAAATGACCAAAGAGCAGGTGATTGAACGCACCATTGCCGCCGTTAAATTAGCGAAAAGCTTTGTCGATGATGTGGAGTTTTCCTGTGAAGATGCCACCCGCACCGAGAAAGACTATTTAGCCCAGGTGGTGGAAGCCGCCATTGAAGCCGGTGCCACCACCATCAACATTCCCGACACCGTTGGCTACACCACGCCCACCGAAATGTACGACACCATTGCTCACTTAAAGCAAAATGTTGGCAACATCGACCAAGCCATACTGTCTACCCACTGCCACGACGACTTGGGGTTAGCGGTAGCCAACAGTTTGGCCGCGGTGGAAGCCGGTGCCCGCCAGATAGAATGCACCTTAAACGGTATCGGTGAGCGCGCCGGTAACTGCGCTTTGGAAGAAATCGTGATGGCCATTAAAACCCGCGCCAATCACTACGGCCTGGATACCGGCATCCGCACCGAACAAATTCTGCCAAGCTCTCGCCTGCTGTCGGCCATTACCGGCTCTGTGGTACCGCGCAACAAAGCCATTATTGGCGACAACGCCTTTGCCCACGCGTCCGGTATTCACCAGCACGGTATGCTGAGCCACCCCGAAACCTACGAAATTATGCGCCCGCAATCGATTGGCCGGGTTGATACCAGCTTGGTACTGGGTAAACACTCGGGCCGCCACGCCCTGGTTGATAAAGTCAAAGAACTGGGTTTTGACGCGGCCCACGAAGACATCGACCGCATTTTTGCCGACTTTAAAAACCTGGCCGACCGCAAAAAACACATTACCGATGCCGACATTGAAGCCCTGGTGGTTGGCCAAGCCAACACCGGCCCCTGGCAGTTAGCACAGTTGCAAGTGACCTCCGGCACCGGCGACACCATTGCTTCGGCAGCGGTGTTTATTATCGGCCCCGATGGCAGCGAACATCGCGAAGCCGCCACCGGCGACGGCCCGGTTGACGCCGCCTTCAGGGCCATTGAACGCGCCACCGGTATGGAGATACATCTTGAAGGCTTGTCGGTAAATTCCATTTCCGAAGGGGTTGATGCCCAAGGTGAAGCCCAGGTGCGCGCCCGTTATGCCGGCCACAGCTTCCACGGCCGCGGCACCGCCACCGATATCGTTGCTGCGTCCGTATCCGCTTTTATGGATGTGATTAACCGCATCAGCCGCCAAATGGCCAAAGCCAGCTAAGGAGAAAAACAATGGCTCAAACAATGTTCGACAAGATTTGGCAGCGCCATATCGTTAAACCCGCTGAAAATGGCCACCCGGCGGTTATTTATATCGACTTGCACCTTATTCACGAAGTGACCAGCCCGCAGGCATTCACCGAGTTAAAAAACCGCGGCCTGAGTGTGCGCCGCCCCGACCGGGTGTTAGCCACCTTGGACCATTCCACGCCAACCTCAGCGCCCGATGCCCAGGGCCAGCGCAAATACGTGTCGGAAGCCGCCTGGCAACAGGTGCGCAAGTTGCAGGAAAACTGCCGCCGTTTTGGCATTCATTTGCACGGTTTTGACAGCCCGCACCGCGGCATTGTGCACGTGATGGGCCCAGAACTGGGCGCCACCCAACCGGGGATGACCATTGTCTGTGGCGACTCCCATACCGCAACTCACGGCGCTTTTGGCGCCCTGGCCTTTGGTATTGGTACCACCGAAGTAGGCCACGTATTGGCCACCCAAAGCCTGCTGCAGCACAAACCCAAAACCCTGCGGGTGTGGGTAGACAACAAGCTGCGCCCAGGTGTTGGGGCTAAAGATTTGATTTTGCATATCATCGGCAAATTGGGCATGGGCGGCGGCACCGGCCATGTTATCGAATACGCCGGTCCCGCCATTGAAGCGCTGACCATGGAAGAGCGGATGACGGTGTGCAACATGTCCATTGAAGCCGGTGCGCGTGCGGGCCTTATAGCCCCCGATGAAACCACCTTTAATTGGCTGCGTGGCCGGGCCATGGCACCCAAAGACTTTGATGCCGCCTGCGAAGACTGGCGCACCTTGCGCACCGACGAAGGCGCCAGCTTTGACAAAGAACTGCGAGTAGACGCCGCGCAAATTGGCCCCACCATTACCTACGGCACTCACCCCGGCATGGTTATTCCCATCGGCACGGCGGTGCCTGCTGCAAAAGATGAAGTGGAAGCCAAGGCCCTGGATTACATGCACCTGAGCGCAGGCGAGCAGTTGTCTGACCGTAAAGTGGATATCGTTTTTGTGGGTTCTTGCACCAACGGCCGCCTGAGCGACATGCGCGAAGCCGCCATGGAACTGAAAGGCAAAAAAGTGGCGGGCGGCGTGCGCATGCTGATTGTGCCAGGCTCGGAAGATGTAAAACGCCAAGCCGAAGACGAAGGCCTGGATAAAATCATCATTGCCGCTGGCGCCGAATGGCGCGAACCTGGCTGCTCCATGTGTATCGCCATGAACGGTGATATGGCCCAACCCGGCCAAACCGTGGTGTCTACCTCTAACCGTAACTTTGCTGGCCGCCAAGGGCCGGGTTCACAAACCTTTTTGGCGAGCCCCGCCATTGCTGCCCGCGCCGCCATTTGCGGCTTTGTTTGCGAACCTAATACCTTTAAGGAAAGCGCATGAAAATCGACTCTAAGGTGTTGGTGATCCGCCAAAATAACATCGATACCGACCAAATTATTCCGGCCCGTTTTTTAACCACCACCACCCGTGAAGGTTTGGGCCAGCACGCCTTTGCCGACTGGCGTTATAAAGACGGCGAGAAAACCGATTCCATTTTAAATACCGACCACGGCTGCACCGTGCTGGTGGGCGGTGAGAACTTCGGTTGTGGCTCGTCTCGTGAGCACGCGCCCTGGGCCATGACCGATTACGGCTTTAAAGCGGTTATCTCCAGCCAAATTGCCGACATTTTCCGCGGCAACGCGCTAAAAAACGGCCTGGTGCCGATTGAAGTCACGCCAGAGCAGCACCAATACCTGTTCGACCACCCGGATACCCGTGTCAGCATTGATGTGAGCGAAGCCACCATCACCCTGGATAACGGCGAAACCTGGTCTTTCGAATTAGACCCCTTTAGCCGCCACTGCTTGGTGCAAGGTGTTGATCAGTTAGGTTATCTTTTGAGCCTGGAAGACAAAATCAGCGAATTTGAGGAGAAACGCGCGTGAAGGCCAATATCGTTTTACTGCCCGGCGACGGCATAGGCCCGGAAGTGGCTACAGCGGCCAAAGCCGCCTTGGAAGCTATCGCCAAACGCTTTGGCCATGAATTCACCTTAAGCGAAGCCTTAATGGGCGGCGCCGCCATCGACGCCACCGGCGAGCCGCTGCCCGCCGAAACCCTGGCCGCCTGCCAAAAGGCCGACGCGGTATTCTTGGGCGCCGTTGGTGGCCCCAAATGGGACAAAGCCCCCAAACGCCCAGAACAAGGTTTGCTGGCCATTCGTAAAGCCCTTGGGCTTTACGCCAACCTGCGCCCGGCAGTTACCCACCCTGCCCTTTATGATGCCAGCCCACTGAAAACCGACCGCCTGAAAGATGTGGACATCATGGTGGTGCGCGAGCTGACCGGCGGCATCTATTTTGGTGAAAAAGAAGAAGGCACCGAAGCGGCATGGGACCGCTGCGCTTATAGCGCAAAAGAAGTTGACCGGGTATTACACAAAGCCGCCAAACTGGCTCAAAGCCGCCGCGGCAAAGTCACCATGGTCGACAAAGCCAACGTACTGGCCACCTCGCGCCTGTGGCGCCGGCGCACCGAAGCGGTTTTTGCCGAGCATTACCCCGACATTGAGTTGGAATTTATGCTGGTAGATGCCGCCGCCATGCACCTGCTGTCGCGCCCCGCCAGTTTTGATGTACTGGTCACCGAAAACCTGTTTGGCGACATTCTCACCGACGAAGCCTCCATGCTGGTTGGCTCCATGGGTATGTTGCCGTCAGCCTCTTTAGGAGAAAAAGGCCCCGGCCTATTCGAGCCCTGCCACGGCTCGGCGCCCGACATTGCCGGCCAAGGTAAAGCCAACCCCTTCGCCGCCATGCTGTCGGTCTCTATGCTGCTGGAACTCGGCCTTGGCCTGGCAAAAGAAGCACAGCTACTAAAAGACGCGGTGTTCGAGGCACTTTCAGCCAATGAGTGCACCGCCGATCTTGGCGGCAGCCTGGATACCCAAGGCGCCACCGCCGCAGTACTAACCCGTATTGCGTGAGTATTAAAAAGAAAAAGCCCGGCATTTGCCGGGCTTTTTTTATGGAATAAGGTTAGCCACCTAGGAGCTCTATTCTTTTGCACTCTTGGTGGGCAAACTTTAAGGCATAGCAAGAGTTGCCCAGTGAATTGACAGAACGCCACAGTCACTTGTTAGCTTCCTCTTTTTGTCAAAAATTAAAAAAAGTTAATTTTCTTTATTTCATTATTTTTATTTACAAAGAAAAATTTATAACCTTTCCCATTTAAAATCGAACTAATTTCTAGCAGATCACCCATTGTGAAATCGTGAGTTAATATTCTTTTAGTGTTTTTCTCGCTCAACAAACTTACAATTTTAGCTTTGTTATCTTTTGATACTACATCACCGTTTATGTGATAAAAATTATCCTTAACGGTAATCTCCACATATTCCTGCTCATCGTTAGCTTTTTCATGATTAGATGCACATCCAGCCAAAAAGAATATCAAAAGTAAAATTATCCATATGTTACGCATACCTTCTCCGTTTTCAGATAACGCCGCCATAACAGGCAGCCGGAGCGCAGCGTAGGCTGTCCAGCGCCGATAGGCGCAAAGTTAATGGCCTAGTTATACGATTTACTAGCAGACACTTAGGATCACCTGCTCCTGCATACCTTCATGAGTTAATTTGACCTCATTTTTAGTAACTGTGGCTAACCATTCCAGGAAACTTACCAGCTGGATGTATGCACTTTCAGTCTGTATATCATGCGGTGAGACATCTAGTTCGATTTCCGTTTCTACGAAGAAATGACAATTTAACTGAATATCATCGGTTACCCAGATATACAAGGTCGTAGGATCAGTTTGCTGCATACTCTTGATTGCATTTAGATAACAAGGGAATTCTTTTTCGACATCTCCGTGGGAAAACTCAAACTTATACCCTGACCGCTTTACCTCTCCGATAAATTTATTCCAAACAGCCGAGTTTATATCTTCTACATAGATGTCTCTCAAAGATCCATCCGTTTCGAATTCGTGCTTTATGTCACTCCATTGCTTCATATTAGTTTCGTATAACGCCCAAAGCAGCGGCGCGCGTTAGCGCGTCCAGCCCGCAGGGCGATGCTGCCTTTGTTTGTTAAGTGTTGGTCGTAATGCAGAATAGTAAATTTGCATTATGTACCTCCGGATTTTCTAGCCACTCTGTATGAGCCTGCACGATAGTGCTTTTTACAAGAGCAATTGCCGATGTTTTTGGCATGGCAGAGAGGTCAACTGTACCCTGATATTTTTGAGAGTGACTAAGCGTACCATTTTCATACTTTAGCCAGCCCTCCCATCCGATAACTTGAGTATCACTTTGTTCGAAAAGGTAAAGCAGCTCCATGGCATCGGCATATCCGACTACAAGCTCATCATCTGATTCCGATCGCTCTTTTATATCTTCGAAGCTATACATAGTTGTGACACTTAACGCCGTGGTTTGGAGCAGCCGAAACAGAGCGAAGCGGCGTGTAGGCTGTCCCAGCCGCGCGCTTTTTGCGTGGTGATGTTCACCCGATAAAACGGACACGCAGTTGTTATTAAGCGGCTTGCTCGTACTGTATCGGTGATACGTAATCGAGGCTACTGTGTAGCCGCACCTTGTTGTAAAAATGCTGGATGTAATGGCCTACCTGTTGGCGCAGTGACGCCACCGTACCGAAGTGATTGTCGTGTATCAGTTCGGCTTTGAGCGTCTTAAAGAACGACTCCACTTCTGCATTATCCGTGCATTGCCCTGGGCGGTTCATGCTATGGCGAATACCATATCGATTGAGCCATTTCTGCATCACTTTCGCCCGGAATTCAATGCCCCTGTCGGTGTGCAGTATCAATCCTGGCTTGGGCTTACGCTGCTTGATGGCTTTATAAAGCGCGACCGTGCTCAGTTCGGCGTTGAGCTTTTCATGCAGCGCCCAGCCGATGATTTTCCGTGACCACAGGTCCACGATAACCGCTAAAAACACATGGCGGCGGCCAAAGCGGATGTAGGTAACATCACTGGACCACTGCTGGTTTGGGCCGCTCGCTTTGGGGATAGCCAGGCGATGGTTCGGCAGCACTTTCAGTTCTGCACGGCGCTTGTTCATCCGCCGGTAAACCCGCTCCACACGGGCTTTTAGCCCCGCTTCACGCATCAGCCTTGCCACCCGTTTAGCGCCAACCCGAATACCCTCCAAGCGCAAGGCACGATGGATTTTCGGGCTGCCATAGCGTTGCTTTGCCTTCTCAAATAGGCGGCGGATAGCCGTTAGCAAAGCGTCGTCTTGTTGCTGACGTTGGCTTGGTTGGCGCTTGAGCCAGTCGTAGTAGCCACTGCGCGAGACCTTCAGCCTGGCACACAGCGCTTTTACCGGGATTTGCCCTTGCTGGCGTTGGATGAAGCGATACCGCTGCGTTGTTCCTCCGCCTGGAAACGTTGCCACTTTTTTAGGATGTCGTTCTCCATCTCCAGCTCGGCAATGCGCTTCTTGAGCTGTTTCACTTCATCCTGCTCTTTGAGCTTGCCTTCGGGCTTCGGGGTCTTGCTGGCCATGCCGTACTTACCTTCACGGGATTCTTTGCGCCAACGAGACAACATGAAGGGGTGAATGTCCAGCGCCTCGGCCACTTCCTTGACGCTGCGGTGTGGCTCATGGCTCCACTGCACGGCCTTCTTCTTGAACTCAAGGCTGTACTGCTGGGTACGTTTTCCGGTCTTGTAAGCGGGCATCAATGACCTCTTTGTCAGTTATTGATGCGTGTCCGATAAACCGGGTGAGGTCCATGGCGAACAACACCACCTTGTTAGGCTTTGATTTCTGCATCCGCCCTCTCCGCTTGCACAGCTAATACTGCACCCGACATAAAATCTATTGCTGTGAGCCACTCAGGTTCAATTTCTTGATTGGGCTCTACCATTATTACACCCTCAGCCCAATCTTCGTCTACCCAGTAGCCAATTGAATTAATACAGTCATCCTCTGAGAATGGAATTCCCTGCTTGCGAGGCATAAATCGGAGTTCGCTGACTTGGCTAAAAGTTAGTTTTACACTTCGTGGCGTAGTGCGGCTTACCCAATCTCCTTCTGAGCGAACCCAATACAGTTCAAGCTTTCTCTCTGTAATGGAGTAATCAAAACCAGTGAAATTAAAATTATTGTGCAAATCGAGTTCATTCTCTCCTTGCACAAGATAAATCCCTTCGACTATTTCGTAGTTCCGATTCATAGAAGCCTAACGCCTTGCTCACCGGTAAATTAGGAGCAAAGCGAGTAATTTATCCGAGTGCAGCAATTTGTTATATTTTGCTCACTCCAATTCGTCTTCACCCTCGTCTTTATCCTCACCATCATTTCGATAACGATCAGCGTTTTTCATTTTCGCCCAGTTGAGAATATGAACCCATTCATTTCTATTTTCTATCTCCCTTTTTAACTCATTTATCTCATCGTCTTCTAGACTTCCATACTGGTATTTGGATTTTAGGTCTTCATATCTATCGTAATCTTTGAATGACCGTAATACCTTAGTGAAATATTTCTTTTCTAATTCTTTTTCGGCTAGATTTGATTCTAGGTGGCGAGTAACGCGCCCAAAAGATTGTAAAAACATTGTGTTTGCATCCTGAATAGAGCTGTCATGCACGCCTAGGTCTAAAATTTCTTTTCCGCTCTCCAGGAAACTTGAAGTGTTATACATATGAAAGAGATCTAAGTTTGCCTCTCTATATATCTCGCTTTGCAAATTTGCATGTGGGCCAACTTGCTTCTTTCCCCTAGACTCTAATATATACCACCAGTCTTCTTTAGAATCGTCGGTGACAAAGATAACATTCTTGACGCCATCCTCTTTAGCCTTACCAATGAGCTGCTTCCAAAGAATCAAATCACCATATTGGCGATCGTACTTTAATCCGTTATAAGAAAAGGTGTTTGTCTCAGATTTTGATTTATTAAAATCTTTGTACCCCGGGGGTATTTTGTTTTCATATCGCTCCTTCCCCTCTTCGTACAAACCATTAAGCCATTCTTGGTCTTGGGGTGGCTCTCCAACTTTACCTTCAGTAAGCTCATTCAGTTTTTCTCTTATTGAATCATGCGACCTTACACAAGGTTGCTTGTCATCCCAGTAAGAAACTGATTTTTTGTAAGAAGATACCGACTTACTAATATCTTTATGCAATTTTTCGGTGTTTTCATGCAGTTTTGGAAATCTTCTCTTTAGTGCTAGCTGCTCAAAATCACCCTTAAATACTTTATCTATTTTTTCTAGATTGTCGTTGATCTTATTAAAAATCGCTTTTTCGTCTCGAATTACTTCTAGCCGTCTTCTTTGGTACTCCAAGCCTACATGGTAGGGAATCCAAAGCTTACCCCCTAAGGACTCAAGTAACGCGAAAAAGTCATCACGCGTCTGTTCAGCATAACCATACAAATTAAGCAATACATTTGTGTCGAGAACAAATAGTGTTTCATCGCTTGTCCATGCCGCTTGAAGTAATTCCTCTGTTGGGTTGTAAAAACCCTTAAAACAATCTCTCAACTTAACCTACCTGTATGGAAAAATATAACAGTTTTATTAGCGAGCGCGCTCGCTTTCACTCATATGACCAGTTGGTATTACAAGCTTAACCTACTGATCCTCCTTTAGATCCTACTGTAAAAGCCAAGAATGGCTCCACAAAAGCGAGCGGTCTCGTTTTTATGCGAGACATGCGCTCGTTATCATCACATCGGATGAGTTAAATCATATTATTTTTTAGCAACTTATTACTGGTCGTTCCAGTAAAAGCGAGCCTAGCGCGTTGTCACAATAGCCCTGTTGAGATGGGTGCAACAGATATACTGTATATAAAAACAGTAAATGTAAGGACACACCTTCTAATCACCCACAACGCCATTCCCCCAACGAAGCCACCCGCTCTTTTGCCCGTTAAGTGCAGCGCCTCGCGTAAAGGAGTGAGAGCTGACTTGAGGCAGGGAAGCCGAAAGAGCGGAAGACGCGTCTGGAACGCGTGTGCAGCGGTCAGCGGTAAACGACTGATAGCGAGGACAACGCGGAACGTGGGCGATGGTTTTGCCAACTTTTGCCGAAACAAAAGTTGGGCGCCCGCCGGTGCGCGAACCGGCATATAGAACAACGCTTAAGGAAAGATGAACGCTGTAAAATCAAAGGTCTACACGCATTGTTCTAAGAACCAACACCCACGCTACCGCCCTTAGGTGTGGTTCCCAATGTCCCGTTCTCGTCCTGAGTTGTTACCCGTCCCTGGTGGTTCCTACCACCTCGCACGTCCTGTGCTCGCGTAATACTGCGCGAAAGCGGCGCTTCCGCTACGAGTATTACCCCAAATGCTGATAGCGTCCTTGTTATCACCTGGTCCCGCGTTGGAGAAACCTTCCCTGGCTAGTCACCCAGCTCGTGCGTCCAGTGTTACTCGGGCCATCCTGCCTTCGCCCTTCGGGCCGTCGTCGTTGCACTCCAACGTTCAAATCTTTTCCCGAAAGATCTGTCGCGTAATACTGATATCCCTATCCACCTTGCCCAAAGGCACCCTCGCCTTCGCAAATCCCCTTTGCTTACATCCAGATAAACGCAACTTAAACCACCATAACCACATCAACATGACCGGTAAACCGGTGGGCATCAAAAAATTGCAAAAAAGTGATACGCCTAATCCGCCCCCAAAACAAAGTTAGCGGGGCGAGACACGCACAAATTATCATCGCCCCGGATTTTCAATCACTGCCGCTACATATACTTCGGCACAAACTCTTCCATAACCGCCTTTTTCAACAGGGCCGGCGGCAGCAAACCTTGCGACAAAATAAAGTCGTGGTAGGCCTGCTGGTTAAATTTGTCTTTGAGTTTTAGCTCAACTAGGGTGCGTAACTGGCGAAGCTGCATATAACCGTAGTAATAGCTGGTGGCCTGGCCGGGCGAGCGGAAGGTGTAACGGTCGACCTCTTGTTCGGCAAAGGGCTTTGACAGCACCACTTCGTCGGTTAGCACCCGGCGCGCCTCTTCGGGGCTTATTAGGCCAAGGTTTAGCATCGGGTCCAAAAACGCCCTCGCTTCACGCTGCATTCTGGCTTGCAACGAGAACAGCTGGCCATCGAGTGGCAGGTATTCTTTCATAACCGCTTCGGCATAAAGCGCCCAGCCTTCAACGTTGGCGCTATTAAAGGCAAAAATGGCGCGGGCCTGGGAAACACCGTTTTCAATCATTTTTGAAAACTGCAGCTCGTGGCCCGGGCGGGCTTCATGCACGGTCAAGGTCCAGGCGAAGGCTTTATTGGTAAAGTCGTCCAGGTGCCCTTTGGCATTCGGGTCATTTAGCGGCAGCACAAACTCGCCATATTCACCGGTGTTGCCAATAAGGCGTGGTGGGTTCATGTGGGGTGCGGGCACCGCAGCGGTTTCGGCCTCAGAAGCCAGGCGAATACTGGCCTTGCGTGCTGGCAAGGTCACAATGTGGTGCTCACGCACCAGCTTTTCGATAGCCGCCAGGCGCTTTTTATAAAAAGGCAGAATGTCTTTGCCGGTAACTTGCTGCTTTTTAAGCTCTCTTAGCACGTAGCGATAATCGCTGTTTTTATAGCCTTTGTCTTTGGCAATGCGGTTGGCCAGAGACTGCATTTCGTCGCGGGTTTCGGCAAAGCCAAACATCGCCCGGTCAATGAGTTCTTGCGGCGTCATATCGACGCCATAGCCTTTAAGGGCGCTGGCATAAATGTCTGCTGGCAGCACAAAGCTGTCACGCGCGCGGGGCGCTATGGTGTTTTTCACCCAGCTTTCGTAGGCAGTTAGCTCTTGGCTGAGGGTGGCATAAGGCTGCTGCCAGCCCGTTAGGTGGTTGGCTTCAAATAACTGCTTGATGCCCGCAAGGTAGCGCTGGCTGTTGGCAATATTTTGTTCCACCTCCTTTTTATAGGGCCAAAGCAAGCCTTGTTCGTTAAGGCGCTCTTCGGTACGCGCTCTGGCCTGGCTTACCAGGCTTGGGTGGCCGTCTAACCCCACATAGGCGCGCAGCCGGGTAATAGCGGCCTGTTTGCGTTTATCGCTATTGCGCTCATCCAACAGGCTTTGAAGGCCCTGAAAAATGGTTGAGGGCACATTGTAATAAGGCAATAGCTTGTCGTGGTCGAGCGCGCCTGACGCCAAGCTTTGCTCAACGGCGCTAACCATGATCCCTAAATCCTGTTTTACTTTGGGGTCGGTTTCAGCGGCCAGCGCTTTTTTGAGCGTTGCCAGTATCTGCTGTGAACCGGCTCTTGAGCGCTGGTAGCTGCCTTTACTGAGATCTTCGGTTTCGGTGTCGTATTGCTCAAGCCCTAAATAAGAGCCCATTTCCGGATTGTATTTGCCCATTTCTTCTAAAACCGGGGCGGCATAACCATTGCTTTTGGTTACCCAGGCCGGTTCTGCGGCAAAAAGGCCCAGGCTGACGCTGGCAAGGCTGATGGCAATAAGGGTGCGTTTCACTGTTAGCTATCCATAAAGTGGTTACCCAAGAAACGTTACCAAGAGGTTTAAAAAAAGAAAACAAAAGGTGTTTGAGTCAGTTTTTAAGGGCCTTTAAAATGCCGTTGCCCGCTTTTATCACCAGGCCGGTAGCGCTTAGCACAATCGATGTTGTGGTGGCTCTATGGCTTTGTTAAAATGCCGCGCCCTTAGCCAAAGCTGGCTTAAGGAATGGATCGGTTTCTTGGTCGCGGGAAGCCGATAACCCTATATTTTTGTGGAGTAATACCATGTCTTATATTTTTGAAGCAGAACTCCGTACCGACCTGGGGAAAGGTGCGAGCCGCCGCCTGCGTCGTGAGGAAAAAGTACCTGCTATCGTTTACGGCGCTGACAAAGAGCCGGTATCCATCACTCTGGATCACAACAAAATCATCGAAGCGCAAGCTGAAGAAGGTTTTTACACGCATATCCTGACCCTGAACATCAGCGGTGAAAAAACTGAAGTTCTGGTTAAAGACATGCAGCGTCACCCCTTCAAGCCGAAAGTCACTCACATTGACTTCCTGCGCGTTGACGCGTCTCACAAAGTTGTGACCAAAGTGCCGTTGCACTTCGTTGGCGAAGAAGCAGCTGTTAAGAAAGGTGGCGTTATCGCCCGTCAAATCACTGAAGTTGAAGTCAGCTGCCTGCCTAAGGACCTGCCTGAGTTCATCGAAGTGAACACTGCTGACCTGGAAGTGGGTGACACCATCCACCTGACTGGTCTGAAAGTGCCGGCGGGTGTTGCTCTGGTTGAACTGAGCAAAGGCGAAGGCCACGACCAAGCTGTTGTTTCTCTGAACGCGCCGAAAGGCAGCGCGTCTGACGACGAAGATGACAGCGCCGAAGAGGCTGCAGCTGAGTAAAGCGTGAGCGATATTCAACTGCTGGTGGGCCTGGGTAATCCAGGCCCCGAATACGCCCAAACCCGCCACAATGCCGGCGCCTGGTATATCGAGGAGCTGGCCCGCCTTCACCGGCAATCTTTATCCCTGGAAAGCAAATTCTCTGCACTGACCGCCCGCGTTAGCATTAAGGGCCAAGACGTGCGCCTGCTTGTTCCTACCACCTATATGAATCTTTCCGGCAAAGCGGTCAGCGCTTTGGCCAACTTTTACCGTATTCCGGTAGAAAGTATTCTGGTGGCCCACGACGAGCTGGACCTTCCTCCAGGGGTTGCCCGCTTTAAGCAAGGCGGTGGCCACGGCGGCCATAATGGTCTGAAAGACATCATGGCTAAGATGGGCAACAATCCGAATTTTAATCGGCTGCGTATCGGCATCGGCCATCCCGGCGACCGCAACAAGGTTACCGGCTATGTGCTGGGCAAGCCGCCACAAGGCGAGCAAGAAAAGATTAACGCAGCTATAGATGAAGCCGTACGCGCCACCGACATTTTACTGCAAAGCGGTAAAACGGCGGCCCAAAACCGGCTTCACGCCTTTAAGGCATAAATTTTAAGGACACTTCCATGGGATTCAAATGTGGCATTGTGGGCCTGCCTAACGTCGGCAAATCCACCCTGTTTAATGCGCTGACAAAGGCCGGTATTGAAGCCGCCAACTTCCCCTTTTGCACCATTGAACCCAACACTGGCGTTGTGCCGGTACCCGATGTTCGCCTCAATAAACTGGCGGAAATCGTTAACCCCCAGCGGGTGCTGCCCACCACCATGGAATTTGTGGATATCGCAGGCCTGGTTGAAGGCGCTTCCAAAGGCGAAGGCCTTGGCAATAAATTCCTGGCCAACATTCGCGAAACCGACGCTATTGCCCACGTGGTGCGCTGCTTTGAGAACGACAACATCGTGCACGTTTCTGGCAAGGTAAACCCGCAAGAAGATATCGACGTTATCAACACCGAGTTGGTACTGGCCGATATGGAAGCGGTTGACCGCGCCCTGACCCGGGTTCAGAAAAAAGCCAAGGGCGGCGATAAAGACGCCAAGGCCGAACAAGAAGTGTTGCTGAAAATTCAGCCGCATTTGGAAGCCGGTAAAATGCTACGTGCCGCTGGCCTTTCTAGCGACGAAAAGGCCGCCATTGGCTACCAGAACTACTTAACCGGCAAACCCACCATGTACATTGCCAACGTCAATGAAGACGGCTTTGAAAATAACCCCTACCTTGATCAGGTGCGGGCCATTGCCGCCGACGAAGACGCCATTGTGGTGCCGGTTTGCGCGGCGGTGGAATCTGACATTGCCGAGCTGGACGATGAAGAGCGGGACCTGTTCATGGCAGAGCTTGGCCTTGAAGAGCCGGGCCTTAACCGGGTTATTCGCGCCGGTTACGAGCTTTTGAACCTGCACACCTACTTCACCGCTGGCGTAAAAGAAGTGCGCGCCTGGACCATTAAAATCAACTCTACTGCCCCGCAAGCGGCCGGTAAAATTCACACCGACTTCGAAAAAGGCTTTATCCGCGCCGAAGTGGTGGGTTACGACGATTTTGTGGCCAATAACGGTGAGCAAGGTGCCAAAGAAGCCGGTAAATGGCGCCTGGAAGGTAAAGATTACATCGTCAAAGATGGCGACGTTGTTCACTTCCGTTTTAACGTCTAATAAGGCGTTAATCCAAAAAGCCGCCCCAGGGCGGCTTTTTTATTGCCTTGATTCTCAATGCTTTTTAAAGGCAGACTCGCATTTTGTACGTAAAACCGCAGCAGGGACGACGGCGCAATGAACTGGCAGGAAAAAGCCGCAGCCTGGGCCATCACACTGGTGGCATTTGGCCTTTTTGTTTATATCACCTCTTTTATTGATGACTTTATTCTTAGCATCAAAATGGCTGCCGCCTTCAAGTGGCTGGCCCTGGCGTTAACCTTGGCAATAAGCCTGCCGTTTGCCATTAGGCTTTATCGCGCGCGCCACAGCATCAAACAAAAAGGCAGCGAGCCTTGGGGCCTGGCACTGCTGCTAACCCTAGCGGCCATCGGCTGCTACTTTTTGCTGCTATGCGCAGTGCTAACCCTGCTCTGCTACCCTCTGCACCTGGCCTTTGGCCACGCTAGCCACCAGCAGTTTTGTGCAGTAAGCAGCTCCCACGGCGGCCCCAAAGACATTTGCGGCTCATCCTTAACCCTGGAAAATGCCAATTTCTACGGCAGCTTTTGCCATGTCGACAGCACACTTCGCCACCAAGCGGCTGGGCATTTACTGAATATCACCGGCACCCGCTCACTGTTTGGCTTTTCCGGCAGCCATATAGAGGTAACAGCAACCTATTGCGCCCAAGACTAAAAAGCCGCCCCAAGGGCGGCTTTTTTATCCCCAAACACTGTCTGGTTGCTGGCGGCGCTTTGCGATTTTGGCCAGCCAGAACAGTAAAGCAGCAGCAACAAGCACGGTTGCATCCACACTGGCGGTGGCTAACGTATTAGCAGGCCAGCTATAACCACTAATGGCCGCCAACAGCGAGCTTAGCGGCACCGCCAGGGCTAACAGCGCCGTGCTGTTAAGCAAAATGGGGTTGCTGGCGGCACCTTTTACCAGGCTAAAAGCCACAAAACCAAGAAACAGCAGGTAATAGACACCCAAATACCAGTCGTTGATGTTAGCAACCCAGGCTTGCAACCATTTCCCCGCCAACATGGCGCCAGCAACACCGGCTACCGAGCCTAAACAGCAACCAACGGTAAGCGCCGCCATTACCCGGCTAGCCAGGCTTTGTTTCGGAATAACGCCGTCTTTTTGCTGGCGCTTGCGGCGGTTTTCAAGCCATAACAAGTTACCGGTGTAAAACACCCCGGCCCCCGCCAGCCCTAACAGGAAATACACCCATTTGATAACGGGCCCACCAAAGCTGCCAAAGTGCAGGGTAAAAAAGCTATTGACGGTATTGCCCCAGGCATTACTACTTTCCGGCAAGTAATCACGCATCACCACCTTGCCGCTGTAGGGATTAAGACTAACAAAGCCGCCGGTGGCGCCGCGGCTAAAATAGCGGTCGGAATAGGCGCTGGCCCGGACACTGGCACGGGGCGACCCCAGGCCTGAAACGCTAATAGTGCCCACCTTAAACCCAGCCGCTGCCGCCTGGGTTTTTGCCACCAAGTGGGTTAAAGGTAGCGGTTCGCCGCTTTTATCATGGTGCCCTTTTGGAAAGCTAAACATGTTTTTTTGGCCGTAGGCGGTGTGCTGCAGGCTGTCGTAGATGATGTCGTGAAAGGCAAATACCACCACCGACAGGCTTATCAACACATGAAAGGGAAAGCTGGTGATGCCAAGCAGGTTATGGGTATCAAGCCAAAACCGTTTGTTGCTGCTCTGGCGCAGAGAAAAGAAGTCTTTAACCAGGGTGGGCAGTAACAGAATAAGGCCCGACACCAACGCCAAAAAATATAAAGCACTGGCCACGCCCATGACCAACACCCCCAGCATTTCATGGCCAAAGCCACCCGGGATGCCAGCAGTGCGGTGCAGTAAATCCACCAAGGCCGCCAGCTGTGACGGCACGGCCTTGACCACCTGAAATTCGCCCTGTGCATTCAGCCCGGCCACGGCTTGCTCGGCATTTAAATCCACCCGTCGGCTGGCCGCTGCTTGTGACCAGCTAAGGGTGGCACTGTCGGTGCTACTCAAGTGCAACTCAAAACCGTGGTTAAGCGCCGGGTATTGCTGGCGCAGCGCTGGCAAACGCTGTTCCAGCTCAAGGAGGGGGAGCGCTTTTAGTTGCTGCGAAGGCGGCGTCGCCCAGTCATCAATGGCCGGTTTAAACATGGACAAGGCGCCAGCAAAAAAGCCGATAAACAAGACAATGCCCGCGCAAATACCGACCCAGGTATGCAAATCTTTGTATAGCCGTAATACATTACCGCGGATCTTCATAAGCCGTTCTTTAGCCCCCATAACAGGCCATAAACCAGCGCATTAGCCAGCCCCAGCCACAACCACGCCCTAAGGCCACTTTTAAATAAAAACACCAGGCTGAGCGCCAGCATCCAAAGCGGTGCCACCAGCCACATTACAAATTGCACCTTATTGGCCGCCTCAAGACCGCCGGGCCCGGCAATAGCGAAAAGACTGCCAAGCCCCAGCGCCAGCAAAAAACCCAGCACCACGCCGGCCAAGCTTTTACTGAGCCAATGGCCAGAGATACGCCGCGCCATTATCGGCTCCTTTTAAAAAGACTGGCCAAGGGGCCAAGGGGCAGGCACAGCATCAACACGCTGCACCAGCTAAAGATGGCGCTGGCCAGACTCATTTGGCTGCCAAGCCCGAACAGACTGATCAGCCAAAGCAGATAGCCACACCAACGCCAAACCGCCGGTAGCGCTTTACTGCTCCACTGTTGGTTGGCACTGGCTAAATACACCAGGAGGCTGCCGATAAAGAGCAGCGCAACAGAGAAAAGGGTCATTATTGGTCCTTGGCCGGCCCAGGCAGCCGGCCGTTAAATTTAGAAACTCAAGCTGGCGTTTAATGCCACTTCCCGCGGCTGGCCGATGCGCAGCCCTTCGCTGCCATCGGTTGCCCAATATTTTTTGTCGGTGAGGTTGGTAAGGGTGCCGCGCAGGGTGAGCGGTTTATGCCAAAGCTGGGTTTCATAGCGCAAAGAGGCATCAAACAAGGTGTAATCGGGTAGTTTCCAGTTGTTCTCGGCATCGAGGTAACGGGCACCGTAATATTTAGCACCGGCGTTTACTGCCAGGCCCGGAATGGCCGGCACCAAGTAACTGAGGCCCAGCGCCGCTTGCCAATTGGGGGCGGCTTCAACGTCGTTGCCTTGCACGGTGCTGTCAGGGCCGGTGTCGTCGTAGCGGCTATCAAGGTGCATCAGGTTGCTATGCAGCGACCAGGCCTCGCTAAGCTGTAGCTTGGCGTCAAATTCCACGCCGTCATACAGGCTCTTCCCGTCTTGCACGTAGATATTCTCACTATTGCCGTAGGCGGCGCCTCGCTCGATGCGGTAGGCCGCGACACTGGCAAACCAGCGTGCGCGTTCCACTTTTGCCCCAAGCTCGTATTGTTTACTTTTTAAGGGGTCGAGCATTTCATCGGCGTTGGCATAGCTGGAACTGACAATGCCGCCCTCTTCCAAGGCTTCCACGTAGCTGCCGTAGAAGGTGGTGCCCTGCCAGGGCTTAAACATCAGCGCCACGGTGGGGGTGTTGGCGTTGGTGCTGTATTCCTCACCGCTGCTCAGATAATTAACGCTGTCGTATTGGATATGACGCAGGCCCAGTAACAAGTCCCATTTGCGGCCAAAGGCCAAGGTGTCAGAGACAAAGGCCGAACGTTGGCGCACGTAATAGCCCTTTTCGTTGTTTTCAACAAATTCAGAGGTATAGCTCTGAGGGTTGGGGGAATAGAGGTTGTCGTACGTGCTGGGGTCGGACGTGTCGGTTAGCCAGAACACATATTTACTGGGCGTATCGGTACGATAAGAGGTGGTTTTTTGATAACTGACACCGCTCACCCATTTGTGGTGCACAGCGCCGGTGTCCAATTCCCCCACCGCCATTAACTGGGCGGTATCAAAGTCGGTGTCAAAGGCTTGGTCGTACACCCTTACCCGCAGATCGCCGTCGCTGTTTACCAGATAGTTGAGGGTTTTTACCCAGCGGGTATTGTTTTCAGCATGGCTGTAGTCCGCCTTTATCTGCCAGTTATCACTGGCCTGCCAGGTCAAACTGGTCATGCCGGTAATGTTTTTGGCGTCTTCAAAGGAGCCTTTGGCCGAGAGGTTGCGGCTGCCATCAACAGGTTCTGGCAGCGTGCTGTCACTGCTTAATAGCGACGTAAACATCCATGAGGTGACGTTATCGACGTCTCGGTCGTCATAAATAAGGTCAAGGGTCCATTTCAGGCTGTCGGTAAGGTTGGCGTCAAAGGCCAGGGCAGCGGTGTTGCGGCGCACATGGCCGCCGTCGGTATTGGTGTCACCGTCGGCAGCGCTGACATTAGCGCGCAGGCCGTATTTATCACTTTCGCCAAAGCGGGTTCCGGCATCTACATGGGCGCTTAGAATGCTGTCTGAGCGATAGCCCACATCAACACTCAGCACATCGCCACGGGCCTTTTTGGTGACGTAATTGACAATGCCGCCAGGCGCAGCAAAGCCATACATAAAACCGGTAGCGCCTTTGAGTACATCAATGCGCTCGAAAATGTCATACGGCATTTCCCCGGAGAAATTCTGAAACGCCAAGCCGTTTAGCTTAAAGCTGTTGGTGTAATCAAGCGCCAGGCCGCGGATGCTCATATTTGAGCCCCAGTTGTTATAGCCGCCCCCGAGGATGGACACCGACGCATCGCGAGCAAACAGCGTATCTAAATCATTTACCTGCCGCTCTTTTAGTTCTTGCTCTGAGACGCTGGTAACAGAAAAAGGCGTATTCAAAATGGACCCTTGCCCCAGCACACCGTTATCAACGGTGGTATCAAGCTCATGCAACTGGCGGCCCAGCACCGTGATTTTTTCGGTGCCTTTTTCGTCTTTACTGTCGCGGTCATCCGCGAGAGCCGGATTGGCCAGTGCCAGTGTGACCAATAAGGCCGAGTGATAACGGTTGGGGGTGGTCATTGTCTCTCCCTGAGCTGCGTTGTCAGGCCATGGGGCCAACGAGGGAAAGCAAATTTATATAAAATGCGAATTATTATCAATAGCGATAAATAGGTAAAACGACAGTTTCATTAACCTTGCTAAATCAAAAAAATAACATTGCGCATTGGCGCTTTAGGCACGAAAAAGGCCGCCAAAAGGCGGCCTTGGCATTAAGCAAGGCAATGAACAGTTAGCCGAATACTGCCCTTGTTGTTGCCATAAAGGCTCCAAACATCGTTGGCAAAACAGTAAAAATAACCGGGCTTTTGCACCGTTAACGGCGTGTTTTGAAAATCCGGCAACGCCATGGTTTGGTGGGGCGACGGGCTGCCGTCGTTGTGCATGGCAAAAGCGGCGTCACCGTCATTGGCGATAGCACCAACCATACAAAACCAGGGCAGGCTTTCAATGCGTTTGGTATAGGCCAGATCTGCCGAGTCATTGTGGCTGAGCTTTTTAAATACCGACTCAAACTTACCGAAAAAACTACTGGCAGCACGGGCCATATCGCCCAGGGTTAATTTGCTGTCTTCGGTGCCGGTCCAGGGGCAGCTGTCTTTGCCATCAACCCATTCGCCTTCGGCCGAGAAGGTAAACTGCTGCCCTTCCCCGACATAAAGGCCAAGATTGTTCCAACGCTGGTCGGCAAACACATCAACGGTGACGCTTTCCCCGGCCTTTAACATGCGGGTTTTCCAGTAGGGCGGATAGGTAATGGGCGACGCCAACTGGCGCTCGATGGCGCTGTCGTGAAAGGCGGTTTTATTCTCGGTTACCATCCCGGCCACATTGCGTGGCCGTGACCGCAGTTTGGCGAAAATGCCTTTAAAGGAATCGTGCAGCAGGCCGCAGCTATCCGGGTGCAGCTGTTCCAGCACCCCAAGGCGAAACATCAAGCCGCACAGGCTGGCTTCTTTTATCATCCACTGCAAGGCGCCGTCGGCAAGGGCTGAGTCGCTGTAACCGCCGCCAACGTCGCTGTGCACCCCGGGGAACCAAAGCTCTTTGGCATCATTGTGGGTTGCGGCATTGCTCCAATGGGTAACGGTAAAGCAAGAGCGTTTTTCGTCCATGGCCATGGCATGGCGGCCAGTTTGCACATGGGCGCCGATGGTATCGTCGTAAAAACGCCAATTGTCTTTGTCATCAAAGAGGTTAAGAAACTCCAGATCATCGGGGATCCCAAGGGCGCCTACCGTGTCCCAAACCCCAACAAAGCGGATGGGTAGCGGCTGGCCTGACTCAAAAAACGCCCAGTCAGCGCCAACCGACTCAACCAGCGGCGGCGGGTTTTCATTAAAGGATTGGTAGCCGCCGTCGTGGCTTTTATGCACCCTGGCCCAGGCTTCTTGCTCACTCAAGCCGGTTAAGTCCAGCAGCCCCAACCCCAAAAACTCGCTCAGGCTACGGGCGGTAAAAGCGCCGCGGCTAAAGCCGAACAGATAAATTTGGTCGCCCGGTTGATAGTGCTTGGCTATCCAGTAATACGCCGAACACAGGTGGCGGCGGATACCAACCCCCAAGGCACCGCCCAATAGCGGAGCCAATACGCCGCCCTCGCCACTGATACTGCCTTCACCGCCAACACCGGGGTGGTAATAAATCAGTTGTTCAATATCACCGTCACTGCTGGCGATGGCATTGGATATTTTGTAGACATTGGTGGGGCAAGGAATGCCGTTTTCTTCCTGCTCGGGGTTATTCCAGGTACCGTCACAACACAATATGAGTCGTTTCATGTTTCCCTCCATGGGTATCGTTGCGCCCTTGGCGCGGGTTCCATCCAATACCAGCAAATATCCTTGGAAGTACTCAGGTCGTTTAGTTCACTTTTTTCTTAAATTCAATCCTTTACTTAACGCTTTGTAACGTTATGGCCCTTTGCTGCTGCTTGCCTTCTATTGTCATAAAAGCAGCACTTTATTCAGACATGCTCTGACTATACTCAGCAAGCTGCTCAAATATTGACCTAGGTTACAAAACCGGTCTGTTGCCTCACTCACAATACTCAGTTCACGCTTCCTGATTTTTGTTTAAGGAGCTTTTTTCGCCATGGATGCCGATGTGAATTTGTTTGATAACCTTGACCGCACCTTTCAGGCCGGCTTGGCTAGGCTAACCCTGGGTTTAACCCCGGCCGGTTTGACCGAAGCTTACAGCTCGTGGCTTGCCCATTTAGCCATGAGCCCTGGGCGGCTGGCCGAGCTTGCCAGCTTCCCCGTTACCCAACTGCCTGACTACTGGCAAAGCCAAAGTCAGCCAGTACCGGAAGCAAATAAAGACCCCCGTTTTAAAGATGAGCGCTGGCTGCAGTGGCCCTGGCGTTTTTTGGCAGAAAATTTTCGGCAAAGTGAGCTGTTCTGGCAAAAAGCCACTGTTGGCATTCATGGCCTTTCAAGCGAATACGAGCGCATTTTGTCGTTTGCGGCGCGCCAATATCTTGATGCGCTCTCCCCCAGTAACTTTGTGGCCAGTAACCCCGAGCTTATCCATCAAACCCTGGCGCACTTAGGGGAAAACCTGGTGCAAGGCGCCGCCAATGCGCTGGAGGATTGGCGCCGCGATAAAACCGGTGAACCGCCGGTGGGAGCCGAGGCCTTTGTGCTGGGTGAAAACCTCGCCTGCACCCCCGGCAAAGTGGTGTTTAAAAATACGCTGATGGAGCTTATTCACTACCAGCCGCGCAGCGAAACCGTGAAAAAAGAGCCGGTGCTGTTTATGCCGGCCTGGATCATGAAGTACTACATTCTCGACCTGTCCGAACATAACTCCATGGTGCGCTGGCTATTAGAGCAAGGCCATGATGTTTATATGATTTCTTGGAAAAACCCCGGCAGTGAAGACCGTAACCTGGGCATGGAAGACTATGTGCGCGATGGCGCCCTAAAAGCCATTGAAGTGGCCGGTAGCATCAGCGGTGAACAGCTGCACCTGGCGGGCTATTGCTTAGGGGGAACCCTGGCACTACTCACGGCCGCCTTCTTGGGCGGCAAAGAAGAAAAACCGCTAAAAAGCCTGACCCTTTTCGCCGCCCAAGGGGATTTTACCGAAGCCGGCGAGCTGATGCTGTTTGTCACCCCAAGCGAAGTGGCTTACTTAAAAAACATGATGTGGGCGCAAGGCACTCTGGATACCAAGCAAATGTCGGGCGCCTTTCAATTGCTGCGCTCAAACGACCTGATTTGGTCGCGGATGGTGCATGAATACCTGATGGGAGAAAAGCCCAGCCTTAACGACCTGATGGCCTGGAATAGCGATGCCACCCGCATGCCTTATAAAATGCACAGCGAATACCTCGAAAAACTGTTTCTACACAACGAGTTTGCCGAAGGTCGCTACAGCTTATTTGGCGAACCGCTGGCCCCCGACGACATCCAGTTGCCTATCTTTGCGGTCGGTACCGAAAAAGACCATGTGGCGCCCTGGGTGTCGGTGCACAAGGTGCATCTGATTGGCGGCAACGACGTGACCTTTGTGCTGGCCAGCGGCGGCCACAATGGCGGCATTGTCTCGGAGCCCGGCCACCCGCACCGTAGCTATCACATTTTGCATAAAGCCCCGAAAGACCCTTACCTCTCCCCCCAGCACTGGTTAGAACAAGCGCCGTTAAAACAAGGTTCCTGGTGGCAGCCCTGGCAGCAATGGCTTAGCGACAACAGCAGTGGCGACATACCCGCCCCCAAAAACCTGGGCAACCGCCACTACCGCGCCCAGGGCGATGCGCCGGGCAGCTATGTGTTCTTGAAGTAGGAGCCAAGACATGGACAACAACCGCTTAAACAACATTACCTTTGACGAGCTGTCCATCGGCCAGAGCGCCAGCCTTAAGCGCACCCTGACCCAAGACGACATCAACCTGTTTGCCGTGATGTCGGGTGACATCAACCCCGCGCATATGAATCCCGAATACGCCAAGGCCAGCCTGTTCCATGGCGTTATTGGCCATGGCATGTGGTCAGGGGCCTTGATATCAACGGTGCTGGGAACCCAGCTGCCTGGCCCTGGCACCATTTATTTAAGCCAGGATATTCACTTTAAACGGCCGGTGCGCCTTGGCGATGAAGTAACCGTGACCCTGACCGTAAAAAGCAAGGCCGATACCGGCAAACCGCTGGTCGATTTTGATTGCCAATGCACCAACGAAAATGGTGAGGTGGTGGTCAGTGGCATTGCCACCGTGCTGGCCCCCACCGAGCATTTATCCATTGAGCGCGCGCATCTACCCAATATCGAGCTGTATCAGGACCATTACCAAAGCGTTATTGATGCCTGCCATGACCGCGGGGCGGTAAAAACCGCCGTTGTGCACCCGGTCAATAAGGCGTCGCTGCTGGCGGTAAAAGAAGCCTTTGAGGCCGCCCTTATTGCGCCGGTGTTAGTGGGCCCGAAAGAGCGGATAAGCGCCGCGGCCGATGAAGCCGGTATCGATATTAACCAGTGGCCACTGGTCGATACCGAGCACAGCCATGGCGCCGCTGCCAAAGCGGCAGAGCTTGCCGCCAGCGGCGAGGTGGCGGCCATTATGAAAGGCGCGCTTCATACCGACGAACTCTTGGGCGCGGTGGTCAAAACCAGCAGCGGCCTTCGCACCGAAAGGCGCATATCCCACTGTTATGTCATGGACGTTCGCGGCCACAACAAACCGCTTATTATCACCGATGCCGCCATTAACATTGCGCCAAGCCTTGAGGAAAAGGCCGACATCTGCCAAAACGCCATTAACCTTTGGCACACCTTGTTTGGCCAAAAAGGCACCCTGCCCAAGGTAGCCATCTTGTCAGCGGTAGAAACGGTGACCAGCCGTATGGCCTCAACCCTGGATGCCGCCAGCCTTTGCAAAATGGCCGACCGCGGCCAAATCGAAGGCGCCATTCTTGACGGCCCCTTGGCACTGGATAACGCCATCAGCCTGGAAGCCGCGCAAAACAAAGGCATTCAATCACCGGTGGCAGGGGATGCCGATATTCTGGTGGTGCCTAATATCGAAGCCGGCAACATGCTCGCCAAACAGTTGACCTTTCTTGGTAAAGCCGACGCTGCCGGCATCGTGCTTGGTGCCCGGGTACCCATTATTCTGACCAGCCGCGCCGATAGCCTGCGCACCCGGCTGCTGTCTTGCGCGGCGGCGGTATTCCTGGCTGATGCCAGGCAACAAGGGAGCCTCAAATGACCCCGGCCCTACTGACCATCAACACCGGCTCATCGAGCATTAAATTTCGGCTGTTTGCACTGACAGATAACCTGCCGCTGTTAGCAGGCGGCAAGGTTGAAGACATCGGCACCGGCGCCCGCTTTAAGGCAAGCCTTGGCAGCGCCCCCCAACAACCGGTGCCACTGGCTGGCGCCGACAATCACGACAGTGCCATGGAAGCCGTGCTTAACTGGCTCGATGCCCAGCCGCCGTCTTGGCATTGGGTGGCCGCCGCTCACCGCATTGTGCATGGCGGTGACCGTTACACCGACCCGGTGGAGCTAACAGCCGCCGCCATGGACTACCTGGCAGGCCTTTGCCCGCTGGCACCACTGCACCAACCCCATAACTTGGCAGGGGTAAAAGCCTTGGCAGCAAGGCGCGCTGACATTCGCCAGTTTGGCTGTTTTGACACCGCTTTTCATGCCCGCCACCAACCGCTTTTTAATCGCTATGCCCTGCCCCAGTCGCTTTTTCAAAAAGGCATTCGCCGCTACGGTTTTCATGGCCTGTCTTACGACTGGATAGCTCATCATTTGCGTAGCGAACACCCGCAGTTGGCCAGTGGCCGGGTTGTCGCTGCGCACTTGGGCAACGGCGCCAGCCTGTGCGCGATGAAGGATTTGCAAAGTGTTGATACCACCATGGGCATGACCGCCTTAGAGGGCCTGCCCATGGGCACTCGCTGTGGCAACATCGACGCTGGCGCGGTTATTTATATGGTCAAGGGCCTGGATATGCCGCTTGATGACGTGGAATACCAACTCTATGAAGAGTCGGGGTTGAAGGGGCTTTCAGGGCTCAGTAATGACGTGAAAACCCTGCTTGAAAGCAGTAAACCTGAAGCGCAATTTGCCCTTGATTACTTTGCTTTTAAGACCGCACAGCAAATCGCCGCCATGGCGGTATCTATTGGCGGTTTAGACACCTTGGTGTTTACCGGTGGCATTGGCGAAAACGCCGCACCGGTGCGCTGCAAAATCATGTCGCATCTGGCGCATTTGCCGCCCTTTACCCAGTTGGTGATCGCAGCCAATGAAGAGGGCTGCATGGCGATGGAGATCCAGGAACACTTTGCCAAGGAGCTATTATGAGCCGCCCGCTGAAAGGCCTGATCGTTGGCCTTGCCAATGCTGATTCAATCGCTTACGGCTGCGCAAAAGCCTTTAAGGAACAAGGGGCAAGCCTGGCTGTTACCTATCAAAGCGAGAAGGCCAAGCCCTATGTTGAACCCCTGGCAAAGGACTTGGGCAGCGACATTTTTATGCCGCTGGATGTACGGTCAGCACCGCAAATGCAGGCACTTTTTGACGCCATTGCTGAAAAATGGGGCCGCCTTGATTTTGTACTGCACTCGGTGGCCTTTGCCCCGAAGGATGACCTTCAGGGCCGCTTTGTTGACAGCTCTGTCGAGGGCTTTACCTTGGCCATGGACATTTCTTGCCATTCACTGGTGCGCCTGGCTAAAGCGGCCGAACCGCTGATGAGCGAAGGCGGCGCGCTACTGACCATGAGTTACTACGGCGCCGAAAAGGTGGTGGATAACTACAACCTGATGGGGCCGGTAAAAGCGGCGCTCGAGGCTAGCGTGCGCTATTTGGCCAAGGAGCTTGGGCCGCAGAATATTCGTATCAATGCCCTTTCTCCGGGGCCGGTTGCAACCAGAGCCGCCTCTGGCCTTGCCCATTTTGACGCCTTAATGGCACAAGCCGCTACAAAAGCGCCGCTGCATCAGCAGGTGTCCATTGAACAAATTGGCCATGCCGCGGCGTTTTTGGTGTCAGATAACGCCCAAAACATTACCGGCCAGGTGATTTATGTCGACAACGGTTACAGCGCCTTAGGCTAATGGTCCTGAAGCCGCGGCAGCTACGTTATTCACCTAATACGCTGTAAACCCAGAATTTACATCTGTTACCCTGTCTGAAATGGCGCTTTTAACACCACGATGAGGCAATATGTCTGACACTATTCCCGGGCCCGATGGCCAGCCACGTTGCCGCTGGTGCCAGGGGGACGACGCCTTTTTCCCCTACCACGACAACGAGTGGGGCTTTCCGGTTGCCGACGATATCCGTCTTTTTGAAAAGCTCTGCTTGGAAAGCTTCCAGTCGGGCCTGAGCTGGCGAACCATTTTGGCCAAACGTGAAAACTTTCGCCGCGCCTTCGCCGGCTTTGATTTTCACCAGGTCGCGCAATTTAATGAAGATGACATAACACGTTTGCTAAATGACGCCGGTATTGTTCGCCACCGGGGGAAAATTGAAGCGGTGATTAATAACGCTCGCTGCGCGCAAGAGCTGGTAGCCAAGGAAGGCTCTTTAGCCGCCTTTTTTTGGCGCTATGAAGAAACCGAGACAGGCCTTACACCGCAAAGCCGTTCAACGTCAGCGTTGTCGGTAGCGCTGTCCAAAACGCTAAAAAAAATGGGCTGGAAATTTGTTGGCCCCACGACCGTTTATGCCTTTATGCAAGCCATGGGGCTGGTTAATGACCACGTCCACGACTGCGTAACACGCCAAGCGGTAGTGAAAGCCAGAAAAGCCTTTGTGCCACCGGCCGCTTAAGCAGCTTGCGCCTCAATATGGCCAGCCTCTTCAAGCGCCTTTAATTGCGCAACCATCCAGGGGCTAAAAGCCCAAGGGGTTGCCGACACGGCTAACAGCAAGTCTGAAAGATTGACCCAGTGCCAGTCCATCACTTCATCGGCTAATGGTGCTGGCGGCGTTTGGCAATAGGCCTTAAAGACGGGGCAAAACTCGTTTTCCATAATGCCGGACGCATCTTGTGCAACATAGCTAAATTCCGGCAACAGCATTTCAATTTTTTGTACCTGCAGCCCCAGTTCATACTGGCAGCGCCGGGTAACAGCTGCGGCCATCGGTTCACCCGGTAGCGGGTGGCCACAGACCGAGTTGGTCCAGACACCTGGCCAGGCCTTTTTGTTTAGGGACCGGCGGGTGAGCAAAATTTGGCCTTTGTCATTGAGGATGTAACAGGAAAACGCTAAATGCAGCGGGGTTTGTTGGTGGTGAACACGCGCTTTTTCGATGACGCCAACAGGCTTGTTGTTCTCATCTAGCAGCACGACTTCTTCAATTATGGCCGTCATTTTTCCTCCAGCATCAGCCCCAGAAGCCGGCTCAGCTCTTGCTGCTGGGCCACGGACAGGCGATTAAGAAATACATCATCAGCCTCCTTGCTGGCAGGTGCTGCCATCGCAACCACTGCTTTTCCTCGCTCGGACAAGTATACATAGCGCCGACGCTTATCCGTCAGGCTCGGCTCTCGGCGTACCAGACCACGGCTTTCCAGGCGCGCCAGTAAATCGGCCAAGGTGGCCTTGGTTGCAACCGCCGGGCCCATTAAATCAACCTGCTCTATGCCAGGCTGTTCATCAATGGCGCGCAGCACCGCGAACTGGGGTTTGGTCAACGCATTGATATGCTGTTGCCAAATGGCGGTATGTTCTTGCATTAACCGGCGCAGTAAGTGAAAAACTTCCCTCCTTACACTTTTTGCCATGCTCTGTTGCCTCAGGCCGCTTGTTTAAGCGATGGCATTCACCTTACCATAGACATTGTACGTATACGAACATTACTAATTTTACGGAGTCGCAATGAGATTAATCGTCGGCATCACTGGTGCCACTGGCGCGCCGTTGGCAGTGGCACTCCTAAAAGCGCTACGCGACATGAACGATGTTGAAGTGCATTTGGTGATGTCGAAGTGGGCGAAAGTCACTATCGAGACCGAAACCGCCTATAAAGCCCACGACCTGGCCGCCCTGGCCGATGTTGTGCACTCGCCAGGAGACCAAGGCGCCAGCATCTCCTCCGGCTCTTTCTTGACCGATGGCATGATAGTGATCCCTTGCAGCATGAAAACCCTGGCCGGCATTCGCATGGGGTTTGCTGATGGTTTGGTCGGCCGAGCGGCCGACGTCATACTCAAAGAAGGCCGTAAGCTGGTACTGGTGCCAAGGGAAACGCCCCTTAGCAGCATTCATTTGGAAAACATGCTGGCGCTGTCAAGAATGGGAGCCGCGATAGTGCCGCCCATGCCCGCTTACTATAACCAGCCCGAAACCATTGATGATGTCACTAACCACATTGTGGCGCGGGTGCTCGACCAGTTTGGCTTACGTTCCGACAAAGCCAAGAGGTGGCAAGGTTTGCAGCATAGCTAACCGGTGGCACAAAAGCCTTGCCGCAAGGTGGCATTATTGCTGCGCTAACACCCACTTTTTAACCGCCGCCATGCTCGAGAAGCTGGCTGCGGCGCCGGTAAAGTCTTGCGCTTTTGACATTGGCGATGGCACCACCACACAGGGCAGCTTTGCAGCAAGCGCGGCTTTCATGCCATGCACCGTATCTTCAACTGCCAGACAATCGGCGGCGCTTAGTCGCAAACGGCTCAGCGCCAGTTGGTAGGTTTGCGGATGCGGCTTGCCATGCTGCACATCGTCTCGACTCACGATGGCTTCAAAAAAATGGCTAAGCCGATGAAAACGGCAGGTGGCGTCAACAGCATATTGATTGGCGCCGGTGGCAATAGCCATGCGTATGCCAGCTTGCTGAAAGGCCGCCAAGGTCTTGGCAACACCAGGCAGTAAAGGAAAGGGGTGTTGTTGTAAAAACCGTTGGCTAAGCCGCGCTTTTTGTTCGGCTAATGCCGATGGCGATATCGACAAATCAAAGTGTTGCACCAAACGCTGCGCATTTTCGAGGGCAGGAATACCGGCGTAATGGGCTTGGTAATCCTGCACCTCAAGCTGCAACCCCAATGGCTTCAAAACCCGCTGCCAAAGTACATAGTGCAGCTGCTCTGAATCCACCAAGGTACCATCATGGTCAAAAATAACAGCCGTGATCATCAGCACTCCTTGGCAAATAAAAAACCTTATCTACCCTAGAGTTACCCTAATATGTACTCAAGCGATCACCAACAGTTATTCCTTAGCGGCTATGGCTATAGAAAAATCGAACATTAATGTTGGTTAAATGTTAAATGCATCGTGTTAGCATATTAAAATACCCATTTTCATATATGCTCTTTTTGCAACGCTTTTGAAATGGCGATCAACAACGCGCAGGTTCCCCTTTGCAACGACGTAATGAAGACATGCAAAACAATAAAGTGCTGCTGACCAAAACGGTGAGAGCCAATAATTTGTTGTTGCAAAAGCCATGGCTGAGCGACTTGCTGCTGATATTGCTGTGGATGGCGATGTGGCGTGTTTCAGGATTAATGGAATACGCTCCTCATGCCAGCATCTGGTTTCCTCCTGCCGGCCTTTCCTTTGCCGCTTTTCTGCTGATTGGCCCGCGCGCACTACCGGCCATTATGATTTGCGCTGTCGCCAGCACTTTTGGCGAGAATATTATTTATAAAACCGGGTACGGGTGGCTGGAACTATTACGCTCTGGTGTGCTGTTTGGTACTGCGCACTGCCTGAGCTATTGGTTTGGCGCGAGCCTGGTCAACCTCTTTATACGCCGCTCTGGCCGCCATGAATTGCCACAGGTCATACTCGCCTTTTTGCTGATAGGGCCACTGACTGCACTGTTGGCCACGTTCTGTGGCACCCAAGCCTTACAGCTTGGCGGCATTGTGACCGAATCATCGGTCAATAACATCTGGCTGGCCTGGTGGATAGGCGACCTTATCGGCATTGTGGTGCTGACACCGCTGTTTATCGGTGCCATCAGCCGTATTTACCCCCGCTCTGGTGCCTGGCTAAGCGAAATGGGGCTGCGCCAGCCTGATGTTGAAAACTACGGCTACGTAATGAAGCTGGTGCTCAGTGCCTTGTTGCTGATTTTAGCAATGACGGCCACGGCCCAATTTCATCATCAGGAAACCGTGTTTTCGGTGTTCTTCTTATGTATTCCACAGATGTGGATTGTTTATACCGAAAGCCCGCTGCGCGGCGCCATTAGCCTGGCACTGTTAAGCACATTAACTGCCATTGGCATTAAAATACTTGGCCTTAACGACCACGCGCTGGTCTATCAATTTGCCATCAATGTGCTGGCCGCCAGCACCTACTTTGGGCTAACGGTGCCGGTACTGGTGTCCCATAACGTCAGGCTTCGTGAAATGGCACTGGAAGACGGCTTAACCAAGGCCGCTTCGCGCAGCCACTTTTTTGAGCAAGGCGAACACGAGCTGCAACGAGCCCGCCACTATCGCCAGCCCATTTCGTTGGTGGTTTTTGACATTGACCACTTTAAGAACATTAACGACCGCTTCGGCCACACCGTTGGCGATAACGCACTGTTAGCGGTAGTCACCGCTGTAAAACAGCAGCTGCGCCAAGCCGATATGCTTGGCCGCTTTGGTGGTGACGAATTTATGTTGCTGCTACCGGGTAACAACTTGCAAGAGTCGATGCAAACCGCTGAAAGAATTCGCCTAACCCTGATGCAACTGACCTTACACGGCACCATTAGCGGTTTGGCTGGCAGCTTTGGTGTGGTGGAAATTGGCAGTGATGAAACCCTGATGGCCGCCTTTGAGCGGGCAGACAGGCGCCTGTTAGAGGCCAAACGTACCGGTCGCAACAAAGTGGCGGTCAGTGCCTGAGCAAAGAAAAACGGCCACAACAGCGGCCGTTTTTATTAAGAGCCGTTACTCATTATGCCAGTAGTAAGCCAGGCCATCGTCACTGCCGCCCAGGATGCGCTTGCCACTGCCGGTTATCATCATTGGCCAATTCATTAAGCTGGTCTGGTAGCGCCAAAGCGCGGCGCCATTTTGGGCATCAAACAGATAAAAATGCCCGGCGGACTCTTCTTTACCTTCCGGCGCACCATCGGTTGCCGTCACAAAGCGGCCGGCTCTATCCAAGCTGATGCCAGGGTTCGCCGGATACGTCAGCGGTGCCTGCCAGGCTAAACTGGCCGTTTTGCCGTCACTTTTCACCACATACAACAGCCCTTGGTCATCACTATTGCTGATATTCACGCCACAGGCTGCCAGCACTTGGTTCTGCTCGGTACACACCAAGTCAAGACCATAGCCAATACCCAGCCCGGCAAGCGTTGGCTGGCAACGGGCAAAAGGCGTTGCCGGGTCGTCACGGCTAAAGAGCACACAACTACCGTCGTGCAACACCGCCGCCCAAAACTGGCCGTGGTGACTCACAGCAACCCGCATCGAAGCGGTATCCACCAAACAGCCACGTAGGTGGGCTAGCTTTTCATCTTCAATATCAAAAACAAATACATAGCCTTTATCTTGATCGTAATTACGGCCCGATACCACCACAGTGTTGCCATCGGTAGCAATCACGGCACTGTTACCATAAAAGCTCAATTCTTCGGCATTCAGTGCCTGGCTGCTTCGCAGCGCATATTGGTCTTCTTCCCGGCGATACAGCTGCACAGTGTCAGAAAACACCGCCACCAGATAACGGCCATCGTGGTTCATCGACACCTGGTTCACCCGGCCGGGTAACGATACATCCAGCATCACCTTACCGGTATGGCAGTCGTAGGCCTTTAAAAAACCACTGTCTTCGCTGTATTGACCGCCGCCTGCGGCGTAGTCGCCATTGTCACTGATACAAGCCCAGAAAAAGCCCTGGGTGGCGCTAGGGCTCAAAGGCTCAGACCAAAGCGCATTACCGCGACCGTCGCAGCAATAAAAGGCAAAATCGCCTTGTCCGTATTCACTGGAGGTTCCGAACACACAGCGGTCACCGTTGTAATCAAGGGCAACACTATTGATTTGATAAGGGTTTTGAGGAGTAAAAGTCCATTGGGGTTGGGTTTGCGCATCCATGTTTGCGTCCTTGTCAGCCGATAGGATCCTCGCTCAAATTAGAAAATTATTGAGTAAAGGTAAAGCCGCCCGAAGGCGGCCCTGTTATTTATGACGGTGCGCGTACCGGCTGGCGCCATTATTGAGAAGGTGCCTGCGCCTGCTGCTGCTCGGTCACCCGTCCTTTTATCAGCAGTACCAGCGCCAAGCTCGCGGCAATGCCGCCTATCAGATACACAATGCCAAAACCCTGACTGCCCACCAGCAAACCACAAAGCGGCGCCGAAACACCGTAAGCTAAATCCTGAAAAGCCGAAAAGGCACCCAGGGCGGTACCGCGTTGCTGTGGATTGATCATTTTCACCACTTCAACGCCCATGGCGGGATAAACCATGGAGCAGCCCATACCGGTAAGTAAGGCACCCAGTAACGCCATGTAACTATTACCAGCGCCCCACAACAGATATTGGCCAACGGCTTCAACAATCAAGGCACCAAAAGCCACTTTGCCGCCGCCTATTTTGTCAGGCAGATGGCCGCACAAGATGCGCACCAACACAAAACCGCCACCAAAGCAGGTTAGGCCCCAGCCGGCATGGGCCCAATGCTGGCTGTCAAAATACTGGGTAATAAAAGCGCCCAATAGCGCAAAGCCCACCCCTTGCAGGCCAACAACGGCGCCCAGTGCCCAAATGGATTTAACCACCTTGAAAAAGGGCTCTCGCTTGCCTGGAATGGGTTTGGATGACGGCAAAGGCCGGATGGCAAACCACCCTATCAGGGGTAGCAAAGCGCACACGGCCATCAAAGCAATAAAGCCCCACTTTTGGTAAATCCAAAGCCCGACAGGGCCGCCAAGGGCAAAAGCGCCGTACATGCCCATGCCAAGCCAGGCCATTACCCGGCCGGAACGAGCCGGGCCCATCAAGCCAATTCCCCAGCTAACCATGCCAACGATGGTAAAACTTTCACCCACACCAAGCAGCAACCGCCCTAACAGCAGCACGCCGTAACTCAATAGCGGGCTTAACCAATGGGACAACATGCAAATGAGCCCGGCGACGCAATAGATAATTAGCCCCCATTGCATGGATTTTTTGCCGCCTCGGCCGTCGGCAAGGTCGCCTGCGGGGCCGCGAGTGAGCAATGTTGATAAAAAGGCAATACCGACCGCAAGGCCACCTAAGTCGGCTCCCAGCCCAAGATGCTGATGGGTATAGCCAGACAAAACCGGTAGCGGCATGGCCACGGCCAGATACGACAAGGTCAATGCCAAGATCAACTTGATCACGTCAAGCTGGGCATCATTTTTATCTGATTGGGTCATAAAGCGGTCTCCTGATTGAAACCGCTGACAGGCGGGACGTTTAGACACAACAACGCACTCCGCCGATCAACGGTGGATGTGCGTTGGTTAACGTTAAACGCTTACGGCTGAAATATTCAGCACTGTTAGGCTACCAAATTAGGTTTAGTTGTCAATCACTTGGCAAAGAGTTGATTCATATCTTTGAAAGCTTTGAACTCTAAAGCATTGCCACAAGGGTCATAAAAAAACATCGTTGCCTGCTCGCCTACCTGGCCTTTAAAACGAATATAAGGCTCGATAACAAACTGGGTGTTGTAAGACTGCAAACGCTCAACCAGGGCGTGCCACTGCTGCCATTCTAAAACCACCCCAAAATGCGGTACCGGCACCTCATGGCCATCAACCGGGTTGGTATGGGCACTATCTTGGGAAGCGGTTTTAGGATGCTCGTGGATAACCAATTGGTGGCCAAAAAAATCGAAATCGACCCATTGTTCACTTGAGCGGCCTTCGCTAAGCCCAAATACCTCACCATAAAAGCGCCGGGCAGCGGCAAGGTCGTATACGGGAATGGCTAAATGAAAAGGTGACAAAGGCATAACGTCTCCATACCAGTGGTCAAGGTTAAAGAACACAATATACGGCGGGTTTTTATTGAGAAAAATCAATATATAATTGCACCATACACAAATTTAATTTGCGAATTAAAGCGATGCTTCGCGAACTCAACACCTTTGCCGTTGTGGCCCAAGAAGGCACTTTTGCAGCGGCTGGCCAAAAAATTGGCCTGACCCAAGCCGCCGTTAGCGCCCAAATGCAGCGCCTGGAAACTGAACTGGGTATCACCCTTTTCGACCGCAGTGGCCGCGCCGCCAAGTTAAACCGGCAAGGTCAGCAACTGCTGCCGGAAATACAGGCGCTGCTGCGCCAGTTTCAGCAGCTGGGAAACAAACCGCAGGCTCCGGCCCTAAAGCCACAACTCACCCTGGGGGCCATCGTCTCCATTCAGCGCACCTTATTACCGCAAGTGTTGCTGCGCTTTCACCGCCACAACACGCGTTTTCGCACCCGGGTGGTGCCTGGCATGTCCTTTGACTTGATAAATCAGGTTGATGCTGACGAGCTGGATTTGGCCGTGGTTATCAAACCGCCCTTTTCGTTGGCTAATGAACTGACCTGGACGCCACTACTGCAAGAGCCTTATCAGTTGCTGGTGCCACGCCAGTTGGCCAATGCCAGCCCGATAGAGCTTATGTCGCAACAGCCTTTTATTCGTTACGAACATACCTCATTTGGCGGCCGCCAAGTTGACCGCTACCTGCGCGAGCAAGGTATTGACGTTAACGAGGTTTGTGAAATTGATGAGCTTGATACGTTGGTAACCTTAGTGGCAAAAGGCTTAGGGGTTGCAATAGTGCCGCAGACCCTTAGCTGGCGGCGCTGGCCGGCGGCGGTAACGGCGCTCGATTTAGGTGAGCAGCGCTTTTACCGCCAGCTAGGTTTGGTTCATAAGGCTGATAAGGCTCAAGCAGAGGTGTTAGCCGAGCTTAAACAGCACTTTGTAGCAGAGTTAAAAAAAGCCGCGCCAGCTGACACTGACACGGCTTGATGGCCGAACCGACGTTTATTAGACCTTGTTCGGTAACTGATAACCGGCGACCAAAGATTCCATGTTATTCGCTTCTTGCTTAAGGCTGCCGCTGGCTTCAAGCAATTGGTTGATAACCCGCTCGGTTTCTTCAACCGAGTCACGAATACCAAGAAGGTTACGGTTCACCTCTTCGGTCACCTGACTTTGCTGCTCGGCCGCGGCAGCAATTTGCGTACTGTGATCAGCCACTTGGGCGGTTTTTTCATTGATCACATCAAATTCCTGACGGGATGCTTCAACATTTTCCAAGGTTTTGTCTGCGGTATTGGCTGACTCGCGCATACGCAATACCGCGGTATCGGCCTGGTTGCCTAAACCTTTTATTACTTGCGCAATATCTTGGGTCGTTTTTTGGGAATGGCCCGCCAACTGCCGTACTTCGTCAGCTACAACAGCAAAACCGCGGCCTTGCTCACCGGCACGCGCCGCTTCAATGGCGGCGTTTAGGGCCAGCAGGTTGGTTTGTTCGGAAATGCCATCAATCGCATCGGTTAACTTGCCGATTTGTTTGACCCCTTGATTGACCTCTTCCACCGCCTGGGCGCTATTGGCCATATCTTCGGCTAACGAACGAACCGCATCGATAATTTGTTCAAGGGTCGTCATACCTTTACTGACCAAGTCAGAGGCATGCTGGGTGTCAGCGGCGCTGGCCTGGGCATTGTTGGCAACTTCTTGCGTGGAGCCGGCCATTTGTTCCAAAGCCGAAGCCAAGGTTTCCAAGCGTTGGCGCTGCGATAAAATCGCTTCGCCTACCTGGCTCATGCCGCTGTCCATTTGTACCGAGGCGCTGGCCAGTGTCATGGCACTGCTGCGCTGGGTATGCAGTACCTCTGCTAGCGCTTTACGGGTGTCGTCCAGGCCAATAGAGACTTCGGCAAACTCATCTTTACCACGCAGCGCTGTTGATTTGCTCAAGTCGCGCCGGCCGATGCTGCCCAGGCCTTGCATCAGTTCTTTTACCCGGCCCTTAATGGTTTTATTCACCGCAAAGATCCAAAGGCTTAGCACCACAATGGCGATCAGCAGTGAGATCACACTGTCGGTTAAAAAGCTGGTCATTTCTTTGTCGGCGGCATCGAGGTAAACGCCGCCAATCAAGATGTAATCACCAACAGGTACAACGTAGGAGTCTTTGATTACGCTGCCGGTGCCGGGCTTGATATAGCTGTAACGGAGCCTGGCAGGTACGCCGGTACGGCCTACTTTGGTCACCGCGTCGCGAAGGCCCAAGTCACTGTTTTCCAGTGAACGCTCTGACATCTGCGCCCCTTCCCTGGACAATTTAGGCGGGAAGATGGTGAGGTGGCCGTCGTGGCTGACTAAAAACAGATAGCCACTTTTGTCTTGCCCCCAACGCGCGTTGTAAAGAATTTCTCTGGCACGGCTCAAAAAATGTTCGGGGTCAGACTTGGCAATCGCCTTTAATACCCCTTGGTAGCCCTCAACCTGGTCAACCAGCTTGCTGTCAATCAGCTCCATCACTGAACTGCGGGTTTTATACGCGTTATACAGCGAGGAGATGGCTACGCTGATCACCACCAGGATCAGTAGCAATAACATCTTTTGCGATAAGTTCAGGCGGGCAGAAAAACGCTGCCAAAGACCTTCGTTGTTGGGTCGGTCAAACCCGGGAGATACAGCATGCATAAACAACTCATCCATCAATAAACGTTGGGGGGTAAGCAAGCGATTCGAGGGTAAATTAGCAAATTACGAAAAAAAGCAAGCAGAGTGCCTAGTATTGTAAGGCGACGAGGAGCGATAAACATATAAATGTTTAAGACTGGTCAGAGCAGACCAGCCTTAAACTGAAGCGGTTATCGCTCAAGGCGATAACTTTCCACCAGTTGCTCCATGTTTTGCGCCTCCCCTTTCAAACTGCTGCTGGCACTGTGCAATTCATTAACCACGGTTTCGGTTTCTTCAACTGCGTCACGAATGCCAATGAGGTTTTGGCTAACTTCTTCGGTCACCAAGCTTTGCTCTTCGGAAGCGGCAGCGATTTGCGTACTGTGGTCAGCAATCAGTGTGGCTTTGTCATTAATGGCGTTAAATTCACTGCGCGCCGCTTCCACCTCAGCCATGGTTTGCTCGGCGGCTTTTACCGCGCCATGCATCATGGTGACAGCTTGGCCAGTATGGCCAGTCAGGCTATTGATAACATTCGCGATATCTTGCGTTGTGCGCTGCGAATGCCCCGCTAGTTGCCGCACTTCATCGGCCACCACCGCAAAACCTCGGCCCTGCTCACCGGCGCGAGCAGCTTCAATGGCGGCATTGAGCGCCAACAGATTGGTTTGCTCGGCAATACCATTAATGGCAGAGGCCAGTTTGCCAATCTCGCTAACCCCTTGTTCTACTTCATCCACCGCCGATGCCGTGCTGTTCATATCTTCAGACAAGCGATGCACGGCGCTGATAATGCCATCAAGGGTTGTCATCCCCTCGGCAACCATACGGGCTGTGTGTTGGGTATCAGTGGCACTGGCCTGGGCATTCTTGGCCACTTCTTGGGTGGAACTGGCCATTTGCTCAAGTGCCGACGCCAAGGTTTCCAAACGCTGGCGCTGTGAAACCACCGCAGCACTGACCTGAACCATACCGTTGTCCATTTGGGTTGAGGTGCTGGCCAGTGTTACAGCGCTGGTGCGCTGGGCATTGAGTACATCAGACAACGCCAGGCGCGTGGTTTCCAGGCCTCTGGCCACCTCGGCAAATTCATCCTTGCCGTGCAGCAGCGCTGATTGGCTCAAGTCTCTTTCGCTAATGCGAGCAAGACCGGTCATAACCCGTTTCACCCGCACTTTAATGGCCTTATTAAGGCTCATGATCCAAAGCCCCAGCAGTGCCAGGGAACAGGCTAAAGCCAACAGGCTGCGCACCAAGAGCTGATGCATTTGCTTGTCGGCAGCATCAAGGTAAACACCGCCCGCTAACAGGTAGGGGCCAACCGGCACCACGTACACATCCTTAAGCACCTTGCCGCCACCCGGCTTTTGATAGCGATAACGCATTAAGGTCGGGGTTTTGGTTTGCCCAATCTCAGCAAGACCCTGGTTTAAATTCTTGCTGCGTCCTTCCAGCGCCACCGGGTCGGCAAAGCCTCCTTCCCGGCTCTTGTTCGGTGGATATATCGCTAATTCACCGCTGCTTTTCGTTAAAAACAGATAATCACTGTTGTCTTCACCCCAGCGAGCGGTTTCTAACACCTGGCGGCTCTTTTGCAGAAAATGCGCCGGATCTTGGTCATAAAACTGCTGCAAAAGCTTTTGGTAGCTGTCGACCTGGCTTTCAAGCCCCGTGTCGATAACCTCACGAATGGATTCGCGCGTTTCCAGGCCGTTAAAGGCATTGGTGGCCACCACACCAAGGGTGATAAGCCCCATCAAAAGCAGCATTTTTTGTGACAAGCGATAACGAGCAGACAGTCTGTCCCACCAACTGTCCTCATTTATCACTGATACCGCACCACGAGAAGCCGACTGCATAAAACCCTCACAACCCAAAATCAAGGGAAAACATTAAAATTCAAAAAGTTAAAGGCGGGATTGGCTGTAAAAGCACCCTTGATGGCCGCGGTTTATAGCCGATGGCAACCGCTGACCGAGTCTGCATCGGCCGTATGCAAAAAAGATGTAGGCCAATATTCACCAAAAAATTGACCTAAATCATAAAGATAGAAATAAAAATCGTACAAAAAAGCCGCAATTAATGCGGCTGGGTTTCTTTTACAGGCAGCAACCTTGCTACAAATGCAATTTGGCCGTCGCGAGAGTCATTCCGGCCAGGCGCTGATAAGCGGCATGAAGTTCGGCAATAAATACCGGATTATCGGCCAATTCACCGAAAACGCTTGTTAAGGCTAAAAAGTCAGCCACTGTCTCACAGGCCAGCAGTGAAGGAGCAATGGGGTCAACCACTTTGCCGCCGCATTGCCGCTGGCGCTGAATAAAGTGCAGCCAGGCTGCCACCGCAACACAGAGCCGCTTGATGCTGCGCCCCTGCTTTAGATTGTCTTTGACAGTCGCAAGCAGCCTGAACGGCAGCTTTTGCGAACCGTCCCAGGCAATTTGCGCCAGTAAATGGCGAATATAAGGATTGCGGTACCGTTCAATAATGGCGCTAGCGTAGGCGTTTATATCCAGCGCGTCGGGCACGGATAACGATGGCGCAATCTCCTCGCTGACCAGTGCTTCAATAAAGAACGCCAGCGCCGGTTGGTTTATGGCGTCATACACCGTTTCGAGGCCCAGTAAACTGCCCAAATAGGCCAAGGCAGAATGGGTGCCATTTAATAGCCTTAGCTTGGCTTGCTCATAAGGTGCGACGTTGCCGGTAAAGGTAACGCCAACCTTGTCTAGCGCAGGCTTTGGCCCACTGAAATTGTCTTCAATCACCCACTGGCAAAAGGCCTCACGTTTAATAGGCCAGGCATCACCAACCCCTAGCGTCGCGGCGACATCGGCCTTTAAAGCGGCATCTGATGCCGGCGTTATGGCATCGACCATGCAGCAGGGAAAGGCAACATGGTGTGTTATCCACTGGCTAAGGGCCGGGTCAAGGTATTGCGCCATAGCCAACACCGCGCTCTTTAACTTGTGGCCGTTATCGCTGAGGTTATCGCAGCTCAGCACAGTGAGGCCCAAAGTGCCTTGGTTAAAACGGCGCTTAAGGGCCGCCACCAAAAAGCCAATAGCGGACACTGGATTGTCGATGTCGGCCAAATCCGCTTGAATATCAGGGTGCTGCCAATCAAGCCCGCTGCCGTCCAAGCAATAGCCCTTCTCGGTAACGGTAAGGGTAACAAGGTGGGTGTCAGGGCTTGCCATTCGCGCCAAGATGGCGGCGTTATCAGCAGGGGCGGCAAGTAATTCGCTAAAAGCCCCTATCACGCGATACCGCGGTTCACGCTCTTGTATCGCCAAGGTATAGAGATTGTCTTGCTGGCCAAGGGCCGCTTTCAGCGAGGCTGAGCGCAAAGATACGCCGCAAATGCCCCAGCGATTATCCGTTGCCAGCAGGCTGTCGATATAGGCGGCCTGATGGGCGCGATGAAAGGCCCCCGGGCCAAGGTGGACAATGCCCGTTTTAATGGTTTGGCGCTGATAACAAGGCTTAATAACGGCCTTTGGCAGTGAAGCCAGCGCTGCATTGGTAAGCGGCGCTTTTGGAGTTGTATCACTGCTCATAACCGGTAAGCCTTTTTCGCCAAGTCGTAGGCCAGCGCCTTGGCCAGCTCAAAGCCGTCGTCTTCGCTTAAACGGTGCTCACTGATCAAGGTGGCCAAAAAGCGGCAATCAATACGCCGCGCCACATCATGACGGGCGGGAATAGATAAAAAGGCGCGGGTGTCATCGTTAAAGCCAACAGTGTTATAAAAACCTGCGGTTTCAGTTACCTGCTGGCGAAACCGCAACATGCCTTCGGGGCTGTCGTTAAACCACCAGGCAGGCCCTAGTTTCAGGCAAGGGTAGTGGCCCGCCAGCGGTGCTAGCTCGCGAGCATAACTGGTTTCATCAAGGGTAAAGACAATCAAGTTCAGGCGTGGGTCGTTACCGAATTTATCCAGCAGCGGCTTAAGGGCGGCAACGTATTCGGTAGCCGATGGCATATCGGCGCCTTTATCACGGCCAAAGCGCTCAAAAACCAGGGGGTTATGGTTACGATAAGCGCCGGGATGCAGTTGCATTACCATGCCATCATCAATACTCATGGCCGCCATTTCGGTAAGCATCTGGGCACGAAACAGCTCCTGCTGCGCCGCGCCAGCCTTACCACTCAAACAAAGCTCAAACAGAATACGGCTTTCAGCCGGAGACAAGTTCGCCGTAGCCGCTGTGGGGTGGCCATGGTCAGTGGCAGTAGCACCGTGCTCACGAAAAAACGCCCGCCGCTGGCGAAGCGCCGCTAGGTAACCGGCCCAACTGTGGGTATCTTCCCCGGTCAGTTCACCCAGCTTAAGCACATTATCGCGAAAATCTGGCCGCGAAGGGTCAACCACATCGTCGGGCCTAAAGGTGGTTATCAGCCGTTTCTCGATGCTGCTGCCTTTAATAGCGCCATGGTATTTAAGGCTATCCAAGGCACCTTCAGTTGTGGCGAGCACTTCAATATTAAAGCGGTCCAACAGCGCCCGGGGTTTAAAGGCCTCTGTCGCCAGCTTTTGGCTTATGACCTCAAAGTAATGTTCAGCGGTATCACTATCGAGCCTTTCGGTTAGCCCAAACACCTCGTGAAATACCGTTTCTAGCCAAAGTTGTGACGGCGTGGCGCGAAATAGCGGGTAATGCTTGGCAAACAGTCGCCAGATGGCGAGCGGGTCTTGTTCTACCGTACTGCCATCGAGCCGAGATATCCCCAAGGACTCAAGGCTGATGCCCTGGCTGTAGAGCATGCGAAACACGTAGTGGTCGGGGCGAATAAAAAGTTCGCTGGCATTTTCAAAGGCGGCGTTTTCGGCAAACCAGCGCGGATCAGTATGGCCATGTGGGCTGATAATGGGTAACGCTTTAATGCTTTGATAAAGACGCCGAGCAATAGCGCGCAGGCTGGGGTCGGCGGGGAATAAGCGGTCAGGGTGCAATAATAACGGCTTGGGCATGGGAGATCCTCGCAGCAATCGTCTGGCCGAAAAAATGCAAGATAATGGCGCGACCAGAACGTTTGCCTAACACCCTACCCCGTTAGGTGCCTAAGGGGCCATGCTTCCAGTGCGTTTTACAAAATAAAGCCACCCTTGTTCTTCATGGGTATTCACCCCGGCGCAATTGGCTTTTAGCAAGGCCCACCCCTTTTTTAAATTGGCCTAAATGGCTGAAAAAGTCCCCGCTTCTGAGCAAATAGTCGGCAAACAACACAGATAGGCCCTTAAACCGTTGACGCTATGCTTAGGTATCGGCATAATTCGCGCCGTTCACTCGTTGGCTATGTAGCTCAGTTGGTTAGAGCACATCACTCATAATGATGGGGTCGCAGGTTCGAATCCCGCCATAGCCACCATGAACAAAAATGCGGGAGTGGCGGAATTGGTAGACGCACTGGATTTAGGTTCCAGCGCCGCAAGGCGTGAGAGTTCAAGTCTCTCCTTCCGCACCACTACTGGAGTATCGCCAAGCGGTAAGGCAGCGGGTTTTGATCTCGCCATTCCTAGGTTCAAATCCTAGTACTCCAGCCATATTGAAGATGTCGGCTTAGGCGGGCATACGGGCACAATTCGATTAACCTTTTCGGTTTTGAACAATTGTTAGCTCAACGGGATTTAAGTGTGGCTATGTAGCTCAGTTGGTTAGAGCACATCACTCATAATGATGGGGTCGCAGGTTCGAATCCCGCCATAGCCACCATGATTTTGCTGGGGTATAGCCAAGCGGTAAGGCAGCGGGTTTTGATCTCGCCATTCCTAGGTTCGAATCCTAGTACCCCAGCCACTATTTAGGTATCTACACTGTAGATACCGAAGTAAAAGAAAAACGGTTTTGTTGGAGTATAGCCAAGCGGTAAGGCAGCGGGTTTTGATCTCGCCATTCCTAGGTTCGAATCCTAGTACTCCAGCCATTACATCAAGGCCCGCTTAATGCGGGCCTTTTCTTTTGTGTATTCCTGCCTTATGCAAGCAGCGCTATAGTGAGCCACTCCTTCGCAAACGGACTCGCTCATGCAAAAGCTTTTTTCCTATGGCACCTTACAGCAGCCAGAGGTGCAGTTAGCGCTCTTTGGCCGTCTACTTGCGGGCAACCAAGATAGCCTGCCTGGCTATGTTTTAGGGTCAGTAACCATTCGCGACCAAGAGGTTATTCGCCAAAGCGGCACTGCCGTACACCCCATTTTGCAATTTACAGGCAACGCTGCTGATAAAGTGCCCGGCATGGTATTTTTGATAAGTGATGCCGAGCTGGCGCAATCAGATGCGTACGAAGTAGAAGAATACCAAAGGGTTGAAGCCGTAATGGCATCAGGCAACAACGTCTGGATTTACAGAGATGCTAACGACAAGGCGCCGTATTCTGACTAACCAGAAACAACCGCCGTCCCTGGCGGTTCATGCCACCTCGCACTTCCTGTGCTCGCGCTCAGCTGCAGCAAAGCAGTGCTTTGCTTTCATCAAATTCCAAAGTTGAGAGCCATCCCTGGCGGTTCATGCCACCTCGCACATCCTGTGTGCTCGCGCTCAGCTGCAGCAAAGCAGTGCTTTGCTTTCTAGCTGAGCCCCGCGGCGTAACGGAGGATTTGTTTTTTGATTGGCGGCAGGAAATCCAGGCCCATTACGGCCAGGCCTCGTAGGTGGCTGAGTAGCGGTTTGTCGGTGGAAAAACCCTTGTAGCAAGCATCCATCATGCTTTGCATCAGCAGGTTATGGGGCTTGCGGGCCCGCTCATAACGCTTAAGTAATGCATCAGTCCACCAATTCTCACCGCTTGTAAAGGCGCCGCCAATAATACGGTCCAGCGCTTCGACATCACGAAAGCCCAGGTTGACTCCCTGCCCGGCTAACGGGTTGATGGTATGCGCAGCATCGCCCACCAACCATACGCCACGCTGGCCGTAGCGCTGGGCGTGCCGGCGGGTAAGGGCAAAATTACCGGCGCTAATCACGGCGATATCTCCCAGCAGGGCCGGGTAAACCTTGTGGGCTTCAGTAACCAGTTGCTCTGGGGAAAGTGCGCTTAGGCGTTTGATTTCAGCCGGGCTGTCATACCAGGCCAGCACCGCTTGGTTATTAACCATTGGCAACCAGGCCTTGGGGCCGGTTGCGGTAAATTGCTGCCAGGTGGTGTCTTGCATTTGGCCTTGGGTTTTAACCGCCACCAACATGCAGCGCTGACGGTAGTCCCAACCGCTAAGGCCGATGCCGGCTTGTTGGCGCAGCCAAGACTGAGCGCCATCGGCAGCAATGGCTAGGGGCGCGGTCAGGCTTTCGCCATTATCAAGGGTTAAGGTCACGCCGTCTGCGTGGTGGCAAAACTCGTTGGCGCGAGCCAGTTTTACGGTAACGGTCTTTGGTAATGCCTCCCAAATGGCCTGCTGCAGGCGGCTATTTTCAATAAAGAGCCCCAACTGCTCACAGCCAATTTCGTCACTACTAAACTGGCAAGTTTGGTCGCCATCAAACACCGTAAGATGCTGATACGGCTGGCAATGGCCTTCAGGAAATTCAACACCTAGGTTTTTAAGGTAACTGACCGAGCCTTCACTAATGGCACTGACTCTTGGGTCTAGCTGTTCCGGGGCTTTGGGGGCTTGTAATTCAATCAGCGCTATACGCATGCCTTGGCGGCCAAGGGCTAATGCCAAAGCAGCGCCCACCATGCCACCGCCATTGATAATTAAATCAAATTTCATTACTGCTCCTTTTGCATGGCGCCATTGTACGCTCAAGCCTGGGGCCACTGACAAAAACTCTTACATTTGCGCAAGGAATAACCGGCAACCTTTTCGTGTCTAATGCAATGCCACCCGGCAAACAGTGGAGATGCAACATGAAATGCAAAATGTTACTGGCCGGGGCTGCCGTGGTTATGTTGTCCACTCCTGCCCTAGCGGCCATGGACTCTTACGTTGAAAGTGCCCTTATTGAAGTTTGTAAGGCCTCAATCAACAATAAACCTCACCAACTGAATGGCAAGGTAAAAGAACACCGCCTGACCTACCCGGTGATCGCCAACAAACTGATGTGTAATGGCCAAAGCGTTTATCACTTTGCCAAAGACCACAATGCCGATCGCACCGCCGCGCTTATCTTTACGCGCGGTAATTTAGGTACTGTCACCATTGAAGACCTGGCCCAAACCGCTGGCGACCAACGCTGGTATGTGTCCTTCTAAACCCCATAGTGCCACCTCCTTGTTGGGGGTGGCCTGTTCTGGATCAGCAAAAAGCCTTCGCCCGCTTGTGGTAGCCACCGTTGCCTTGGGGTAGAATATGCGGTCATTTTTCCATCCCGATAGAAGTTGCAGGTAGCGAGTCACATGGGCCAGAAGTTGCACATCAAAACCTGGGGTTGCCAGATGAACGAGTACGATTCCGCAAAAATGGCGGATCTGCTGGGCAGCACCCACGATCTTAGTGTCACCGAGATCCCCGAAGAGGCGGATGTGCTGCTACTCAATACCTGCTCGATTCGTGAAAAGGCGCAGGAAAAGGTCTTTCATCAGCTTGGCCGCTGGAAAGAGCTGAAAAAAACCAACCCGAACCTGGTGATAGGGGTTGGCGGCTGCGTGGCCTCGCAAGAAGGTGAATACCTGCGCGAACGTGCCCCATATGTGGACATTGTCTTTGGCCCACAAACCCTGCACCGCTTGCCGGAAATGATTAACCAAGTGCGCGGCACCAAGTCCGCCATTGTCGATATTTCCTTCCCGGAAATCGAAAAATTCGACCGCTTGCCCGAGCCAAAAGCCGAAGGCCCCAGCGCCTTTGTTTCCATCATGGAAGGCTGTTCAAAATATTGTTCCTTCTGCGTGGTGCCTTACACTCGCGGTGAAGAAGTCAGCCGCCCGGTAGACGACGTTTTGTACGAAGTGGCGCAACTGGCCGAACAAGGCGTGCGGGAAGTGAACCTGTTAGGCCAAAACGTTAATGCCTTTCGCGGTGCCACCCATGACGATGGCATTTGCAGCTTTGCCGAACTGCTGCGTTTGGTCGCCGCCATCGACGGCATCGACCGCATTCGCTACACCACCAGCCACCCACTGGAATTTACCGACGATATTATCGACGTGTACCGCGACACCCCGGAAGTGGTGAGCTTTTTGCACCTGCCGGTACAAAGTGGCTCTGACCGGGTGCTGACCTTAATGAAGCGCAATCACACTGCGCTGGAATACAAATCGAAAATTCGCCGGCTGCGCGAGGCTCGCCCTGACCTGTGCTTAAGCTCAGACTTTATTGTTGGCTTCCCTAACGAGTCAGACGATGATTTTGAGCGCACCATGAAGCTGATTAGCGACGTGGGCTTTGACCAAAGCTTTAGCTTTATCTATTCGGCCCGTCCCGGCACCCCGGCTGCGGATATTCCTGATGATGTGACCGAAGACACCAAAAAGCAGCGGCTCTATATTCTGCAAGAACGTATCAACCAGCAGGCGATGCAAATCAGCCGCCGTATGCACGGCACCGTGCAGCGCATTCTGGTTGAAGGCCCCTCGAAGAAGAACCCGATGGAGCTTCGTGGCCGCACCGAAAATATGCGGGTTGTAAATTTTGAAGGCAGCCCCAATCTGATTGGTAGTTTTGTGGATGTACAGATAACCGACGTATATCCGCATTCCCTGCGTGGCACCGTGGTGCGTACCGAGCCCGAAATGGGCCTGCGTGTGGCCGTTAACCCGGCTGACATTGTTGCCCAGTATGATGCCCGTAATGGCAAGGCTGACGCCCTTGGCGTCGCCACTTTTGACCCCACAGCGTAAGAGGAAGAATTGGCTAACCCTTTACTGACTGTCAGCGTACATCTCGAGCCCGCCAACATGGACCGCTTGGCGTCCTTGTGCGGGCCTTTCGATGACAACCTCAAACAGATTGAGCGCCGCTTAGGCGTTGAGATCAACTACCGCGACAACCACTTTCAAATTCTGGGCCGCGCCATTACCGCCAAAGCGGTAGCCGACTTGCTGCGCGACCTATACGTGGAAACAGCGCCGGTAAAAAACAAGATACAAGACCTTGACCCGCAACTGGTGCACCTGGCTATTCAAGAACTGAAGGTGCTGGAAGCCGAGTCCGGTGTTGATGAAAACCGCGAGATTTTCGTCAAAACCAAGCGCGGCGTCATTAAGCCGCGTACCCCTAACCAGGGCACCTACATCCAAAACATTCTCAATCACGACATCAGCTTTGGCATAGGCCCGGCCGGTACCGGTAAAACCTACCTGGCCGTTGCTTGCGCCGTTGATGCCTTGGAGCGTCAGGAAATTCGCCGCATTCTGCTGACCCGCCCGGCCGTGGAAGCCGGGGAAAAACTAGGCTTTTTGCCGGGGGATTTAAGCCAGAAGGTTGACCCTTACCTACGCCCGCTCTACGACGCCCTTTTTGAAATGCTTGGTTTTGAAAAGGTTGAACGGCTGATTGAGCGCAATGTGATTGAAGTGGCGCCCCTTGCCTACATGCGCGGGCGCACCTTGAACGACGCCTTTATCATCCTTGATGAAAGCCAAAACACCACGGTTGAACAGATGAAAATGTTCTTAACCCGTATCGGCTTTAACTCCAAGGCGGTTATCACCGGCGATATAACCCAGGTGGACTTGCCGCGCGGTGCCCGTTCAGGCCTTCGCCATGCCATTGAAGTGCTGCAAGATGTGGAAGACTTATCTTTTAACTTCTTTCAGTCAGCTGACGTGGTGCGCCACCCGGTGGTGTCAAAAATCATCAATGCTTACGATGCTTTTGAGCAGCAGCAAGAACGCATCAAAGCCGAGCGCCGCCGCGAACGCGAACAACAAGCGCAGGACAGCCGCGAATGACCCTTTACCTGGATTTGCAGGTTGCTTCCAAGGCCAAAGACATCCCCAGCCAACAGCAATTTGAGCTGTGGGTGTCGGCGGCCCTTAAAGACAGTGGCCGCGATGACACCGAACTGACGGTGCGCATTGTTGACGAAGAAGAAGGGCTGGAGCTTAACAGCACCTACCGTGGTAAGGATTACGCCACCAATGTGTTGTCCTTCCCTTTCGAAATGCCAGAAGGCATTGAGCTGCCGCTGATTGGCGATTTGGTGATTTGCGCCGGGGTAATGGCCCGCGAGGCTGCCGAGCAGCAAAAAACCGCCGAGGCCCATTGGGCGCACCTTGTTATTCATGGCACCTTGCATTTGCTGGGGTATGACCATATAAAGGACGAGGATGCGGAGCTGATGGAAAGCAAAGAAATTGAGCTTCTACAAGGCCTTGGGTTTGCTGACCCTTACGGCGACCGCGACATTTAAATACTGGTTTAAAGGATTATGAGCGACGACAATCCCCACTCGAGTCAGGGCTCTTCCAAGAGCTGGCTTGACCGCATCAGCCATTTCTTCTCTGACGAGCCCAAGAACCGTGATGACTTGATGTTGGTCATCGAAAGCGCCACCGAGCGTGAGCTTATCGATGTTCAAACCAAAGACATGCTGCAAGGTGTGTTGGATGTATCCGAGTTGCGGGTCAGGGATATTATGATCCCCCGCAGCCAAATCGTGGCTATCGACAAAAGCCAAAAGGTGCAGGACTTTCTGCCCACCATTATCGAATCTGCCCACTCCCGCTTTCCCATCATCAACGAAGACAAAGACCACATTGAAGGCATGCTGCTGGCCAAAGATCTGCTCAAATACGCCTTTGGCCAGGCCGAGGATGACTTTGATTTAGATAAGGTCAAACGTGAAGCGGTAATAGTGCCTGAGTCAAAACGGGTGGATGTGCTGCTAAAAGAATTTCGCTCTGGGCGTTTTCACATGGCCATCGTCATTGACGAATTTGGCGGTGTGTCAGGCCTGGTGACCATCGAAGACATTCTCGAAGAAATCGTCGGGGATATCGAAGATGAATACGACGCCGAAGACAACGACGGCGACGAAATTCGTAAACTGACCAACCGCACCTTTGCGGTAGCAGCGCTAACTCCCATTGAAGACTTTAACGACCACTTTGGTAGCCAGTTCTCCGATGAAGACGTAGACACCGTGGGTGGCTTGGTGATGCATGCCTTTGGCCACTTGCCAGCCCGTGGCGAAGAAGTGCGGCTCGACGGTATGCAGTTTAAAGTCAGCCGCGCCGACAAACGCCGTCTTATTCAACTACAAGTGACGCTGCCAGAAGAGCAGGAATGAAAAAACAGATTGCACTCAGAGCCCTGTGGGTTTGGTGTTTGGGGGCGCTGAGCCATCTGGCTTTTGCCCCTTACCATCAAGCCTGGTTACTGCTATTTACCCTGCCGCTTTGGCTTTGGCAAATACAGCACAAAAGCCCCCGCCAAGGTGGCTTTTTAAGTTTTTGCTTTGGCTTTGGTTTTTTTGTTACCGGCGTGGCCTGGGTGCATGTGTCTATCTACCAGTTTGGTGGTATGCCACTGCTGGTCAGCATGCTAATCATGGCGGTGCTGGCCTTCTATTTAGCGCTCTACCCGGCCCTGGTTGGTTATTACCTTAACCGCTTTTTCCCCCTTGCCAATTGGCCCCGCTTTTTGGTGGCGCTGCCGGTATTGTGGCTGGCCAGCGAATGGCTGCGCGGCTGGCTTTTAACCGGTTTTCCCTGGCTGAACCTAGGGGTAAGCCAGTTAGACACCCCCTTTGGCAATTACCTGCCCATTGGCTCGGAAGTGCTGGCCGGTTTTATGCTGGTGCTGTGCTGCGGCATGCTGGCCTATGCCCGCTATCAAAAGCGCTGGGCGCTGTTTGCGCTAATGCTAATCGGCCTGTCGGCGTTGCTGCCCAGCAGTTGGGTGAAGTATCGCGGCCAAACCCTGTCGGTGGCCCTGGTGCAGGGCAATATCCCGCAAAGCATGAAGTGGGACCCAGACGCACTGGTCAAATCGCTTTATAAATACTTGGACTTGTCGCGCCCGCACATGAATGCCGACATGCTGGTGTGGCCCGAAGGCGCCATTGCTGACCTTGAACAAAACCAGCAAGGCTTTTTAAGCCAGCTTAATGCCATCACCGGTTTTCGTAAAAATAACCTCGTCACCGGCATCATTGATTACAACAACCAAACCCATAACTACTACAACACGGTGATTGTGCTCGACGGCCACTATCACTACGGCGACGCTAATCGCTATATCAAGCACCATTTATTGCCCATTGGCGAGTTTGTGCCCTTTGGTGATTTGCTGCGGCCACTGGCACCGCTTTTTAATCTGCCCATGTCCGATTTTGCCCGCGGTGCCTACCGGCAACCCAACCTGAAAATAGGCAAATTTAAAGGCGCCATGGCCATTTGCTATGAGGTGGCGTTTTCTCGCCAGGTCAGAGCCAATGTTGATAAAGACACTGACTTTTTGATGACAGTGTCCAACGATGCCTGGTTTGGTGACTCCATCGGCCCCTGGCAGCACTTGCAAATTGCCCAAGCCCGCGCCAAAGAGCTGGGCCGGCCGATGATCCGCGACACCGACAACGGCGTTACCGCCACCATGGATGCCCAAGGCCATATTCGCCGTGAGCTGCCCCGCTTTGTCGCCGCCACCCTGACCGACAAACTGCCGTTGGTCACCGGCCAAACCCCTTATGGCCGCTTTGGCTTGCTGTGGTGCTGGCTGTTGCTGCCATTGGTTATTGCCGGTTGGCGTTTTCGGTTGGATTAAAAAAGCCGGGCTTAGCCCGGCTTTTTTTATTCCTGGTGGCGAAACTCGCGCTGAAATTGGTTATTACCGCATTGCGGACACAAGGGAATGCGGCCAGGGTGATAGAACTCCATCACAAAACCGCAGCGAATGCAGCGTAGCGCCCCAAAACCGATGTAATCATCGGCTTTGTAACCCTCGGGGTGTTGTAAATCGTTGGCAAAAGACTGCCAGGCCAGAGCGGTTTGGTCGGCCCCTTCATATAAAAGCTTCCACAGCTCCTCGGTTCGCGGGTCTACGTCCAGTTCCCCTTCGTGTTCAGACAAGGCATGCAGGTCGTCTTTTAACTTGGCTTCAATCAAGGCCAATTCATCTTTGGTCATATCACCGGCGGCCTGAAGCAAGCCCTTGGCCTCTTCCACCAGCGCATCAAAGCTGGCTTCTACCTCGCCTTCTTTAATGCGTTTTTTCAATTCATCAAGCAGGCGCTGATAACCTTTTACTGCCATGGTCTGACTCCTTTGTTTTGCTTTGTAATACGCTGAGCGCCACCAGAATGCAAGAAGGCGCAAAGGTGGGTGGCGGGGGACCTTTGCGCAAGGTATCCTATGGCGATTCTATTTAAGCCCAGTTTTCGCAACGCGGTAACCCATGCAAGAACAATACGATCACAGCGCCATTGAACCCCAGGTACAACGTCACTGGGAAGAGAACAAGACCTTCGTGGTCACCGAGGATTCAAGCAAGGAAAAGTATTACTGCCTTTCCATGTTCCCCTACCCGTCCGGCCGCCTCCATATGGGCCACGTACGTAACTATACCCTCGGTGATGTGATCTCTCGCTACCAGCGTATGCAAGGCAAAAACGTGTTACAGCCCATGGGCTGGGACGCTTTCGGCCTGCCGGCAGAAAACGCCGCTGTTAAAAACAAAAGCGCCCCTGCCAAGTGGACTTACGAAAACATCGCTTACATGAAAGGCCAGCTGAAAATGCTCGGCTTTGGCTACGACTGGACCCGTGAAGTCACCACCTGTACCCCCGAGTACTACCGTTGGGAACAGTGGTTTTTCACCAAATTGTTCGAAAAAGGCCTGGTTTACAAAAAAATGGCCACCGTTAACTGGGACCCAGTTGACCAAACCGTGCTGGCAAACGAGCAAGTGGTTGATGGCCGTGGTTGGCGTTCTGGTGCCCTTGTTGAGCAAAAACAAATTCCGCAGTGGTTCGTTAAAATCACTGACTACGCCGAAGAGTTGCTGACTGGCCTTGAGCAATTAGAAGGCTGGCCGGACACCGTTAAATCCATGCAAGCGCATTGGATTGGCCGCTCTGAAGGCGTGGAGCTGAGCTTTACCGTTGACGGTGAAGACAACACCCTGGACGTTTACACCACCCGCCCAGACACCTTGATGGGTGTCACCTATGTGGGTATTGCCGCCGGGCACCCGCTGGCTGAAAAAGCCGCTGCCAACTACCCGGAGCTGGCGGCCTTTATCGAAGAGTGTAAAAACACCAAGGTGGCAGAAGCCGATATGGCCACCATGGAGAAAAAAGGCATGGATACCGGTCTTAAGGCCATCCACCCTTTGACCGGCCAAGAAGTTCCGATTTGGGTCGCCAACTTCGTCTTGATGGATTACGGCACCGGCGCCGTGATGGCCGTGCCTGCCCACGACCAACGCGACTGGGAATTTGCCAGCAAATACGGTCTCAACATCAAACCCGTTATTGCCTTTGCGGATGCCGAAGGCGACATCACAGCAGCAGCGCTGACCGGCAAAAGCGGCACCCTGGTTAATTCCGGCGAGTTTGATGGTTTGGATTTCCAAAACGCTTTTGATGCCATTGCCAATAAGCTTGAAAGCCTGGGCTGCGGCAGCCGCAAGGTAAACTACCGCCTGCGCGACTGGGGTGTTTCTCGCCAGCGTTATTGGGGCGCGCCCATTCCAATGCTGACCCTGGAAGACGGTATCACGGTGCCGGTACCAGAAGATCAGCTGCCGGTGCGCCTGCCAGAAGACGTGGTGATGGACGGTATTACCAGCCCCATCAAGGCCGACCCCGAGTGGCGTAAAACCACCTATAACGGCCAAGCCGCGGAGTTTGAAACCGACACCTTCGACACCTTTATGGAATCGAGCTGGTATTACGCCCGTTATGCCAGCGCCCATACCGACGATGCCATGCTCGACCCAAGCAAAGCCAATTACTGGCTGCCGGCCGACCAATACGTCGGCGGTATTGAACACGCAGTGATGCATCTGTTGTACTCGCGCTTTTACCACAAGCTGCTGCGCGACGAAGGCCTGGTTGACTCTGACGAGCCCTTTAAACGCCTGCTGTGCCAAGGCATGGTGCTGGCGGACGCCTTTTACTATGTTAACGACAAAGGCGGCCGCGAGTGGGTATCACCGCTGGATGTGAACGTTGAGCGTGACGACAAGGGCCGCATTGTTAAAGCCACCGACAACCACGGCCACGAGGTTATCTACGACGGCATGTCGAAGATGTCCAAGTCCAAAAACAACGGCATCGACCCGCAAGTGATGGTTGAGCGCTACGGCGCCGATACCGTGCGCCTGTTTATGATGTTCGCCGCGCCACCGGAGCTGACCCTGGAATGGATTGAGTCTGGCGTGGAAGGGGCTAATCGCTTTATCAAGCGAATTTGGAAGCTGGCCTTTGAACACCAGGCGAAAGGCCCGGTGGCAGCGCTGGCTGTCAACGCCCTTAGCAATGACCAAAAAGCGCTGCGCCGCGAGCTGCACAAAACCATCGCCAAAGTGGATGATGACCTGGGCCGCCGCCAAACCTTCAACACCGCCATTGCCGCCGTGATGGAACTGCTGAATAAACTGGCAAAAGCACCACAAGATTCCGAACAAGACCGCGCCTTGTTGCAAGAAGCGCTGGTCAGTATCACCTTGCTGCTGCACCCCATTATTCCCCATGTCACCACCGAGCTTTATCAGGCACTGGGCGGTGAAGGCGACATTTGCGACGCACCTTTCCCGGTGGCTGACCAAGCGGCGCTGGTGGAAGATGAAAAGCTCATCGTGCTGCAAGTAAACGGCAAAGTACGGGGCAAAATTACCGTGCCGGCCGATATCAGCAAGGCAGATTTAGAAGCCAAGGCCATGGCAGACGAAAACGTACAGCGTTTCCTTGAAGGGGTAACGGTACGCAAGGTCATCGTGGTGCCTGGTAAACTGGTTAACATCGTCGCCAACTAAGGACTGGATATGCGCTGGCTTGTGCTTTCAATGATGTTGCTGCTGGGGGCTGTGGTTTTCACCTCCAGGGTAGCTATGAAATGCCCCAAAACTACAAAGCGGTAACCCTCACCAGCTTTGACCAGTACGCCGACATCACCAAGGAAGTGGCGAAAAGTCTGACCGCTCGCGGCGTTGATATTGCCGCCAAGGGCCCTGAGATCCATCTGGTAAAAGACCAGTTGGATCGTCAGGCGCTGAGTTTGTTCAGCACCGGCCAGGTAGCGGAGTATGAATTGGTGTATACCCTGACCTGGCAAATTATCCAAAAGGGTAAAGACCCCGAGGATAAAACCATTGAAGTACGCCGCGACTACCAAGACGACCCGACCAAACTGCTGGCCAAAGACCGGGAGCGGGAATTGTTGGTTCAGGAAATGCGTAAAGAAGCCGCCGACCGCCTGGTTCGCCAGCTGGCTCAGGGCTAATGCAGATCCGCGCCCAGCAACTTAGCGAGGCGCTCAAACGCCAGCCCCAATGGGTGCTGGTGTTCGGGGATGACCCTTTCTTGGTGGAAGATGCCCTGAATAAGGTACGCGGCTACGGCCGCCAATGGGGCGTTGAAGAACGCTTGAGTTTTACCGTTGAAGGCGGCTTTGACTGGGCAGTGGTGCGCGAAGAGTACCAAAGCTTGTCATTGTTCGCCTCGCGGCGGCTTATCGAAATCAACCTGCAGCAAAAGCCGGATGAGTCCGGCAAAGCACTATTGCAGGAACTCACCCAACACCCAAACCCAGACGTATTGTTGGTGCTGCGCGGCCCGCGCGCCGAAAAAGCCATGACCAATGCCGCCTGGTTCAAGGCCATGAACGAGCAAGGCATTTATCTGCCAATTTACCCGCTTAATGACCGCGAATTTCCCGGTTGGCTGGCAAGACAGCTGCAAGATGCCGGCTTTAAAGCAGGCAACGAGGCGGTGCAAGCGTTAGCGCACTTTACCGAAGGTAACTTGCTGGCCGCCGCCCAAGAAGTGGAAAAACTCACCCTGCTCTACCCCGCAGGCCCCCTAACCGAAGAAGACATCAATAACGCGGTGCTAGACCACGCCCGTTATGACCTTTTTCAGTGGACCGATGCGCTGTTGGGCAATGATGCCGCCAAAGCGTTAAGGGTTCTCACCCGGGTTGTCGAAGAAGGCACAGAGCCACCGCTATTGCTTTGGGCCCTTGGCCGCGAGCTCGACACCTTACTGGCATTGGCAACCTCGGGAAATCCCCAGGCAGAACTTGGCAAAAGGCGCTTGCCGCCGCACCGCAAAGGCCTTTACTTAGGGGCGCTAAAACGACTACCGGCCGGGCGTCTGCGGCAAATTGGCCGCCATTTAGCCTGGCTTGACCAACACTTTAAAACCCAAGATGGCAGCGATATTGTTCAGGGCTTTCAGGATTTAACCTTGGCGTTCTTCCCAGGAGTTCGCCCGCCGCTGCCGGTTATTCGTCCGGAGTATGCATCATGAAGCCCATTGGTTTTTTTGGTGGCACCTTCGACCCCATTCACCTTGGCCATCTGCGTATGGCCATTGAGGTGATGGAAACCTTCGCCTTAGAAAGCCTGACCTTGTTGCCCAACAAGGTGCCGCCGCACCGGCCACAACCGATAGCCAGTGCCGAACAGCGCCTGACAATGACGCAGCTGGCCGTTAAGGATATTGCCGGACTTACCGTCGATGATCTTGAGCTTAAACGCGACGGCGACTCTTACACCGTTGATACCCTCGAACACTTAGCGCGTAAATTCCCGGGCCGCCCGTTGCTGTTTATGATGGGCATGGACAGTTTGTTATCGTTTACCGCTTGGCATGGCTGGCAGCGTATTTTGCAGCTGGCGTCTCTGGCGGTGTGTTGCCGCCCTGGCCACCGCTTAGAGCCCGATGCCTTAGATGCGCAGTTATCGACCCGCCTTAGCACGGGCCCCATTATTGGCCCCGGGCAAATTGTGCCGCTCACCACCACCGAGCTGGCGATTTCGGCAACCGATATTCGAACACGGGTAAAAAACGGCCAGCGCTTGGATTTTTTGCTTCCTCGGGCGGTGGTGGAATACATTCAAACGTCAGGGCTGTACCGGGCTGACAGCGCTTCGTGCTAGACTCCCCGCCTTCCATTTTTGACAGGTATTTTCATGAACGGCGAACAACTTAAAGATTTTGTTGTCGATAAGGCCGACGACCTTAAAGCCGTGGATATCAAAGCCATTGATGTACGCGGCAAATCGTCTGTGACCGAATTTTTGGTGATCTGCTCCGGCACCTCCAGAACCCACGTTAACGCCATTGCCGAAAACGTGGTGACCGAGGCCAAGCATACCGGCCTGCAACCGTTGGGGATGGAAGGTAAATCCGGCGGTGAATGGGTGCTGGTAGATCTGGGCGATGTGGTACTGCACGTGATGCAGGAACAGACCCGCGATTTTTACCAACTGGAAAAGCTCTGGGGCTGATGAAGCTCAAATTGATTGCTGTCGGTCAAAAGATGCCCAGCTGGGTGACCGAAGGCTTTAATGAATATCAACGCCGTTTTCCCCGTGACTGCCCGCTAGAGCTGATTGAAGTTCCAGCCGGTAAGCGGGGTAAAAATGCCGACATCGCCCGTATCCTTGAAAAGGAAGGTGAGTTGATGCTGGCACAGGCGCAGGGTTGCCATATCGTGACTCTGGACATTCCAGGCAAGGCCTGGGACACCCACCAACTGGCAGAGCAATGGACGCGCTGGCAAACCGATGGCCGGGATGTGGCTATTATGGTGGGCGGTCCTGAGGGTTTAGCGCCCGCCGTTAAATCAGCTGCCGAGCAATCCTGGTCGCTATCTACTCTTACCCTGCCCCACCCTCTGGTGCGGGTGGTGATGGCAGAGGCTCTTTATCGGGCCTGGAGTCTGAACAACAACCATCCGTACCACAGAGAATAAGATGGCGTTTAAGAAAGTCCCGATCCGTGACCACAGTTTTGAAGCGTCTTTATTTTGGCGTCGGGCCTTATTTTCCTTGCTGGTGGTGGTGATTTGCTTTGGCGCCTTGCTGGTTAACCTTTACCACCTGCAAATCGACGAACACAAAGACTACCAAGTTCGCTCTAACGACAACCGCATCAAACTGGTGCCGGTGGCTCCTAACCGCGGCATTATCTATGACCGCAATGGTGTCCCGCTGGCCGAAAACCGCCCGGTGTATTCGCTAGAAGTGGTGCCAGAGCAGGTAAAATCCTGGGACAAGCCGCTGGCGAGCTTGCAAAAACTGCTGGGCATTGACGACGACACCATCAGCGACTTTAAAGCATCGCTAAAAGGCGTGCACCGCTTTAAGCGCGTGACGTTGCTCGAAGAGATGACCGAAAAACAGGTGGCCGAGTTTTCGGTTAACCAGCACAACTACCCTGGTTTTTCCGTTGAAGCGCGCCTGAAACGCTATTACCCCTACGGCGATGCCATGACCCACGTGCTGGGCTATGTGGCGCGTATCAATGACCGCGACTTACAGGACTTGGCCGAGAAGAACCAGCTTTCTAACTACGCCGCCACCCATGAAATTGGCAAGCTGGGCGTGGAACGTTATTACGAAAGCATGCTGCACGGCGAAGTTGGCTACATGGAAGTGGAAGTCAATAACCGTGGCCGGGTGATCAGGACCTTGCGTTTTAAGCCGCCGGTACCGGGTAAAGATTTATACCTCAACATTGACTTGGGCCTGCAACTTAAAGCCCAAGAATTGCTAGCCGGCCACCGTGGTTCCATTGTTGCCATTGACCCGCGCGACGGGGGTATTTTGGCGATGGCCAGTATGCCGTCTTACGACCCCAACCTGTTTGTCAGAGGCATTTCCAGCAAGGAATACAATAAGCTGCTGCACTCGCCCGACCGGCCGCTGATTAACCGCTCCACCCAAGGGCGCTATCCGCCGGGTTCAACCGTTAAACCCTTTTTGGCCTTAGCCGGCCTTGAAGAAGGTGCCATTACCCCCGAATTTAAAATCTTTGACCCAGGCTACTTTGAACTGCCTAACGTTGACCACAAATGGCGCGACTGGAAGCGCTGGGGCCATGGCTGGGTCAACATGCGCAAAGCCATTGCCGAGTCTTGTGACACCTATTTTTATCGACTGGCGCTGAGCCTGGGTATCGACAAAATTCATAGCTGGATGACCAAATTTGGCTTCGGTAAATATTCCGGCATTGATATTCACGAAGAGACCAATGGCGTTATGCCGTCCAAGGAGTGGAAGCGCCGGCGCTTCCATCAACCCTGGTATTTAGGCGATACCATTCCGGTCGGTATCGGCCAGAGTTACTGGACCGTAACGCCGGTGCAATTAGCCACAGCGGTGACCATCATGGCCGACTCTGGGGTACACCACTCGCCAAGACTGCTGCGCGCCACTGGCACGGCAGCAGATATTCAAATGGTGCCGGTAGAAGACCAACCAAAAGTGGAGGCAAGTGCCAAAAGCTGGCATGAAGTGCAAAGTGCCATGCGCTACACCGTTACCAGCCCCAGCGGCTCGGCGCACCGCGCCTTGAATGACGCCCCTTATACCGCTACCGGTAAAACTGGTACCGCCCAGGTGGTAAACGTTGGCCAAGGTGAACGCTATGACGCCCACAAGGTGGAAGAGCGGCACCGTGATAACGCCATGTTCATTACCTACGCACCTTATGAACAGCCGAAAATTGTGGTTACCGTTGCCCTTGAAAACGTCATTGGCGGAGGTAGTTCGGTGGCGGCACCGGTTGCCAGAAAAATACTCGACTACTACTTGCTCGATGAAGGCCACTTGACCGACAAGCCGGGCGAAAGGCCGCCGCCAGCGCCAGGTTCCACCAAAGGTAAGAAACAAAAAACCGAGGACAAAGCCCAATGAGACCCTCGATGAACGAACCCAGAAGCCTGCTTAACCGCTTGCACCTCGACGGGTGGTTGCTGCTGTTATTACTGTGTTTGATGGTGGTAAGCCTGGTGGTGGTGTATTCCGCCTCGGGCCAGTCCATGGCCATGACCGAGCGGCAGATGCTGCGCTGGGGTCTGGCGCTGGGTCTTACCGTGGTGCTGGCGCAAATTCCGCCCGACACCTATAAGCGTTGGGCAATGCCACTGTTTGGCGCCGGTACCTTAATGCTGTTGGCGGTGCTATTGGTTGGCGATGTGGGCAAAGGGGCGCAGCGCTGGCTAGACCTTGGCATTATGCGCTTTCAGCCATCCGAAATTATGAAGCTGGCCGTGCCGATGATGGTGTCTTATTACATTTCACGCCATCCCCTACCTCCCACCTTTTTGCAGTTACTTAAAGGCTTTGTACTGGTACTGGTGCCAACACTGCTGATCGCCAAGCAGCCTGACTTGGGCACGGCCATATTGATTGCCGCCTCTGGCGTTTTTGTTTTGTTTTTATCAGGCATGAGCTGGCGTCTGGTAATTGCGGCGTTAACCGCCATTGGCGCCTTTTTGCCAGTGTTGTGGTTTTTCTTGATGAAAGACTACCAGCGCCAGCGGGTGCTGACTTTTTTGAACCCCGAGTCTGACCCTCTTGGCAGTGGCTATCACATTATTCAGTCAAAAATCGCCATCGGCTCTGGCGGCCTGTGGGGTAAAGGCTGGCTGCACGGCACGCAATCGCAGCTGGAGTTTTTACCAGAGCGCCATACCGACTTTATTTTTGCCGTGTTAAGTGAAGAATTTGGCCTTATTGGCGTCAGTTGTCTGTTGCTGTTGTACCTGGCAATCATCACCCGCGGCCTTTATTTGGCGACCCAGGCTCAAACGGCGTTCAGCCGCCTGTTAGGTGGTGCCATTATGCTGACCTTTTTTGTGTACGTATTTGTCAATATCGGTATGGTGTCTGGCATCTTACCGGTGGTAGGGGTACCTCTGCCATTGGTGTCTTATGGTGGTACATCCATAGTGACGCTGATGGCCGGTTTTGGCATCCTGATGGCAATTCATACCCACAAACGTCTGTTGCAAAGCTGACGGAGGTCAGATGTCGAAATGGAAGTGGGGGCTGCTTGCCCTTTGCCCCCTTACAGCGCTGGCACAAATCCCTGACGACCAGGCGAAAACCCTGGCTCAGCTATCAGGACTTACTGAGCAGCAAGTACAAAAGGCGATGGACGGGGTAGAGAAGAACCCGAAAATTATTAAAGCCATCACTACCCCCTGGGAATCAAAGCCCTGGTATCAATACGAACCCATTTTTATTACCCAAAAGCGGCTCGACAAAGGCCTGGCTTTTTGGAAAGCCAATGAGGCACTGCTTAAGCAGGCCCAAGCCAAATACCAAGTGCCCGCATCGGTTATTGTCGCCATTATTGGCGTTGAAACCTACTACGGTACGCACATGGGCTCCTACCCTGTGCGCGACGCGCTTTACACCCTGGGTTTTTATTACCCGCCCCGCGGCAGCTTTTTTACCAAAGAGTTGGCCCAATACTTAAAACTCGCCCACCAGCAAGACTGGCAACAAAGCCCCGATGGTAGCTACGCTGGCGCCATGGGGATGGGCCAGTTTATGCCGTCAAGCTATCAGGCCTATGCCGTCGATTTTGATGGCGATGGCAAACGCGACCTTTTTAGCTCCAACGCCGATGCTATTGGCTCTGTCGCCAATTATTTTCACGTGCATGGTTGGCAAATGGGCGAGCCGGTGATGGTAAGCGCTTCGGTTAAAGGTAAAGCGCCGGTAACCGGCGGTTTGGACATTGACAGTACCTTGGGCCAGCTAAAAAAAGCCGGTGTTACCCCAAGCGTGGCGATGGACGAAAACACCGCTGCCAAGCTGTTTGCCTTTAAGCTCAAAGACGGTACCGACTATCAGGTGGCCTTCCATAATTTTTATGTGATCACCCGTTACAACCGCTCCCCCCTTTATGCGCGGGCGGTATGGACACTGGCCAGTCAGCTGGAGCAGGCCCATGACCAATAAAACCGGGCTGTTGTTATTGGCCACGGTTTTGCTGGCAGCTTGTTCATCCACCCCTGATAGCGGTACTAGCCAACAGGGGCGTTACCGCCAGCAGCATGATGCCTACCCGGTTGATGTGCCGAAACTTGATAATGTCACCAACGCGAAAGTGATTGCCGAGCCTTATTCCAAACAAGGCAACCGCGATTACGAGCTGCGTGGGCACTTTTATAAAATACTCAAAAACCCGATTGGCTTTACCCAGGAAGGTTACGCCTCCTGGTATGGCACCAAGTTCCATGGCTACCACACCTCCAACGGCGAGGTGTACGACATGTATGCCATGACGGGTGCTCACAAAACCTTGCCGCTGCCGAGTTTTGTGCGTGTCACCAATCTGGATAATGGCAAACAGGTTGTGGTGCGGATTAACGACCGCGGCCCTTTCCATCAGGGCCGTATTATCGATTTGTCCTATGCTGCTGCCTACAAGCTCGACATGCTCAAACAAGGCACCGCCCGGGTTAAGCTGGAAGTGGTGACAGCGCCGCAAAAAGAAACGGTGTTAGCCCCTATCAAGGCTAAAAACCCCATTTTTATTCAAGTGGTTGCCAGCAGCGATAAAGACAGGGCCACGGCGGCAGCCAAGCATTATGCCGCCATGGCCAATAGCAGCTACCAGCTGGTTTTTGATCAAGGCTTGTACAAGGTACAGCTGGGGCCAGTGGCCGATGAGCTAAAAGCGGAAACCATGATTGAACAGCTAAAAAAACAAGGGGTAACTCACCCCTTTAAAGTTTATGCGGAACCTCAGTGAGCGACTGGGGTCAACATCCCTTGATGCCTCTGGTAACCTACACAAAATCGAAATAAGAAGATGATTCTACCTATGCGCAATGCCCTTCTCTCTTTAAGCCTGCTTGGCTTAACCGCCTTTTCTGTTCAGGCAGCACGTATTGTCCCTGATGCGCCTCAGGTTGACGCCAAAGCCTATGTGCTAATGGACTATAACTCAGGCAAAATTCTGGCAGAGAACAATGGTGACAAGCGCCTGCCGCCGGCATCCCTAACCAAGATGATGACCAGCTATGTCATTGGTAAGGAAATCAAAGATGGCCGTATCAAACGTACCGATATGGTTACTATTTCCAAAAATGCCTGGGCTAAAAACTTTCCCGAGTCCTCCAAAATGTTTATTGAGGTCGGCACTCAGGTCAGCGTTGGCGAGCTGAACAAAGGCATTATCATCGATTCGGGCAACGATGCTTGTGTAGCCATGGCCGAATACATCGCTGGCACCGTTGGCGGCTTTGCTGACTTGATGAACGCAGAAGCCAAACAGCTGGGCCTGAAAAACACCCACTTTGTTAACCCGCACGGCCTACCGGACCCGCAGCATTACTCTACTGCCCATGACTTGGCGCTGTTGGGTAAAGCCCTTATTCGCGACCTGCCGGACGAGTACAAAATTTATTCTGACGAATCGCTAACCTATAACGGCATCAAGCAATACAACCGTAATGCCCTGCTGTGGGACAAATCCATGAATGTGGACGGCATCAAAACCGGCCACTTGTCTGAGGTAGGCTATTCACTGGTTGCCTCTGGCGTGAAAGATGGCATGCGGTTGATTTCCGTGGTTATTGGCACCAAGTCAAACTCTGCCCGCCGGGATATTTCAAAAGAATTGCTGAATTGGGGTTTCCGTTTTTATCAAACCGTCACCCCCTTTAAAGCCGGCCAAGAATTTGCCAAGCAGCGCATCTACATGGGCGACGTTGATACCGTTCGCCTGGGCGTAATGAAAGCAACACCGGTCACTGTGCCGCGCGGCGCCGCCAGCGATATCAAAGCCGATATCCAACTGGACAAGCAGTTAAAAGCGCCACTGGCCAAGGGTGAGCGCGTTGGCACTTTGTTCTTGAAATTAGACGGTAAGGATATTGCCCAGTACCCGCTGGTATCCTTGGATGAAGTGAAAAAAGGCGGCTGGTTCTCTCGCCTTATCGACTACTTCACCCTGCTGTTCAAAGGCTGGTTCAGCTAAGCTTGAAAAAGCGCTTTTAAAGCCACATATACGAAGACGCCCTAGGGCGTCTTTTTATTTGGGTTCTGTTACAATGAGCCCCATTGATGCTGGAGTGGTAGCATGCAGACCGAGTTTGACAAATATCTGGAATTTCCTTGCCAGTTCCCCTTTAAAGTCTTGGGCCAAGCCCATGACGAACTGGTAGATAAAGTGGTTGCCGTGGTGCAAGAACATGCCCCAGGCGATTACTCGCCAACCGTGCGCCCCAGCACGAAAGGCACCTACCATTCGGTTACGGTACAAGTCACCGTGACCTCCAAGGACCATATTGAAACGCTTTATCAGGCCCTTGGTGATATTGAACTGGTAAAATATGTCCTCTAACTTGCTGGTCCGTCAGCTGGGACGCCAACCCTATCAGCCCATTTGGGATGCCATGAAGGCATTTACCCAAGAACGCGGCCCCGACAGTGTTGACGAATTCTGGCTGGTGGAGCACGACCCGGTGTTTACCCAGGGTCAAGCAGGTAAGGCAGAACACTTGCTTTTTACCGGTGATATTCCGGTGGTTCAGGCCGACCGAGGTGGCCAGGTAACCTATCACGGGCCTGGCCAGCGGGTGTTGTATGTGCTGGTAGACTTGCGCCGCAAAAAGCTTGGGGTGCGCGACTTGGTTACCCACATTGAGCAAGCGGTGGTAGCAACCCTCGCCCACTTTGGTGTAGAAAGCGCACCTCGCGCCGATGCGCCCGGTGTTTATGTTGGCGACAACAAAATTTGTTCGTTGGGCCTACGAGTGCGCCGTGGCTGCTCCTTCCACGGTTTGGCCCTTAATGTCGCCATGGATTTGGAGCCCTTTCACCGTATTAACCCTTGCGGTTACGCAGGCATGGAGATGACCCAGCTCAGCGCCCTGCACCCAAACACCACCCTTAGCGATGTAGATCCCATACTGGTTGCCAACCTAGCAAAGCGCCTGGGCTTTGACGACTGGTCCTGTACAGACGGATTGGATATAGCTTCATGAGCAAGACCGTACGCATTGAACCCGGCGTTAAACTGCGCGATGCCGATAAAATGGCCCTGATCCCTGTCAAGGTCATGCCTTCTGAGCCCAAGGAAATGCTGAGAAAACCCGAGTGGTTACGGGTAAAGCTGCCCGCCAGCACCCAGCGGATTGACGACATTAAGGGCGCCATGCGTAAGCACGGCCTGCATTCGGTATGTGAAGAGGCCTCTTGCCCTAACCTGTCGGAGTGCTTTAACCACGGCACCGCCACCTTCATGATTTTGGGTGCCATTTGTACCCGCCGCTGTCCCTTCTGTGACGTGGCCCATGGCCGCCCATTGGCACCTGACCCGGATGAAGCCGAAAAATTGGGCGTTACCATTCGCGACATGAAGCTTAAATACGTGGTGATCACCTCGGTTGACCGCGACGACCTGCGTGATGGCGGCGCCCAGCACTTTGCTGACTGTATTAAAGCCATTCGCAAATACAGCCCTAACATCAAAATTGAAATTCTGGTCCCCGATTTTCGTGGCCGTATGGATGTGGCCCTGGATATTCTGTCTGAAACACCGCCGGACGTTTTCAACCATAACCTCGAAAACGTGCCACGCCTTTATAAGATGGTGCGCCCCGGCGCCAACTATGAATGGTCGCTGGAGCTGCTAAAACGCTTTAAAGAACGTAACCCGACAGTGCCTACCAAGTCTGGCCTGATGATGGGGTTGGGTGAAACCAACGATGAAATCCGCGACGTGATTAAAGACTTGCATGCCCACGGCGTAACCATGCTAACCCTTGGCCAGTACCTGCAACCTAGCCGCCACCACTTGCCGGTAGCGCGCTACGTGCCGCCTGCTGAGTTTGATGCGCTACATGATGATGCCATGGCCATGGGCTATGAACATGCCGCCTGTGGCCCGCTGGTGCGCTCTTCCTACCACGCCGACAAACAAGCGGCCGGTGAAGAAGTAAAATAACTGTTCGCAAAAATGAAAAAGGCGCTCTTGGGCGCCTTTTTCATTTAACGCATGTCCGATATGCCATGACAGGCCATTCACCCTTGCCCAATACTTCGCCCTCAGGTTCCCAGACACACTCAAGGAAGAGTCATGTCACGCCAGATGCTTTCTGCGCAAACACGCAGTATTGCTGCCAATACCTTGGTCAGTTGGAAAGACGCCGTTCAATACCCCGAGTTCTCCAAGCTGTTTGATAACGACACCCAGCGCCCCATGACAGTGAAAAAGCTTCCCGCCAAACTGTCGGCCTGGCTGGAGACCCGGGTAAAGCTTAAACATCAAGCCTTAAAAATGCTGTGCAGCCTCAACGACTTTGACCGCATCAAAGTGGTTGAAGAGATAGTCGCCATCTCTAAAAACCCCAGCGCGCCAGATGTATCTGTGCAGCGCAATAATGCCTTCCAGCGCCTTCGCCGTAGCCAATATCCCTTTAAGGGGTATCACTATTTGGTGGAGTTTGTTATCGCGTCATCAGGAATAGTGATAAACGAGGTTTACTTCGACAAGCAGTTATTAGGCGTGAAATCGGGCACTCCCTATCTTGAACGTAATGCTCTCTATAAGGTGCAAAGAAAAGGCCACATGGCTTTTAAAAAGGATAACCAAGACGACAAAATCGTAGATAAGCTGATTGCCAATTGGGACAACGCCGAGCCAGTTCCAGTGCATAGAGTAGAAACTCAGTATGCCGCCGTAAACGGCATGCTTAACGAACTGCCCAAGGCGACCTGGTTGATGGGCACTCACTTAGAAGCGGCCTACCAGAACCAGTCCTTTGAAGACTACACCTTGTTTCATAATCCCAGTGACAGCGCCGGAGAAGACATTCTCGAGTGTGGTTTTGATAAACGCTTTGCAGGCCGCTTTAATGGCTACAGCCACAATGTGCATCATTTGGCAGCCGTACTTCATGAAGCCCAGCAGCGTGGCCAGCGCACCCAATGGGTCGCTCATAGCCAAGGCGCCATTATCTTTGCCAGAGCGATACGTGTTCATCTAAAAGCCATTGGTACACCGCTTAACTGCCATAGCATTAGCTTGCACGGCGTGGGCTGCAATATGGCGGATGTACGCCTGGTCTGCCAGCAAGCATTAATTCCAATTGCCTCTAGCCGCAATAACCCCTTTGATCCGGTTCCTAACATCGCCGGTGCAAACGATCTGAGTGCATCAGGGTTGTGGCGTGCGTATAAATTTATGGGACTGATTAAGGGCGATAACAGCCTGGCAAGTTCACATACCTTGCCCTATTTGGGAATAGAGACTTATCATCATCAGCTGCTGCTCACTGGGAATTACGGTCACGCCAAAATGGTGGCGCGTTATATAGCCAAAGGGGGCTAAGTTGTTAGGCAAGATTAAAGATCACCTAATACGAAAAGGGACTTCTGGCGGCCCCGACTTTGAGCATAGCGAACACTATCAGGTTGCAGCTGGGCCATATTGCATCGACATTCTGCAACCAGGCAGCATCATCCAGGGTACATCAGGTAAGTATCCATCCTCGATTGACCTTACGCATTTTGATAGCAATGCCGTTGAGGTGGATCGCGAGTGGCGCACGGGCCATCGTTTTGTCGATATTGACGCCGCCCTTTGGCGGTATCGCCAGCCTAAATGGTATCCCATTCAAGGCGAGCCCTTTACCTTTGTTACCGCAACTTGGAAGGTAGAACAGCTAAAAAAGCCACTTGAAGAAGAAAGCTGTGCTGCACTAACTACGTACCTGAAAGACGACTACTTTCAGTTTGTCGACGCGGTGGGCGGTCATAATTGGCATAAACGTCAAAAAGAAATCGCTTTTTTTGCTACTCGGGAACACCTTTCAGCCCAAGATAAGGTGGACGCTTACTATCAAAGCCTATTAGATGGAAGTGTCGATAAAAGCCATCTGGATATGGTACTTCATGATTATGAGGACGCCATAAACAGAGGGGTTGAAGCATCTAAAATGCATGTTCCCCATGAATATAAGATCGTTGCTCATAGCAACCTCAATTGGGTGCATTTTTGGTGGTCACACCATGGCGTGATCCCACACTATATTTACTACTGCACGCCTTTGGGGACACGATATCAGCTGGTTATCCAATTTAGTCTCAATCGCATGTTGCCCAGCAACTTGGACAAATATTGGCTAGCGCAGGCTCAAGCCGATTTTGAAAAAGTGGTCACCGGTACTACGGTGCAGCGGTTGGCATTGCCTCAAGACTAAAAAGGCGCCCTTGGGCGCCTTTTTCGTTAGCGTTTGCTTTGGTCATATTCCTTTTTAACGTCGGTAGCCCTTGGCTGTTTTGTTACATCATCGGCTTTTAAAGGTTTGATTGGGTGGTCTTTTAGCTCTTTTTCAAGATAGCTAATCCCACGCAACAGCTGCGCATCTTTACCTTCAAAGGTGGCATGGGGCAGGTTATCCACTTCAATGTTGGGCTCCACCCCATGGCCTTCAACAATCCAGTGGCCGTCCAGCTCAAACTGCGGGAACTCGGCAACCCTTGCCATACCAAAGTCAGACAATGCATTGCGGCCGGTGAGCCAAACACCAGCGCCAGCGGTGCGCATACCAATCAACGGCGCCAAACCTAAGGCTTTAATACCGGCACTAAAGGTTTCACCATCGGAATAGGTAACCTGATCGGTCAGTACCACCAGGTGGCCACGGAAGGCTTGCTGCATGTTGGTGTTGGCATCACCTTGTTTGGGCTGCCAGAACATCCACACCCGGCGCATAAGCTTGTCAATTATCCAGGAGTCAATATTGCCACCACGGTTACGGCGCACATCGATGATAAGCCCGTCCTTGTTGTAGTTGGCATAAAACTCCCGCGCGAAGCTTTCAATATCGCTGGTGCCCATGGCGTAGAGATGCAAGTAACCAATTTTGCCGTGGCTGGCCTTGGTGACTTCATCGCGGTTGTGCTCAACCCAGTCGTGATAACGCAGCATGCTGTTGGTGCGTAAATCGACCGGGTAAACAATCACCTCATGCTTTTTATCACCCCGTGCCAAGGTCAGCAGTACCTGTTTGCCGGCCTGATTACGCAGCAGCAAACTAACGTCGCTTAGCTTGTTCACGGCTCGGCCATTAATGGCGGTTATCACATCGCTATTACGGGCATCAACGCCAGGTTTAGCCAGCGGGCCCGCTTGGTCCGGTAATTCTGGGTCTGTTTCAAAGATATGGCTAATGCGTACGCCATCGTCGCCCTGCACCAATTGCGCGCCAAGGCTAGCGGCGCTAGCAGCATCGGCGTTGCCAGGAACATCGCCTACATAGACCTGTGAATGCAGTGCATTCAGTTGGCTGGTCATTTGCCCCATCAAATCAGCCAGCTCATAACGGTCAGACACCCTCGCCACCAAGGGCTCAAAACGGGCTTTGACTTTATTCCAATCAACACCGCGCATGGTTGGGTCGTAAAAAGAAGAGCGGTGCATCAACCAAGCGTCTTTAAACATTTGTTGCCATTCATCACTGGGGTTGATGGCCAGCTGCCATTGGTCCCCTTGCACTTGCATGTTGCTGGTATCACCCGGCATAGAGGCAAGGGCTGGCACTATCATCATTTGTTCTGGCCGGCTTTGCCGCTGCACCAATAATTTGTGGCGGTCATCAGACAACTGGTAGCCACCAATATCGCCAGCGAAGGTTTCAATCTCTGGGGATTGGCGGTCAAAGGCAATGGTTTTTAAGCTAGAAAGACCATTACCTGCCGGGCTGTCTTGCACATAAAGACGCTCGTCGGTGACTTCCAGGTGGCTGTAATTACCTGATGGCACGGGAACCTGCCAGAGGCGCCCGGCAATGGTATCCCAGGCAATCTTTGACTTACCGTCGTCGGCTTGCTCTTTGGCTGCCAGCAATTCACTAGGACGCTGGAAAGGGAATACCGCTTTAGGATCCAGAGCCAGTGCATAGATATCGGTGCGTTTATCAAACATCGGCCCCATATTACGGTCGCCCCAAGGCGCGCCGGGGGTAGCGTTAAATGAGCGGTCAGACAAGAAATACAGCCACTTACCATCAGGGCTAAAGGCGGGCGAAGACGACTCGTATTTACCGCTGGTCAGAAATTGTTGGCGCCCTTCTTTGACATCATAAAGGATCACTTGGCTACGTTCGTGACCGTTAAGGGTAGCGGCAATGGCTAAGTAGCGGCTGTCGGCTGACCATGCCAGCTCACCAAAAGGCCCAAGGCCAGGGCCGTTGCCAAAGATCTTTTTATTGGTGCCGGTTTTAAGGTCGAACAGCCACAAGGCACCATCGTTATCGTCGTTGGCCAGATAACGGCCATCGGGTGACAGGCTTAAACTCCACCTCAAGGTGTGGCCATCGTGAGTAAGCTGTTTGGCGTTATCACTGCCATCAGCGGCAAAACGCCAAAGTTCCTGCTCGCCACTGGCATCACAGATGGCGTAAATCCATTTGCCATCTTTGCTCATTACCGCATCACGCACCCGGCTTTGGGCAGGGGTTGCTATTTGTACCAATCGCGAACCATCGGTGCCCGCAACGGCGACCCGGCCACGGGCGGTTAACACCACTTTACTGCCAGCGGCGTTAAGCTCGGCATCTGTGGCGTATTTAAGGGGTTCGGATAGCCAGCGCTCTTGCTCATAAGGCTCATCACTGGCAAGAGCAACGTCCAGCTTCTGGGACGAGTCCTTAGCAATATCCAGCATCATTAAATCAGCGCCGTGCTGGAACACAATGCGGCCATCGTTGAGGCTTGGCCCGCGCACTGGCCAGTTTTTAAAGTGTGTTAACTGCTTGGCGTCACCACCGCTGGCCGCCATAGACCAAAGGTTAGGGTTACCGTCTTTGTCGGAAACATAGTAAAGACGGCCTTGATAAAACATCGGGTCGCTTTCTGAGCCGGCGTCTTTGCTCGACAGTAGCTGCGCCTCTTTGTTGCTGCCAAGCTTGTAACGCCACAGCTGCCCTTGCGCACCGCCACGATAAACCTTGGCGTGGTCACCGGTTACTTGCAGGCCAAAGCGCGCAAAATAAACGTAGTCACCCTTTTCATCCAGACTGCCTTGCACTGCATTGGCGAGGGGTAAGGTGGTGGTTTTAAGTGTGCCAGGGTCAACTTCTTTTAGGATCCAGGTGCTGGACGGCCCAAAAGCATTATCGGTGGAATAGAGAATATGGCCGTCGTGGGTCCAGCCTTGTAAACGGACATGGCTTTGCTCGAAGGTAACTCTTTTCGGAGCACCGCCATTAACGGGCATTACATAGGCTTCCTGAGCCCCTTCGTAATTGGCAACAAAGGCCAAGGTTTTTCCATCCTGGGAAAGTACAGCACCACTTTCTTGCGCCGGGCGGCTGGTTAAACGATGGGCTTGCCCTTTGCCTAAGGTATCGACCCAAATATCCCCTTCTGATGTGAAGACTAAGGTGTTGCCATTGAGTGCCGGCTGACGGTAATAACCGACATGGTCCTGAGCCGCCACGGCGGGCACAGCAATACCCAATGCGGCCAAACAGCAAACTAAGCTGTAGCGAAGTTTCATGCGCTTTCTCTTTATTGTGGTGTGTGAAATTGCCTTCCAGGCAATTTAGCTAAGCTACCGAGACTAATGCCTTGAGGAAACAACAGATAAGCTGAAAAGTGTAGATTGGCCGTCAGATGACAAATTTTTTTAACCACTAATATTTTTTAACAATCATTTGACGAAAGGTTAAAAAGGCATCACCTTATGTACGTACGCCGATTTGCCTTGTTAGGTTGATTATGCCGCATCAGAGAAATGCAAAGCTCAGTCGACGTTTGATGTTACTGGCTTTGAGTTTGAGTTTCTTAATGATGGTACTGCTGATCCCGGTTCAGTACCTGATGGATAAGAAAGATGCACAGGGCAGTGTTACTCTCACCAGCACCCAGGTAGTTAAGGGCTTTTTGCCTACCCTGGCGGGCGCCGTATGGAATTTTGATACCGAACGCACCCGCTTGAACCTTGAAAGCCTGCTTCAACAGCCTTTTGCCGCTTATGCTGCTATCGCTGGCGATATTAATATTGCTGTCGGCGAGAAGCCCAAAGACGGTCAGCAATACCAATACCCTATCAAAAATGGCCAGGGTAAAGATCTAGGTCAACTGACGCTTATCTTTGATAACCATGCCATCAGTACCCATGCCTGGGATAAAGTGCGTAGCGCCTTTCTCACCTTAAGCCTTTACACCTTTATTTTGGCAGGGTTACTGCTTTGGTTGGTGCAAACACTGGTAACGCGGCGCCTATTGAGGCTGTCACAGTTCGCGAAGGGTTTGCGCCTTGAGAATTTAGAAGCCACGCCAGCGCTTTATTTCAAGCAAAGCCAGGATGAGCTGGACCACCTCACCAAAAGCTTGCTGGACATGCGTAACCAGTTGGTTACCGACAGAAACGAGCTTAAGCGCTTTGAAGCCGAACTTGCCCGCCGGGCACATGAAGACCAGCTTACTGGCCTGCCGAACAGGTTTAGCTTCTTAGAGGCGCTTTACAAGCACCTTGAGAGTGGTGAGCCATTTACCCTGATGTTCCTTGACCTTGATGGCTTTAAAAAGGTTAACGATGGCCTGGGCCATAGCGTCGGCGACGAGCTATTGAAAAAGACCACGCAGCGCCTGCGAGAGCTGGCCGGTGAATGCAGCTTTTTAGCCCGCTACGGCGGTGATGAATTTGTATTGTTGGTAAATCAAGCCAATGAAGACAGCATTAAAGCTATCGCCATTCGGCTAACTGAAGGCTTTACCCGGCCATTTAGCGTATCGGGCAATGTTCTGCATTTGTCCGTAAGCATCGGTATTGCTCGCCACCCTGACGACGCCGCCAATGGCGAGGAACTGATCCAACGCGCCGATGTAGCCATGTATCAGGCAAAAAATATTGGCCGCTCACGCTACTTGTTTTTCGACCAATGCCTTTACGACAACATGCGTAATAAGCTCACCATGGAAGAGTTGTTGCGTAAGAGCATGGAGAAAAAGGATTTCACGCTGGTTTACCAGCCGATCTACAACACCACTGATGGCAAAATGAAATCAGTGGAAACCTTGCTGCGCTGGTCACATGCCAGCCCAGATGTCTTTATTCCTCTGGCTGAAGAAACCGGCATCATTTTGCCGTTGGGGCTTTGGGTATTGGAGCAAGCCTTGGAACAGGCCTGTTACTGGCAACAGCAAGGTATTGACTTAGTGGTGTCGGTGAACGTTTCTCACAACCAGCTGCATCAAACCAATTTTGCAGACAAAGTTGCAAAATGCTTGAAAAAGAAAGGCTTAGAGCCTTCCGTTTTGCAGCTCGAAATCACCGAAACAGCACTAATGGAAGATTGGCAAGTCAGCCTGGCCAATATTCAAACCTTGCGCGATATGGGTGTTCGCATTGCCTTGGACGATTTCGGTACCGGCTACTCATCCCTGTCACATCTTCAGCAGTTGCCACTGGATTGCCTGAAAATTGATAAAAGCTTTATGGCCCGGATCCACGAGTCTCACCGCGACAGATCATTGGTTGAGGCATTGGTGAGTATGGCCAAAGCCTTGTCTTTAAAAGTGGTCGCAGAAGGAATAGAAAACCAGCAGCAAATGCTGCTGGCTAAAGAGATGGGGATCCATTACCTGCAAGGCTTTTATCTTGCTAAACCGAGCCCTAAGGAGTTATTAGAGCTCAACCAGCCTTTTGCTGAGCTTGCGCCAGCTGACGGCGTATCCGCTTTATCTCAAGACGTGCGTAGCGATACTCAATAAAATCTTTCACATTGGTGGTTAACGCCAATTTGAAGAAGTTAATGGCTTCGCCAGTGTCGCCATGGCGCTGGTGAAGCTTGCCAAGGTAGAAATACGCTTCACACAGTCGTTCAGCCAAGGCTTGGTTTGAGTCAATGCCGTCTTTAAGGCCATTGATAAAGTCACTCTCAGAGAGTTTTCCCTGATACAACAATACCAACTGATTCGCCCAAGCATGGCCATGCAGGTGCTTAGCATTGGCATTGAGCTCGGTCATTGCCTTTGCAGGGTCCACCGCATCTTCTAACAGATACATCCAAACAATCCGATACGGGTCGTCAGGTTGCAGGCTCACAAACTTTTTAAGGTCCGGCACGCCAAGCTCTGGCCTGTCGCCGTAATAGAGCGCAATACCACGATTCAAATAGGCATAATCAGGCTTTGGATCTAAGGCGATGGCGGTATCCAAAGCGTCATAGGCCTGGTCAAACTCTTCGTCTGATATGGCCTGAATACCAATAAAATTATAAGCATCAGCCATTTTGGGGTTGAGCTTAACGGCCAGGTGGAAATCCCGGTTTGCTAATGCACGCAAGCCCACAGAGTCATACACCACGCCACGGTGGTAAATCACCTCGGCACGCTGCTCTTTATTGAGGTCAGCGCGGGCCAATATCTGTTCTAAACGAACCAGTTCAACTTCCGATTGAAATGGAACTGCCATAGGTTCAGCAAGAATAAGCCTGCTGTCGGTTTTACTTGTGGATGGCAAGGAGGCACAGCCTGCCAACATCAATGGGATCAGGACGGCTAGTGTCTTTCGCATAATCCATGTCTCTTCTTTGTTGTCGATACATCCTGCCAGAACCAAAAACAAAAGGGGAGCCAAAGCTCCCCTTTTTATCAATAAGCTTAGTGCTTACTCAGTTTTATCTGCATCGCTGTCGATTTGTGCAGCAGGTTCGGCCTGAGGGGCTTGTTCAGTAGGCGCTTCGGCTGGCTCTTCTACTTTTTCAGGCTTAGGCAGCGCTTCTTTAATAGACAGACGCACGCGGCCCTGACGGTCCACTTCCAAGCACTTAACCTTGACTTCCTGGCCAACTTTCAGGTGATCAGACACATTCTCGATACGCTCTTCAGCGATCTGGCTAATGTGTACCAAACCTTCCTTACCAGGCAGAATGGCGACGAAAGCACCAAAATCAACGATCTTAGTCACTTTACCGTCGTAGATACGGCCAACTTCAACTTCGGCGGTCAGATCTTCAATGCGGCGGATAGCCTCTTTGGCTTGGTCGCCGTTGACAGCCGCGATTTTAACGGTGCCGTCGTCATCGATTTCAATGGTAGTGCCGGTTTCTTCGGTCAGAGCGCGGATAACGCTGCCGCCTTTACCAATCACATCACGGATCTTCTCAGGGTTGATCTTCATGGTGTGAATACGCGGTGCGTAGGCAGAAATTTCGTCACGCGGGCCTTCGATAGCCTGGTCCATTACACCCAGAATATGGATACGGGCGTCATGGGCCTGCTTCAGCGCCACCTGCATGATTTCTTTAGTGATGCCTTCGATTTTGATGTCCATCTGCAGAGCGGTAACGCCCTGACGAGAACCGGCCACTTTAAAGTCCATGTCGCCAAGGTGGTCTTCATCACCAAGGATGTCAGACAGTACTACGAAGTTTTCTTCTTCTTTTACCAAGCCCATGGCAATACCGGCCACAGAGGACTTGATAGGCACACCGGCGTCCATCAGCGCCAAAGAGGAGCCGCAGACAGAAGCCATAGAGGAAGAACCGTTAGATTCGGTGATTTCAGACACCACACGCACGGTGTAAGGGAATTCGTCGGCAGACGGCATTACCGCCAGTACGCCACGTTTAGCCAAACGACCATGACCGATCTCGCGGCGTTTGGGGCTACCAATCATGCCGGTCTCACCTACACAGTAGGGAGGGAAGTTGTAATGGAACAGGAAGTGGTCGGTACGTTCACCGGTCAGTTCATCAATGATCTGGCCGTCACGCTGGGTGCCAAGGGTGGCAACAACCAGTGCCTGGGTTTCACCACGGGTAAAAATAGCGCTACCGTGGGTACGGGGCAGTACGCCGGTGGCAACATCCAGGGCACGCACCATTTGTGGGTCACGGCCATCAATACGCGGTTCGCCAGCAAGCACACGGCCACGGACCAAGGTTTTCTCTACTTTTGAGAAGAGATCGCCAGCTTCTTTGGTGTTGAGCTCAGGGTCGGCCTCAACCAGGCTTGCCATCAGTTCAGATTTGATAGCACCGATGGTGGCATAACGTTCCATTTTGTCTTGGATACGGTAAGCATCACCCAGTTTTTCCCAAACAGCGGCTTTGATTTTTTCTTTAAGCTCGGTGTTCTCGGCCGGCGCGCTCCACTCCCATTTCGGGGTGTTTACTTCAGCGGCAAATTCGTTAATGGCACTGATCACTGTTTGCATTTGCTGGTGACCAAACATCACCGCATCCAGCATCACTTCTTCTGGCAGCAATTCAGCTTCAGATTCCACCATCAATACCGCACCTTCGGTACCGGCAACAACGAGGTCCAGCTTGGAGGAAGGTAATTCTGCGGTGGTGGGGTTCAGCACCAGATTGTCATTGATATAACCAACACGGGCTACACCGATAGGGCCAGCAAAAGGAATGCCGGAAATAGCCAGTGCAGCAGAGGTGCCGATCATGGCAACCAAGTCAGGGCTAACTTGTGGGTTCACAGAAACCACAGTGGCCACAACTTGTACTTCATTCTTAAAGCCATTCGGGAACAGCGGGCGGATAGGACGGTCAATCAGACGCGCAGTCAGGGTTTCGCCTTCGCTAGGACGGCCTTCACGTTTGAAGAAGCCACCAGGAATTTTACCAGCAGCGTAAGTACGCTCTTGATAGTTAACGGTTAGCGGGAAGAAATCCTTGGAAAGGTCGGCTTCTTTTTTACCGACAACAGATACCAGTACAACGGTGTCGTCCATGCTGGCAATAACAGCTGCGCTTGCTTGGCGCGCTACAGCGCCGGTTTCCAGAGTGACGGTGTTTTGACCGTACTGGAAGGTCTTAATAATAGGTTTCACTGATTGTCCTTAGGATCAAACCGATCCTTGATTTTTTGGTCGCTTACTTTGCGCGCCAAGTATATAGCAGCTTATCGGCAAGAGGTAGCCACTGGGCACCAGAACGCAAAAAAGGGAGCCTAAGCCCCCTTTTCTTTGCAAGGTAATGTCGATTAACGACGCAGACCCAGCTTACCGATCAGATCAGCGTAACGCTGAACGTCTTTCTTCTTCAGGTAGTCCAGCAGCTTACGACGCTGGGAAACCATACGCAGCAGACCACGACGGCTGTGGTGATCTTGTTTGTGCTGGGCGAAGTGACCTTGCAGGTGAGTGATCTGGGCAGTCAACAGGGCAACTTGAACTTCCGGGGAACCGGTATCGTTCTCGCCGCGGCTGTGTTCTGCAACGATTTTAGCTTTCGCTTCAACGCTTAGTGACATGATGTCTCCTAGTAGATAAACACATGGCCGATCACTAATTCAGCCATGCAAGAGGCGCGCATTCTACCCTAAGGCAAGCAAACTGCCAAGGGTCAGTGTGCCACCACCAATCGTTTGGGGGCCACTTTACCGTCATCGTCCATTTCACCGATACCAATAAAGTGCCCTTCTTCCACTATCCGCACCAAACCGGCGGCGGGTGCGCCGCTAACCTGCACCGCCTGCCCTTGTTTAATGTAAAAGGCAGTGGCGGCTTGTACCTCAACAGCGGGCAAATCCAATACCGCGCTGTCCATGGGCAACAGGAAGCTATCTAAGTAGTCGCCAGGGGTTACCTCGTCTTGGCGGGCTTGTTCTAACAGCGCTTCTAACCGCTCGAGCGTGACCATACGTTCCATTGGATAATGGGATACTTTCGTGCGGCGCAGCATAGTGACATGGGCGCCGCAGCCCAACACTTCACCTAAATCGTCAACGATGGTGCGAATATAGGTGCCCTTCGAGCACTCCACATCCAGTTCGACTTCATCGTCGTCAAAACGCACCAAGGTGAGGTTATAAACGGTAATAGGCCGCGCATCACGGGGCACTTCAATGCCTTCACGGGCGTACTTGTATAACGGCTTGCCTTGAAACTTCAGTGCCGAATACATGCTGGGCACTTGCAGAATGTCACCGCGGAACTTATCCAGCGCTTCCAACAAATCACCCATCGCCACATGCACTGGCCGCTCTGACACCACTTCGCCATCCGCATCGGAGGTGTCGGTACGCACCCCCAGTTTAGCTATCACACGGTAGCCTTTATCGGAATCCAACAGATACTGCGAAAACTTGGTGGCTTCGCCAAAACAAATGGGCAGCATACCGGTTGCCAATGGATCTAATGCGCCGGTATGCCCCGCTTTTTGGGCGAAGAATATACGCTTTACTTTCTGCAGGGCGTCGTTAGACGACAATCCCTGTGGCTTGTCCAACAGCAGGACACCGTCAAGCGGACGGCCCTTGGACCGGCGCCTGCTCATTCGGTGTCCTCATCGTCCTTACGGTCGCTTTGGCCTTTTTTCGCTTCATCAGAAGCGATGGCTTGGCTAACCGCGTTGGAGATCCGCATCCCCTCAATCAATGAGGTATCGTGCACAAACTTAAGCTCCGGCACGATGCGCAAACGCAGGCGTGAGCCAACCAGGCTGCGGATATAAGGTTTGGCTTCGGCCAAGCCTTTGAGGGTTTCTTTTACCTTGTCTTCGTTTTGCTCAAACAAGGTAATGAATATTTTGGCATGTGACAGGTCGCGGCTCACTTCAACGCCGGAGACGGTCACCATGCCTACTCGTGGATCTTTAACCTCGCGCTGCAAAATCATTGCGATTTCCCGTTGCAGCTCTTGGCCAACCCGACGTGTACGACTGACTTCTCTTGCCATGATATTTGCCTTTTAAAGACAAGGACGGGGGCGCTTGGCCCCCGTCCTTAAGGTGTTTTGCTATTAGAGGGTCCGAGCGACTTCCACCGTCTCGAAGACCTCAATCTGGTCACCAACGCGAACATCATTGTAGTTCTTAACGCCGATACCACACTCATAGCCGCTCTTCACTTCCGCAACGTCATCTTTAAAGCGGCGCAGGGATTCCAGCTCGCCTTCGTAGATAACCACGTTTTCTCGAAGTACGCGGATGGGCGCAGAGCGCTTAACCACACCTTCGGTAACCATACAGCCTGCAACAGCACCGAACTTGGGTGACTTAAAGACATCACGCACTTCGGCCAGACCGATGATTTCCTGCTTGAATTCCGGTGCCAACATGCCGGTCATGGCTTGTTTCACTTCTTCAAGCAGTTCGTAGATGACGCTGTAGTAGCGCAGATCCAGGTTCTCGGTTTCAACAACCTTACGGGCAGAAGCATCGGCACGGACGTTAAAGCCGAGGATAATGGCGTTAGAAGCCGCAGCCAGGGTAGCGTCGGTTTCGGTGATACCACCAACACCAGAGCCAACCACTTTGACTTTTACTTCATCGGTGCTGAGTTTCAGCAAGGAATCGGTAATGGCTTCAACTGAACCCTGTACGTCGGCTTTGAGCACCACGTTAAGCTCGGACACTTCACCTTCGGCCATGTTGGCAAACATGTTTTCGAGCTTAGCTTTTTGCTGACGGGCCAGTTTAACGTCACGGAACTTACCTTGACGGTACAGCGCCACTTCACGGGCTTTCTTCTCATCACGTACAACAGTGGCTTCATCACCCGCTGCCGGTACGCCGGAAAGACCTAAGATCTCAACCGGAATAGAAGGGCCTGCTTCTTTAATTTCTTCGCCAAGCTCGTTGCGCATGGCGCGAACGCGGCCGTATTCCAAGCCACATAGCACGATGTCGCCTTGCTTGAGGGTACCAGATTGCACCAGCACGGTAGCAACAGGACCACGGCCTTTATCCAAACGGGACTCAACCACAACGCCTGACGCCATACCGTCTTTAACAGCGGTCAGTTCCAGCAGTTCAGATTGCAGCAAGATGGCGTCCAGAAGGTTATCAACACCTTCACCGGTTTTGGCGGAAACCGGAACAAACTGCACTTCACCGCCCCAGTCTTCGGTCAGAACATCGTTCTGCGCCAGTTCGCTTTTAACGCGGTCTGGGTCAGCTTCAGGCTTATCCATTTTGTTCACTGCCACAATCAGCGGTGAACCGGCAGCCTTGGCGTGTTGGATAGCTTCTTTGGTTTGGGGCATAACGCCGTCATCGGCAGCAACAACCAGCACCACGATATCGGTCGCTTTAGCACCACGAGCACGCATAGCGGTAAAGGCGGCGTGACCGGGAGTATCGAGGAAGGTGATCATGCCTTTCTCGTGCTCCACGTGGTAAGCACCGATGTGCTGGGTAATACCACCGGCCTCGCCTGCGGCGATTTTGGCTTTACGGATATAGTCCAGCAAGGACGTTTTACCGTGGTCAACGTGGCCCATAATGGTTACCACAGGGGCACGCGGCTCGGCTTGAGACTCATCGCTGTCACGGTCTTGCAGTACCGCTTCTTCCAGCTCGTTCTCTTTGCGCAGCACCACTTTGTGGCCCATTTCCTCGGCAACCAGCTGAGCGGTTTCTTGGTCGATAACCTGGTTGATGGTGGCCATGGCGCCCATTTTCATCATCGCTTTGATGACTTCGGTCGCTTTTACCGCCATCTTGCTGGCCAGTTCGCCAACAGTAATGGTTTCGCCAATTTGCACTTCACGGGTTACCGGCTGAGCTGGCTTATTAAAGCCATGCTGCATGGACGCCGGGGTACGGCCTTTGCCTTTTTTCGGTACGCGGGCACTACGACGGTCTGACTCACGTTCACGCTTGTCGCTGTTACGCTTGCTTTGACCTTTCGCTTTGGCTGCGCCACGACGACGACCTTCAGATTCACGCTCGGCTTCTACTTCTGCTTCTTTTACGTAAGCAGATTTACCGTCGTCGTCTTCGTCTTTTTTGTTCTTAGCTTCTTCAGCCAAACGCTTCTCACTTTCTTCGGCCAGCTTGCGTGCTTCTTCCTCAAGACGTTTTGCATCCGCTTCTGCCTTTTTCAAGGCTTCTTCTTCTTGCTTACGTTTAAGGGCTTCAGCTTCGGCCTTCAGACGCTGCGTTTCGGCATCGTCTTTTTTGGCGGGTTGCTTGGCAGGCTGCGCTGCGGCTTTTGCTTTCGCATCGGCTTCTTTACGCGCCTTATCTTCCGCTTCGCGCTTCGCTTTGGCTGCCGCTTCTGCGGCCGCTTTCGCTTCAGCTTCTTTACGGGCTTGCTGTTCGGCCTCTAAGCGAGCCTGCTCGGCTGCTTCGGCTTCAATGCGCGCCTGCTCTTCAGGGTCGCGTTTGACAAAAGTGCGCTTCTTACGCACTTCAACCTGCACTTCTTTGGTACGGCCACCAGTACCGCCTACAGAGAGGGTACTCTTGGTCTTGCGGGTCAGGGTCAACTTGTTAGGAGCACCTGCATTGCCACCGTGCTGCTCTTTGAGGTGAGACAGCAAGGTCTGCTTTTCGTCTTCGCTGACCTCGTCTGAAGCGCCTTTGGTGATACCCACTTCAGCAAACTGTTGGATCAGGCGATCAACCGGCGTACCTACATCATTGGCAAGTTTTTCAACTGTAACTTCTGCCATCTAAATCTTTCCTCCGTTGATCCCGTTTAGGCCTCGGCGTCATCACCGAACCAGCAGATGTTGCGGGCGGCCATAATCAGTTCGCCTGCTTTGGTTTCATCCAGCTCTTCGATATCGGCCAAATCATCAACGCCTTGTTCGGCCAGGTCTTCAAGGGTACGAACGCCAACAGCGGCCAGTTTAAAGGCCAGGTGACGGTCCATCCCTTCCAGATTCAATAGGTCCTCAGCAGGCTCTGAGCCTTCGAGGCTTTCTTCATTGGCCAAGGCAGCGGTTGTTAATGCTGCTTTGGCACGGTTACGCAATTCTTCAACCAGCTCTTCATCCAAGCCTTCGATTTCCAAGAACTCAGAGGTGGGGACATATGCAATTTCTTCAAGGGTGGAGAAGCCTTCTTCTACCAACAACCCTGCAAAATCTTCGTCGATTTCCAGCTTGTCCATGAAACGCTTGAGCAGCTTGTCATTTTCAGCCTGGTGCTTGGCTTTTAAATCAGCCAGCGTCATTACGTTCAGTTCCCAGCCACTTAATTGGCTAGCTAAACGCACGTTTTGACCACCACGGCCGATGGCCTGCGCAAGGTTGCTCTCTTCTACGGCAATGTCCATAGAGTGAGCGTCTTCATCAACGATAATGGAGGCCACATCGGCTGGCGCCATCGCATTGATAACAAATTGGGCCGGGTTATCGTCCCAAAGCACGATATCGACGCGCTCACCGTCAAGCTCACCGGATACGGCTTGAACGCGGGCACCGCGCATACCCACGCACGCACCGATTGGGTCGATGCGACGGTCATTGGTTTTCACCGCAATTTTGGCGCGGCTGCCAGGGTCACGAGCAGCCCCTTTTACTTCAATCAGCTCTTCGCCAATTTCCGGCACTTCAATGCGGAAAAGCTCAATCAGCATGTCAGGCTTGGCACGGCTCAAAAACAGCTGTGCACCGCGGGCTTCCGGACGAACGTCAAACAGCAGCGCGCGCACACGGTCGCCAGGACGGAATGACTCACGTGGCAGCATTTCATCCCGATACAAAACGGCCTCAGCATTGTTACCCAAATCAAGGATAACCATGTCGCGAGTCGCTTTTTTTACGGTTCCGGTAACCAATTCACCGACGCTATCAGCAAACTGTTCAACCACTTGAGCCCGCTCAGCTTCACGCACCTTCTGCAAAATAACCTGTTTTGCAGTTTGGGTAGTGATGCGGTCAAAGGTGATGGAATCGATTTGCTCTTCGATATATTCACCGGGTTGCAGTTCGTCATTTTCTTCCATGGCACGCGCAGCGCCCAGGGTAACCTCCTTGAGCGGGTGCTCAAGAACGTCGTCACTGTCTTCGACAATCAACCAGCGGCGATAGGTGTCGAAGTCGCCAGTTTTGCGATCAATGGCGACACGGACTTCGATTTCCTTGTCATGTTTCTTTTTGGTTGCGGTAGCCAGGGCAGCTTCCAGCGCCTGAAAAATCTTTTCGCGCGGTACGGCCTTCTCATTAGAGACAGCATCGACAACCAGCAGGATCTCTTTATTCATCAGGATGCCTCGTTTACACCTTTGCCGTTATTTAAAACTGAGGAACCAGGTTGGCTTTATCGATATTGCTGAAAGCGAAGCGGTCTTCCTTGCCTTCGTATGCCAACAGGATTAAATCGCCTTCAATGGCAACCAGTTTGCCCTTAAAGCGGCGACGTCCCGCTACCGGCACAACCAGTTTAATCTCGATATCTGAGCCTACCACTTTCTCAAAGTGCGCAGGCACAAACAAAGGCCTGTCGAGTCCGGGTGAGGACACTTCCAGGAAATATTCGCTTTGGATGGGGTCCTCAACATCCAGAACAGAACTGACCTGATGACTGACTTCGGCACAGTTATCCACCGTTACCCCTTCAGGGCCATCGATGTATAGACGCAGTGTCGCACTGCGGCCAGCACGCACCATTTCCACACCCAACAAGCTAAAGCCAAGGGCTTCAACAGCCGGTGTCAGCATTTGTGTCAATTGTTGTTCCAGTCTTGCCAAGGGCATTCCTCCAAAAACAAAAAAAGGGCTAAGCGCCCAGTATCACAGCCGACTACGCCAGGCGTAATCGATACCTCCGCAACAAGTCCCTATGGTCACTGCGCGGACTTTGTATAGCAAAAAGCCCCGAACATGCGGGGCTTTCTTCAACCTGACGTTGACTGACCCCGCATGGGGCCGGCTAACCAAAAGCAAAGCCTTTGATTAACTGTTTGGTTGCGGGGCCGGATTTGAACCGACGACCTTCGGGTTATGAGCCCGACGAGCTACCAGACTGCTCCACCCCGCGTCAAAACAGGTCGGCATCTTACTGGACTTGAAGGTTTTTATCAAGCCGAAGAGCCTTTACTTGGTGCCGAGAGCGGGACTTGAACCCGCACGCCAATTAAGGCACTACCCCCTCAAGATAGCGTGTCTACCAATTCCACCATCTCGGCAAATTCACTGCTCATCAGTTCTTCGGAATATCGTCCGTTTTCTCTGATGCTGGCTTCTCTTGCTTCTGCGGCGCTTGCTGCTTCTGCTGAGTTGCCGGCTCGCCAAGGTTCTGCCATTTATCATCTGGCTTAGCCCGGTGAGCTGTCATATTACCAAGCACTAGGCTCAGTATAAAAAATAGCGTTGCCGCTATTGCGGTAGCCCGGGTCAGAAAATTTCCTGAACCACCGGCACCAAATACGGTATTCGAGGCACCTGCTCCGAAAGACGCTCCCATATCGGCACCTTTACCTTGCTGGATCATTACCAGACCGATAAGGGCCAGCGCCACGAGCAGGTATACCACTAACAGAACTTCATACATATCAGTAGCTTCCTGTCTCTGGCAGGGAGAGGTCCCCGCCGCGCCGTGATTGTCGCAAATTGACAACCACTGTCAAGCGGCTCCGAGTTGACTGCACTAAGGCCTATCACCTCGAAAGCGGGGCAGATATTAACGAAGCCACCTGCCTCCCGCAAGCTGATTTTTAAAAAAGGCCTTCAAGTGCTGCTTTATTGGGCAACCTTGGTTACCACTTCAGCAATGGATTTTGCTAGGGATTCAACAAGATTGGCATCAGCCCCTTCCACCATCACCCGTACCAAAGGTTCGGTGCCGGATTTACGCAGTAATACCCGGCCAGTACCCGCCAATTTTTTCTCGGCATCCGCCACGCTTTCTGTGACATCATCACTGAGTAAAGGGTCTTGGCCTTTTTGGTAACGCACATTAATCAGTTTTTGCGGGTACTTGGGCATGGCTTTCGCCAGCTCAGCCAAGTTTTTTTGTGTGCAAACCAGGGCATGCATAACTTGTAGGGCAGCAATAATACCGTCGCCGGTAGTAGTGTGATTGAGGCTAATAATATGCCCGGATGATTCACCGCCCAATACCCAACCGTTCGCCTTTAAACGTTCCAGCACATAGCGGTCTCCGACGTTGGCACGCTCAAAGGCAATACCTAGGTCTTTAAGGGCGACTTCCATGCCGAAATTCGACATTAAGGTCCCCACCACACCGCCGGTTAAGAGGCCTTTTTGCTGCCAGAAATGGGCGATGATGAAAATAAGCTGGTCACCATCCACCAACTTACCGTTGCCATCCACCATCATCAGCCGATCGCCGTCACCATCCAAGGCAACGCCAAAATCGGCGCGCACTTCTTTAACCTTGGCGGATAAAGCTTTGGTGTCCGTTGCCCCAAAGCCGGCATTGATGTTAAAGCCGTCAGGGCTGGTGCCTATGGTCACCACATCAGCGCCAAGCTCTCTAAACACCGCCGGCGCAATATGGTAGGTAGCGCCATGGGCACAATCGACCACCATTCGCAGCCCTTTTAAGGACAACTGGTTGGGAAAGTTGGATTTACAAAACTCGATATAACGGCCGGCGGCGTCGTCTAACCGCCGGGCCTTACCTAGGTGCTCAGAACTGATCCCCAACATTGGCTTGTCTAGTTCGGCCTCTATGGCCAACTCCACATCATCAGGCAATTTTTCACCGTCACTGGAAAAAAACTTAATGCCGTTGTCGTGGTAAGGATTATGGGATGCAGAGATAACAATACCGGCTTCCGCACGGAAGGTACGGGTTAAATACGCGATGGCGGGGGTTGGCATCGGTCCCATTAGCTCAATATCAATACCGGCCGCAGACAGACCCGCTTCCAAGGCTGACTCCAGCATATAGCCGGAAATGCGCGTATCCTTACCAATCAAAATTTTATGGGTGCCTTGACGAGACAGCACCTTACCCACAGCATAACCGAGTTTAAGGGCAAATTCAGGGGTAATAGGCTCTTCACCGACTAAACCACGAATACCGTCGGTACCAAAATATTTGCGTTCTTTCACGCCTTGCACTCCGTCACAGTGGCTTGCCAAACCCGAATAACATCTTTAGTGGCCTGGACATCATGGACGCGGATAATACCAGCCCCTTGCTGAACCGCAATCAGGGCGCAGGCTAAAGAGCCCGGTAAACGCTCCGCTACGTCGCGCCCCAGTAAATGCCCTACCATCGACTTTCGCGACATACCAACCAGTAGCGGTAAACCCAGACTTGCAAACTCCGATAAGCGATTCAGCATGACATAGTTATCTTTTAGGGATTTACCAAAGCCAAAGCCCGGGTCTAACCACAATCTACTGCGTTCTATACCCGCGGCTTCACATGCGACTATACGCGCTTCAAGAAAGGCTTTTACTTCGCCCATCAAGTCTTGATAAACAGGCGCTTGCTGCATGGTGCGAGGTTGCCCTTGCATATGCATCAAACACACCAATGCTTTGGAGTTAGCCACCGCTTCAATGGCACCCGGTTCGAGTAACGCCCGGATGTCGTTAATCATGTCGGCGCCGAATTTGAGGCTCTCGCTGATAACCATGGCTTTAGAGGTATCAACGGATACTTTGACGTTAAAGCGGCTTTTTAACGCCTCAACTACAGGTGCCACACGGTCAACTTCTTCTTGTTCCGACACTTCAGCCGCGCCAGGGCGAGTAGACTCGCCACCGATATCTATCCAGTCAGCCCCTTCGCTAAGCAGTTTTTCAGCATGACGGAGCGCACCATCAAAATCGTTATGTTTACCACCATCGGAAAACGAATCGGGGGTGACATTCAAAATGCCCATAACTTCAGGCTGACTCATGGCTAGTAATTTCCTTTAGATGCAAGAAAAGAAAACCCCGAGCAAGCTCGGGGTCTTTTATTAATTGGCGGGAGCCTCTCCACCGGTTGGTCGCATCGGCTTATCTGCCTCTCCTGCGGCCGGTGGCGGCGTATTTTCAGACTTAGGCGGCTGCCAGTCAGCAGGAGCCCTTACGTCACGCCGGTTCATCAGATCGTCAATCTGTTTGGCATCGATGGTTTCATACTTCATCAACGCATCTTTCATGGCATGGAGAATATCCATGTTTTCTTCCAAGATTTTCTTGGAACGCTGATAGTTGCGGTCAATAACGTGTTTGATTTCTTCATCGATAGCACGGGCTGTTTCATCAGACATGTGCTTACTTTTCGCAGCACTTCGGCCTAAGAAAACTTCACCATCGTCTTCAGCGTAAAGCAGCGGCCCCATTTTTTCGGATAAGCCCCACTGGGTCACCATCTTGCGCGCAATGTCAGTTGCCCGCTCGATGTCGTTAGAGGCACCGGTGGTTACCATTTCCGGCCCGTAGATGATGTTTTCCGCCAGGCGGCCACCAAACAGGCTTGAGATCATGCTTTCCAACTGCTGCTTGGAGTGACTAACACGGTCACGCTCAGGCAGATACATGGTGACACCCAAGGCGCGACCACGCGGGATGATAGACACCTTATAAACAGGGTCGTGCTCTGGCACCAAACGACCGACGATGGCATGACCAGCTTCGTGATAAGCCGTCATTTCCTTTTCTTTTTCGGTCATCACCATGGAACGGCGCTCAGCACCCATCATGATTTTGTCTTTGGCTTTCTCAAACTCTTCCATACCCACCAGGCGTTTGCTGGTGCGTGCGGCGAACAGTGCAGCTTCGTTAACCAAGTTAGCCAAGTCAGCACCACTAAAACCAGGGGTACCGCGAGCAATCAAGGCGGGCTCGACATCGTCAGCAACCGGCACTTTGCGCATATGCACTTTCAAAATTTGTTCGCGGCCACGTACATCAGGCAGTCCCACCACAACTTGGCGGTCAAAACGGCCAGGGCGCAGCAAAGCGGGGTCCAAGACGTCTGGGCGGTTAGTGGCAGCAATAACGATGATGCCTTCATTACCGTCGAAGCCATCCATCTCAACCAGCATTTGGTTCAGCGTTTGCTCGCGTTCGTCATGACCACCGCCAAGGCCGGCGCCACGCTGGCGACCAACTGCGTCAATCTCGTCGATGAAAATGATACAAGGCGCCGCTTTTTTGGCTTGGTCGAACATATCGCGAACACGGGACGCACCCACACCCACGAACATTTCGACAAAGTCAGAACCGGAGATAGTAAAGAAAGGCACCTTGGCTTCACCGGCAATGGCTTTAGCCAGCAAGGTTTTACCGGTACCGGGAGGACCTACCATCAGTACGCCCTTAGGAATCTTACCGCCCAGCTTCTGGAACTTAGAAGGGTCACGCAGGTAATCAACCAGCTCGGACACTTCTTCCTTGGCTTCTTCAACACCGGCAACATCGGCAAAGGTTGTTTTAACCTGATCTTCCGACAGTAACCGGGCTTTAGACTTACCAAAGGACATAGCGCCTTTACCGCCGCCGCCTTGCATTTGCCGCATGAAAAATATCCACACGCCAATCAGCAACAGCATTGGGAACCAATTGATAAGAATGCTGGTTAATAAGCTGGGTGATTCCGGTGTAACGCCGGTGGCGTCCATTACGTTATGCGCTTTCAGATCGTTGATAAGATCTTTGTCATAACCACCCGGAATAACGGTTTTGTAGTGCTCGCCACTGCTCAACGAGCCGGAAACAACACCGGACTTGTTGTCAACAACAGCACTTTTCACCTGGCCGCTTTCAACCCAAGTCAAAAACTGGGTGTAGCTGACCGCGGTACGATTCGGTTCAGAACCATTGAAGCTTTGGAATACTGCCATCAGTACAACGGCAATAACCAACCAAAGAATGAGATTTTTAGCCATGTCGCTCAACTTAAGCACCTCTTGAGGCTGTGGGGCGCGCTTACCGGCAGGGTACTATAACTTATACCCTGTCGCCACAATGTATACTTCCGATGACCGTGATCGGGATGAATCGGGTTTACGTGTCTTGACACTGGTAAAAGCTGCTCTTACCGCTTTGATGTATTCTTCGAAACCTTCGCCCATAAACACTTTGACAACAAAACTGCCACCTGGTGCCATGACTTGATGGCACATATCCAATGCCAGTTCGACTAAATACATGGCACGTGGTTGGTCGACACCTTTGGTACCACTCATATTAGGCGCCATATCTGATAGCACCACATTAACTTTACGCCCGCCTATGCGATCCAAAAGGGCATTAAGTACCGCTTCTTCCCGAAAGTCGCCCTGCAAAAAGGCAACACCGGGTAACGGATCCATGGGCAGAATGTCACAAGCAATCACTTCTCCTTGTTCACCTACCAGTTCACTGGCAAGTTGTGACCAGCCGCCCGGGGCGGCCCCCAGATCCACGAGGGTCATACCGGGCCTGATTAACTTATCTTTTTGCTGAATTTCTTCGAGCTTAAAAACGGCTCGAGATCGCAAACCACGCTTTTGCGCCGCCAGCACATAAGGGTCGTCAAAATGCTCTTTTAGCCACCGACTTGAGCTGGCAGAACGTTTCTTTTTGGGCATGAAAGTCTCTTGGCGTTTCTCTTAGACCATAAATGGCGATAAAATTACGGTTTTCAACCCACAAGGGTCATATTCATGGAACTCTCGCCGAAACAGAGGCAGCATCTCAAAGCCTTGGCTCATCCACTTAAGCCTGTTGTACTGCTTGGAAATAATGGCTTAACCGAAGGAGTACTGGCTGAAATAGACCAGGCGCTGGAGCACCACGAACTGATAAAAGTTAAAGTGCCAACCAAAGATCGAGAACTCAAAGAGTCGATTTTTGAAACCATCGCGCAGCAATTATCGGCTGCAAAAGTACAAATGATTGGTCACATTGTGATCATTTATCGCCCCGCAAAAGAACCTGTCATTCGCTTGCCGCGATAATCATTTCCTTAAGAAAAAGGCCGCCAAGCGGCCTTTTTTACAGGTATTCAACCTGAGTGATTTCGTATTCTTTTGCCCCTGATGGGGTATCAACGGTCACTACGTCATCAAGCTGTTTACCCACCAACGCACGAGCGATAGGTGAACTAACCGAGATGAGGTTTTGCTTTATGTTCGCTTCATCGTCACCGACGATGCGATAAGTCACTTCTTCGTCGGTATCAAGGTTCAGCAAGGTCACGGTTGAACCAAAAATCACCTTGCCAGTATTGTTTATTTTGGTGACATCAATAATTTGAGCATTGCTCAATTTACCTTCAATTTCTTGAATGCGACCTTCGCAAAAACTTTGCTGCTCTCGTGCAGCATGGTATTCCGCATTTTCTTTCAGATCGCCCAGCTCTCTAGCCGTGGCAATTGCTTCAATGATCTGCGGGCGTCGAACACTCTTAAGGTGCTTAAGTTCTTCGCGCAACTGGTCCGCACCCGCCTGGGTCATCGGGATCGGCTTCATGGCATCTCCGTTTTTGTATGGTGTGGCCAAAGACAGACAATAGGAAACCGGCAAAACCACAAAGGTCATGCCGACAAGTCATTGGTGTTTTCCCGCATTCTAGCCAAAACATTACGTAAAGTGCCAGAGCCAGTCGCTTAACAATGTCTACACTCTACAAGATCAGCCTTTGGAGTTAGTTGCCATGTCATTGTCACTGCCCCCCTCAGAGCGCCGCAAAGAGGCCAAAGATCTAAAGCAAAACTTCGATCAACTTGGAGAGTTACAACTCGATGCTGTTTATGCATTGCTGAAAATAGGTGCCAGGCTACTGTTTGTGCGCTCTGCGCTGGTTTCTCCATTGGCGATTTTGGAACATGGTGAACAATACCTAACAGTGGACGACGAAGGCCGGATTGATTTACACCCAGCCATTAAGATTCGCAGTCACTGAATTAATAGTTAATTCATTATCAATGCTCTATTCTGGGCAAAAAATAGCTTTGATAAGCTTAGGGAAAATTTCGGAGTACTTTCCATGTTTCAAACCAAGCGTTTAGGTATTTCGGCCTTGGCAGCGGCTATTGTGTTAGCAGGCTGCACCACTGTAGACCCTCAGACAGGCGAACAAACCACCAATAGAACTGCCACCGGCGCCACTATTGGGGCTATTGCCGGGGCTGTGCTCGGCAAGGCAACAGGTAGCCATCACCGAGACCGCGCCCTGGTCGGTGCCGCTGTTGGCGCCTTGGCTGGCGCCGCTGTCGGTAACTACATGGATAAGCAGGAACAAGAAATACGCCAACAGACCGCAGGTTCAGGTATCGACGTGCAACGCAATGGTGACAATCTGTTACTCACCATACCCAATGGCATCACCTTTGATGTGAACAGTGCGGTCATCAAGCCTGAATTTCAAAGCGTGTTAACCGACCTTGCCAGTACCCTTAATAAATACCCGAAAACCATGGTGCAGATATCTGGCCACACCGACAACACCGGCTCTGCCGCTTATAACCAAACCCTTTCAGAAAACCGCGCTAACTCGGTGAAAAGTTTCTTGGTTGTACGTGGTGTGGTGCCACAGCGCCTAACCACCATTGGCTACGGTGAAACCAAGCCTATCGCCAGTAATGCCACTGTCGAGGGGCGGGCCAAGAACCGACGGGTTGAGATAGAACTCATTCCGATTATTGATAACGGCCAATAATGCCCGTCGAGGTATAAAAAAACGCCCCTTGGGGGCGTTTTTTTATACCTTCACCTGCACGTATCGTCCGGGGGCATCTTCAATGCCTTCAGGTACCGTTCTGGCAGGCACCATCTCCGGCGATTGGCTATCAAGCCACTGGTACCAGTCCGGCCACCAAGAGCCCTCTTTAATACCTTCTTCCCCTTCTACCCGATAACCGTATTTATTTTTTACGGGCGGATTTACCACACCGGCAACGTGCCCAGCGCCCGAGGTCACCAACCTTTTATTGTTGCCACCAAAAAGCTTGGCCGAAGCCGAAGCACTTTGCGGCGGTACTATGTGGTCTTTCTCTGCCGCAAGCATATAAATAGGCACCCTCACCCGCCGCAGATCCATTTTATAACCATCAAGCTTCCAGCTACCTGGTGTGGCCAAGCGGTTTTCCAAATAAGTATTTTCTATATATTCCCGGAAAAACTTGGCAGACAGGTGTGTTACATCAGAGTTCCAGACAAGGATGTCAAAACTTGGCGGCTTTTGTCCCAACAAATAACGGTTCACAAACGCAGGCCAATACAGTTCTTGCTCACGAAGCAACGAAAAGCCGGTCGCCATTAACCGCCCGTCCATGTACCCCAGCTGGTCAGTTACCGTCATCAGGCTTTTGAGCAGTGCAGGCACCAGCAATAACCCAGGCTCCCCTGGCTCACTGAAATCCAGAAGCGTGGTAACCAGCGTCATGCTGGCAATACGTTTGGCACCACGGGCGGCTAACCATGCTGAGGCTAGCGCAAGCAAAGTACCGCCGACACAGTACCCCATGGTATGCAGCTGATTTTCTTCGGTTTCTTCACGAACCCAATTAATCGCCTCTAGCACCGCCTGCATGTATTCGGTCATGCCAAAGTCAGCATCTTTGGCCGTGGGGTTAACCCATGACATTAAGAAGACGGTATAACCTTGGTCAACCAAGTGGCGCACAAAGGAATTCTCAGGTTTTAAGTCCAGCACGTAGTATTTGTTGATGCAGGGTGGCACCACTAATACCGGCACTTTATGAACCTGTTCGGTGGTGGGGGCATATTGAATTAGCTGAAAAAGCGGCGACTCTTTGATGACTTTACCCGGCGTTACTGCTAAGTCTCGGCCTAACTCATAAACCTTGGTATTGCCGAGCGGAATATTAAGCCCAAGAGGGCTGTTATCCATGTCTTCGACCAGAGATTCCAGCCCCCGCATTAAGTTCTCACCACCTTCTTCAAGGGTTTTTGCCAACACCTTTGGGTTGGTTAAAACATAGTGAGCAGGGTCTTGCATCTGCATGGTTTGGCGGGCCCAAAATGCTAACTGCTTTTTGTCTTTCCCTGGCAGGTGTTCGAGGTTATCAATGCTCTCCTGCCAGTAGCTGTTCATTAATTTATGGCTTTGCTGGAAGTACTGCCAACATTCTTCTGGCTTGCCATCCGATATCATTTTCTCGACATTGTCGTGCCATAGACGACTTTGCGCTTGCCACCAGTTAGCACCTGCGGCCCAAAAAGCCTGGGGCTGATTCGCCGCCGCAGTGACCAGTTGGTCGCCCATGGCCAACATGGGAGGCCAGCAGGCCTCCCAAGGGTTCTCATGGGGCATATTAGGATTTCACCTCTTCCTTGGCGATGTCAGCAAACACTTGGCTGAATTCTTTTCTCAGCCCTTCATTCAACTCCAAAAATGATTTGCAGTCTTGCATGAATTGCTTGTTTAAATCAGACATTTGGCTCATCTGCACCTGGCCCACCATCGCGGTGTCACCCTTGGCGGCTGCATCGTTTAATTTTTTTGCAAAGTCGATTTGGCTTTGGGTGTAACTGTCGAGAGCATCGATTTGGTATTTGCTGAACTTGGCTACATTGTCCAAAAGCACTGAGTTGATTTGCGCCAGGGGCTTAAGCACATCTTGCTGTTGGCCATTAGCCTGACGGATCCAATCTTGGAACATAACAATCTCCTTATTAATGCATATGTTGTCCGCCATTGGCGGAAATGTTGGAGCCAGTAATAAATCCCGAGTCGGGAGACGCCAAAAAGGCGACGACGCGCGCTATTTCGTCAGGATCGCCAAGGCGGCCAACCGGGATTTGAGAAATGATGGAGTTACGGATCTCTTCGGGAACAGCCATGACCATTTCAGTGGCAATGTACCCAGGAGAGATGGTGTTAACGGTCACGCCTTTGCGGGCAACTTCTTGGGCCAGCGCCATGGTTAAACCATGCAGGCCTGCCTTAGCCGCCGAATAGTTGGTCTGCCCCATCTGCCCTTTTTCACCGTTAATTGAACTGATGTTGATCACACGGCCATATTGATGTTCCAACATGGTGGGTACCGCAGCCCGGCAAAGGTGATAAGCGCCGGTAAGGTTGGTTTGAATCACTTCTAACCAATCGTCTTCGAGCATTTTCTTTAAGGTTTTATCACGGGTGATCCCCGCGTTATTGACCAAAACAGATAATGGGCCCAGTTCTTTTTCTACCACTGAGATGGCACTAAACACGGCATCCTGATCGCAGATATCGGCTAAGACCATATAAGGTTCGTAGCCATGGGCTTTTTCCTGTTCAGCCCACCGCTGTGCCTTTTCCGGACAGCGGCACAAGGTCGCCACTTTGTATCCCTCCTTTGCTAAGGTTCTGCAAATAGCAGTGCCAATACCACCGTTTGCCCCAGTAACTAACGCTACCTGTCCTTGAACACTCATGGTTTCCCCCAAAAAGAGCAGTTGACGTTTTTTAAACCTAGTTCACGGCTAGAGCCCTAGCTCTAACTTTTTATGAAGATTTCTCGCGCAAGTGATTGATTCATGATCACGATCAAGATACGGCAGTGATCCAGATCACTTCCTGTAAGGTGCAGAAAACAAGCTAGTTTCTGAAAAGGGTTTTGGGGGATAAAACAAAAATGGCTTTGTAACGGTTGTTAACGAAAACCGCCAAGGCACACCTTAAAAAGACACAAAAAAGCCCGCCGAACGGCGGGCTTTTTACAGGTGCAAATGCTTAGCACTGCTGGTGCATTTCTTGAACAGAAATCACCGATTCACGGTCAGAAACCACCAAGCTTTGGCAGGTAGCAAAGGCGGCGTTCAAGGTCGTGGTGTAGCTCACCTTGTTCATCAAAGCGCCGCGGCGCATCACCTTGGAATCTTCGATGGCCTGACGACCCTCGGTGGTGTTGATGATATAGCTGTACTCACCGTTTTTGATACGGTCCACAATATGTGGGCGACCTTCGTGCACCTTGTTAACCAACCTTGGGTTGATACCGGCTTCACCCAACACCACGGCTGTACCGTGGGTGGCATCCAGTTCAAAGCCCAGCTCCACCAACTGACGCGCCAGTGCAACAGCCCGGCTCTTATCGGTATCACGCACCGAAATAAGCGCACGGCCACCTTTAGGCGTAACGCTATTGGCACCCAATTGCGACTTGGCATAAGCCTCAGGGAAGGTTTGCCCAACCCCCATAACTTCACCGGTCGAGCGCATTTCTGGGCCAAGGATAGGGTCTACACCCGGGAATTTGGCAAAGGGCAGCACCGCTTCTTTAACGCAGTAATAAGGCGGTACCACTTCACTGCTAATGCCCTGCTCTTTGAGCGACTGGCCAGCCATAACCCGGGCGGCAATTTTCGCTAAAGACAAACCGGTTGCCTTGGACACAAAAGGCACGGTGCGTGACGCACGAGGGTTAACCTCAATCAGGTAAATCTCGTTGTCTTTCACCGCGAACTGGGTGTTCATCAGGCCGATAACGTTCAGTTCAAAAGCCAGCTTACGAACCTGTTCGCGCATCCGGTCTTGAACATCTTTGCTCAGGGTATAAGGAGGCAGAGAACAGCCTGAGTCGCCAGAATGCACACCGGCTTGCTCGATGTGCTCCATGATGCCGCCAATGAGGACGTCAGTACCGTCACAGATGGCATCAATGTCCACTTCCACCGCATCGTCCAAGAAGCGGTCCAGCAGCACGGGGCTGTCGTTAGACACTTTTACCGCGTCGTTCATGTAACGGCGCAGGTCCACTTCGTCATAAACGATTTCCATGGCGCGGCCACCCAGCACGTAGGAGGGGCGCACCACCAGCGGGTAACCGATGGTCGCCGCCTTGGAGATGGCCTGCTCCAGGTTGGTAACGGTGGCGTTCTCGGGCTGCTTCAGATCAAGACGCTCAACCGCTTGCTGGAAACGTTCACGGTCTTCAGAGCGGTCAATGGCATCCGGGCTGGTACCGATAACGGGCACGCCAGCCGCTTCCAAGGCGCGGGCCAATTTCAGCGGCGTTTGGCCGCCGTACTGAACGATAACGCCCTTGGGTTTTTCCAGGCGCACAATTTCCAGCACGTCTTCGAAGGTAATGGGTTCGAAGTAGAGGCGATCAGAGGTGTCGTAATCGGTAGAAACCGTCTCAGGGTTACAGTTAACCATGATGGTTTCATAGCCGTCTTCGCGCATGGCAAGGGCGGCGTGCACGCAGCAATAGTCGAACTCAATACCCTGGCCGATACGGTTCGGGCCACCACCGATAACCATGATTTTCTCACGGTCAGAAGGATTGGCTTCACACTCTTCGTCGTAGCTCGAATACATGTAGGCGGTGGAGCTGGCAAATTCGGCGGCACAAGTATCAACCCGCTTATAAACGGGGAAGATATTGTTATTGTGGCGAATTTTACGCACTTCACTTTCTGCTACACCCAGAATGGCGGCCAAACGGGCATCACTGAAGCCTTTGCGCTTGAGCTTACGAAGGTAGCCGGCGTCTAAACCCGCCAGGCCTTTTTCAGCCACCGCTTTTTCTTCGTTCAGCAAGTCTTCGATTTGCACCAGGAACCAAGGGTCGATGTTGGTCAAACGGAACACATCATCCAGGCTCATACCGGCGCGAAAAGCATCGGCGATATACCAAATGCGGTCGCCGCCAGCTTCTTTGAGTTCGCGGCGCAGAATCGAAATGGCTTCCGAGTCTTCCAAGTCAACGATAGGGTCAAAACCGCTGGCACCCACTTCCAGACCGCGCAGGGCTTTTTGCAAAGATTCCTGTTGGTTACGGCCAATGGCCATCACTTCACCCACCGACTTCATCTGGGTGGTCAGGCGGTCGTTGGAGCCCGCAAATTTTTCAAAGTTAAAGCGCGGTATTTTGGTCACAACGTAATCGATAGACGGCTCGAACGAAGCCGGGGTTTTGCCGCCGGTAATATCGTTCATCAGCTCGTCTAGGGTGTAACCTACCGCCAGTTTGGCTGCCACTTTCGCGATCGGGAAACCGGTCGCTTTAGAGGCCAGCGCAGAGGAGCGAGAAACCCGTGGGTTCATCTCGATAACCACCATGCGGCCGTCTTTGGGGTTCACACCAAACTGTACGTTAGAGCCGCCGGTTTCAACGCCAATTTCACGCAGCACCGCCAGGGAGGCGTTACGCATGATTTGGTATTCTTTGTCGGTCAGGGTTTGTGCCGGCGCAACGGTGATGGAATCACCGGTGTGAATACCCATAGGGTCAAAGTTTTCGATAGAGCAAACGATGATGGCGTTGTCGTTGCGGTCACGCACCACTTCCATCTCGTACTCTTTCCAGCCAATCAGGCTCTCGTCAATCAGCAGCTCGTTGGTGGGGCTTAAATCCAAACCACGGCGGCAGATTTCTTCGTATTCTTCTTTGTTGTAGGCAATACCGCCACCGGTGCCGCCCATGGTAAAGCTGGGGCGAATGATACAGGGCAGGCCGATATCATCGATGATGTCTTCGCAGTCTTCCCAGCTATGGGCGATACGAGCACGCGGTACATCAAGGCCGATGTTGTCCATGGCTTCAACGAAACGCTCGCGGTCTTCTGCTTTATCGATGGCATCGGCGGTAGCACCAATCATTTGCACGCCAAACTTTTCCAGCACGCCGTGCTTGTCCAGATCCAAGGCGCAGTTCAGCGCAGTCTGGCCACCCATGGTGGGCAAAATGGCATCGGGACGTTCTTTTTCAATGATTTTGGCAACCACTTCCCAGTGCACCGGCTCGATGTAGGTGGCATCGGCCATACCAGGATCGGTCATGATGGTGGCAGGGTTGGAGTTCACCAGAATAACCCGGTAACCCTCTTCACGCAGGGCCTTACACGCCTGGGTGCCAGAGTAGTCAAACTCACAGGCCTGGCCGATAACGATAGGGCCAGCGCCAAGGATCAGAATGCTTTTAAGGTCGTTACGTTTTGGCATGATTTACCCCCTGGCCGCCATCAGTTCGATAAAGTGGTCAAAGAGCGGGGCCGCATCGTGTGGACCCGGGCTCGCTTCCGGGTGCCCCTGGAAGGAAAACGCCGCTTTATCAGTGCGGTGAATACCTTGCAAGGTACCGTCAAACAACGATTTGTGAGTCGCACGCAGATTAGCCGGCAGGCTGTCTTCGTCGACGGCAAAGCCGTGGTTCTGCGCGGTGATCATTACCACATCACGGTCCAAATCTTTTACTGGGTGGTTACCGCCATGGTGGCCGTGGCCCATTTTGATGGTCTTAGCACCGCTGGCCAATGCCAATAATTGGTGGCCCAAGCAGATACCAAAAATGGTGATGTCTTTTTCCAGCAGGGTTTGAATAGCTGCGATGGCATAGGTACAAGGCTCGGGGTCACCCGGACCATTAGAGAGGAAAACCCCATCGGGTTGCAGCGCTAATACCTCTTCAGCAGAGGTTTCGGCCGGCACCACGGTGAGTTTGCAACCCCTGTCAGCCAGCATGCGCAGGATGTTGTGTTTAACACCGTAGTCATAAGCAACGACATGATATTTAAAGTGCTCGTCACCGTACTGTTTAAAGCCTTGACCTAAAGTCCAGCTACCTTCGGTCCACTGGTAACTTTCTTTGGTGCAAACCACTTTAGCCAAGTCCATGCCCTTAAGGCCAGGGAACCCTTTGGCTGCAGCCAAGGCGTCAGCTTCATTAATATCACCGGCCATAATACAGCCGTTCTGAGAGCCTTTTTCGCGCAGAATGCGGGTGAGTTTGCGAGTATCGATATCGGCAATGGCCACAATATTGCGGGCCTTGAGGTAATCAGAAAGAGAGGCTTGATTACGAAAGTTGGAAGCAACAAGGGGAAGATCGCGGATCACCAGGCCAGTGGCCCAAATGGTATTGGCTTCTTCGTCTTCGCTGTTGGTACCGGTATTACCGATATGAGGATAGGTCAGAGTAACAATTTGTTGGGAATACGAGGGATCAGTAAGAATTTCCTGGTAACCCGTCATTGAAGTATTAAAAACTACTTCGCCGATCGCTTTTCCAGTGGCCCCAATGGCCGTGCCCTGGAAGACGGTCCCGTCTTCAAGGACCAAGAGCGCTGGCTGACTCAAGACAACCTCCATAGAGTTAGTAACTGAGAGAAATCAGTAACTTACCATCGGAGCTGAGCATCAAAACGATGCGTTTTACCGAGCTTTTGGCAAATTGGCGGTATGATAAAGATGTGAGCTGAGCTTGTCTATTCATTTTTTAGAAAAGGTTTTCATGACGAAATTAACGTCAAGTGGCCATTTTCCCATCTTTACGTGTACGCAAACCGCTGGCAACTGACTGCATAAAGGTTAGTTATTTTCACATAAAAATTCAAAGAAAGGTAATAAAAAACCGGCATTGTGGCCGGTTTTAAAAAGCTTATGGTTATTTATGAGGCAGACCGCTTAAACGCAAAGACCTGCCACTTAATCAGTGAAAAATTGGTAGATGCTGCTTTTTTAACCTTTCAGGCCCAATACGTCTTTCATATCGTATAGACCAGCCGCCCTTCCCTTTGCCCAATGGGCTGCGCGAAGCGCGCCGGTGGCAAAAGTGTCACGGTTATGGGCCTTATGGGTTAGCTCGATGCGTTCACCGTCACCGGCAAAAAGCACCGTGTGTTCGCCAATAATGTCGCCGCCACGCACCGTGGCAAAACCGATGGTTTGGCGATCACGCTCGCCGGTAATGCCTTCACGGCCATAAACAGCGCAGTTTTTTAAGTCGCGGCCCAGCGCTTTGGCAGCGGCTTCACCTAACGCCAGCGCAGTACCGGAAGGGGCGTCTTTTTTATGGCGATGATGGGCTTCAATAATTTCGACATCGACACTGTCACCCAGCACCGAGCTCGCCAGTTCCACTAACCCCAGCAGCAGGTTAACGCCAACACTCATGTTGGGGGCAAACACCACCGGCACCTTTTTCGCTGCTGCTTCAAGGGCGGCCTTTTGCTGTTGATTAAGTCCGGTGGTGCCAACGATAAGCGCTTGGCCATTTTCGGCGCAAAGCGCCGCCACCTTGGCGGTATTGTCTGGGGAGGTAAAGTCAATAACCACATCGCCGGTGATATTGGTGCCAAGGGCAACACCTAATGCATCGGTACCGGCCACAGTCCCGGCATCAGTGCCAATCAGCGCATTACCGGGGCGTACCTGCGCAGCACTGAGCTGCGCTTGGCTATCAGTGGCTAACGCCCGAATGAGTGCCCGGCCCATACGGCCGTTGGCGCCAAGAATGGCTATTTTTGTCATCACGCTTTCTCGTCCTCAACTGAGGGCAACACTCTAACCGCTTTTCCTTCCCGTTTCAGCGCTTCATTTAATTGCTGGCTAACATGCTCTGGCGAGCGGGTATTGCGGGCAAGCCACGCATACATAACAGGCGTCACCAATAAGGTAAAAAAGGTCGCGATAATAATACCAAACAACACCACCACCCCTATCACGTAGCGGGTTTCAGCACCGGCGCCGCTGGCCATCACCAAGGGCACGGCGCCTGCGGCGGTGGTAATGCCGGTCATCAGAATGGGCCTTAACCGCTGGGCGCAGGCGGTGAGCAAAGCATCGGTAAAATCTTTGCCTTCATCGCGTAACTGGTTGGCAAATTCAACAATTAAAATGCCGTTTTTGGCGGCCAGGCCAATCAGCATAATGATGCCTATCTGGCTGTAGATATTGATGGTTTGGCCGGTAAGGTAGAGCCCGACTAACGCCCCCAGCATCGCCAGCGGCACCGACAGCATAATCACCACCGGGTGAATATAGCTTTCAAACTGCGCCGCCAGCACCAAAAACACCACACCAAGGGCCAGGGCAAAAATAAAATAAACCGATCCCGAGGCATTTTTGTAATCCAAAGAGGCGCCTTTGTAGTTAATGGTGGCCTCAGCTGGCAACAGCCGCGCTGCAAGTTCATCTAAATAATCAAGGGCTTGGCCCAAGCTGTAACCGTCGGCAAGGTTAGCTTCAATGGTGATGGCCCGCATGCGGTCATAGCGGCTTAAGGTGGCGGCATCGGCCATTTCTTCAATCTTGATAACCGACGATAAAGGAATAAGCGCACCGCTTTTATCTGAGCGCACATAAATACCGCCAATGTCTTTGGGCGAACGCTGCTTGTCGCGTTCGCCTTCAACTATGACGTCGTACTCTTCACCACTTTTTACAAAGGTGGTGACCACCTTTGAGCCAAGCATGGTTTCAAGGGTGCCACCAATGGTGCCAATGGTAATGCCAAGATCTGCGGCGCGGGCGGTATCTACGACAATTTTGAACTGTGGCTTGGTTTCTTTGTAGTCATCGCCAATGCCTAAGAGCCCCGGGTTTTTCGCCGCTTCGGTTTCGATGATATCGCGCCACTGGCGCAGGTTTTCAAAGTCGGGGCCACCAATGACAAATTGCACCGGCTTGGTATTACCGCGGCCAAAGGCGCTACGCACCACCGTTGACACCTTCACCCCGGCAAGGTCGCTCAAACGGGTCCGCACATCCGCCATCACCTGGCCTATTGGCCGCCGCTCGGCCCAGTCTTTTAACGACACTGTAATTTGCCCGGTATTAAAGGCCTGCACGCCGCCCCAGCCACGCGGTGCCCGCGTAATAATGCGGCGAAGCTCACCTTTACCGTCCAGCATCGGCAACAGGCGCTTTTCAATTTCGTCCATATAGGACGCCATGTAGCTATAAGAGGCACCTTCTGGGCCATTAACCATGACCGTAAAGGCGCCTCTGTCCTCAGCGGGGGTAAATTCGCTGGGTACGTGTTCGACCAGCCAGGCCACCGCGCCAATACTGGCAACCACCATCAGCAGTACCCATATGGGATAACGGATAAGCTTATCGAGTAATCGCCGGTAACTGCCGCCAAGACGCTCCAGGAGCCGGTCCATAAACCCGGATAAGCCGCGATGGCCCTGATGCGGGGTCAGCAATTTCGAGCACATCATTGGCGATAGCGTCAGCGCCACAATGGCAGAGAACACCACAGCAGAGGCCATGGCTACTGCGAATTCGGTAAAGAGTTTGCCAAGGTCACCTTCCAAAAAGGTAATGGGCATAAACACCGACACCAACACGGCGGTGGTGGCAATCACCGCAAAGGAAACCTGCCGCGCACCGAGGAATGAGGCCACCAAAGGCGACTCACCACTTTCAATGCGCCGGTGAATGTTTTCAAGCATCACGATGGCATCGTCCACCACCATGCCAATAGCCAAAATAAGCGCGAGCAAGGTCAGCAGGTTAATGGTGTAGCCCAGGGCATAAAGCACAATTACCGCCCCCATTAACGACACCGGTAACGCCAAGGCCGGCACCAGCATCGCCCGCACCGACCCTAAAAACAGGTAAATCATCACCACCACTAAGATCATGGCGATAACCAGCGTCTCGTAGACCTCTTTTACCGAACGCTCAATAAACACTGACGAGTCGTAGCCAACAATCAGCTTCATGCCCGGAGGTAGGGTTTTATTGAGCTGCTGGCGTAGCTGATGGGCGGCGCGGGCGACTTCCAGGGTGTTGGCGGTAGAGGTTTTGGTAATGCCCAGCCCCACCATGTTCACGCCATTACCGCGAAACATTTTGCGGGTGTCATCGGTGCTTTCTTCAACCCGGGCCACATCCGACAACTTAACCAAGTATCCGTCGTTACCGCGGCCAATCACCAGGTTGGCGAAATCCTGAGGCTTTTGGTATTGGCGCTGCATGCGAATGGTAAAGTGGCGATCTTTGGCTTCAATAGAGCCGGCGGGTAATTCCACATTTTGGCTCAGCAGCGCATTTTCAACATCGGTAACGGTAAGGTTGCGGGCCGCCAGGGCTTGGCGGTCAATCCAAATACGCATTGCCGGGCGTTGCTCGCCACCAATACGCACCCGGGCCACACCGTTGATGACAGAAAAACGGTCAACCAGGTAACGGTCGGCGTAGTCCGACAAGGCTTTAACCGTCATCCGGTCAGACAGCAGGTTTAGCCACATTACGGTTTCGTCGCTAGCGCCCGCTTTGGAAACTTCTGGCGGGTCGGCTTCTTCCGGCAAGTTATTAAGGGCCGTTGAGATTTTGTCTCGCACGTCGTTAGTGGCAGCATCAATGTCACGGCCCACATCAAATTCGATGGTGATACTGGAACGGCCATCTTCGCTGCTTGAGCTGATGTTACGAATGCCTTCAATACCCGACACCCGGTCTTCTAAAAGCTGGGTAATACGCGACTCCACCACCGCTGCCGAAGCGCCGCGGTAGCTGGTTTGAATAGTCACTTGCGGCGGGTCGATGCTGGGGTATTCCCTAAGTGGCAGCTTATCAAAGGCCACCAGCCCAAAAATCACCAACAGTAATGCCAACACCGACGCCAGCACCGGCCGGCGTACCGATACATCGGTGAGGATCATAGCGGTGCTCCGGGAATATCTTCACTGCGGGTTTCTACCTTGTCGCCATCACGCACCTTTAACAGGCCACGAATAATCACCTGCTGCCCGGCACTGAGGCCGTTAGTCACTTCCACCACTCCGGGCTGGCGAAGGCCAAGGGTAATGGGAAGCTCTTGCACCACATTTTGTGCGTTGACCACAAACACATAGTGCTGACTGTTGATTTGAAATACCGCTGCCGCCGGTATCGCCAAGGCTTGGCGAGCCTCTTTAACCAAGCGAATACGCAGCAACATGCCGGGGCGCAGTAAGTCTTGGCGGTTTTGTAATTCAGCGCGCACGGTGGCACTGCGTGACACCGGGTCGATACGGGTATCAACACTGGCCACGGTGCCTTTAAAAACATGGTCAGGTACGGCTTCGGCGCTGGCAAAAATGGCTTTACCGGAGGCCAGTATCGGCAAGAAACGCTCTGGCACGGTGAAATCAAGCTTAATGGGGCTAACGTCATCCAGGGTGGTAATAGCGGTGCCAGGACTGACCAAAGCGCCGGTACTGACTTCCCGAAAACCCAATACACCGTCAAAAGGGGCACGAATAAAACGGTCGTCCAGTTGCGCCTGGGCTTGGGCTACCTTGGCCTTGGCAATTTGCGCGGCACTTTGCAGGCGATCTAGCTCGGAGGCAGCAATGGTTTTGGTACGCACCAAATCGGTAATACGATTAAACTCGCGCAGCTGCTGTTTAAGATCTTCCTTGGCGGCATCCAGGGCGGCTTGTTCTTCCTTGTGCACCAAGGTCACCAGCAGTTGGCCGGCCTTGACCGCTTGGTTATCGTGAAAATGCACCGCTTGAATTTTGTCGCTGACGGTCGCGGTTACGGTGATTGATTCAAAGGCTTTAGTGGTGCCCAAGGCTTCGATTTCGTCAGACAACATACGTGATTGCACCGGCGCGGTAACCACCCTCACCGTTAATGCCTTGTTGGCGATAACCCTTTGCTGTTTTTGCCAAACAACAACAGCGCTTCCGATAAGCGCAAGCAAAACCACAGCGAAAACAACAGCCTTTTTCATTAACCTGGCACACCCTTACCGCATCATGCTTCTACTATCGCACTTAAGGTAAATTTTTTGTTACTTAAAAGGATGTAATGGCGCACCATTGCGATAAATAGATGTAAAACAAGAACGGCTAAAATGCCATCTGGACGTCTAGACGTTGACAGCCTGTTAGCACTGGCGTAAATTTGCGCGCTTTTACGCCGCTATCCCTTGAGGCCATTGATGTCTAAGTCATCTGCATCCCCTTTACCTTTAGTGCCGTTGTTGGTTTTTTTGGCACTATTTTTAGGGGTTGGCACCTATTTCAGCCTAACCGGGGTGGCGAAAGCGTTTTACCAGCTACCGGCGCCAGTGGCGGTATTGCCCGCCTTGATTGTCGCCGTGCTTATCTCCAAAGAAAGCATTAACAAAACCGTTGAGCAGTTCTTAGCCGGTTGTGGCCATTCCAACATTATGGCCATGTGTATCATCTACTTGCTATCGGGTGCTTTTGGCGCTGTAACCAAGGCGACTGGCGGCGTTGACGCCACCGTATATTTAGGGATGTCACTGATCCCAACCGCGCTGCTACTGCCAGGTTTGTTCGTTATTGCCGCTTTTATTGCCACTGCCATGGGCACGTCGATGGGTACCATCGCAGCCCTGGCGCCGGTGGCCCTAGGCATAGCGCAGCACGGCGATTTGCCGTTAACCGTCACCGCCGGCGCTTTGCTCTCTGGCGCCATGTTTGGTGACAACCTATCGGTTATCTCCGACACCACCATTGCCGCCACCCGAACTCAGGGCTGCGAAATGAAAGATAAGTTTCGTGCCAACTTCCGCCTCGCTTTGCCTGCCGCCTTGCTGACCTTGCTGTGGCTCGGTTTTAGCGGCGTTAGCCACCACCCGGCCGCCCTCAAAGCCTATTCCATTTTACCGGTACTGCCTTATATCACCGTTATGGTACTGGCCATTGTCGGCCTAAACGTTTTTGTAGTGCTGATCATTGGCATTTTACTGGCAGGGGTAGTGGGGCTGACCGGTGATTACCACTTGGCTCAGTTCGCCAAAGATATCGATACCGGCTTTTCCAACATGCAAGAGATCTTGATATTGTCTTTGCTGATGGGCGGCCTGGCCTACTTGATGGAGCGCCAAGGCGGTTTGGCATGGTTAGCGCAAAAGCTGGGCCGCGGCAGTAGCCGCAGCGCAGGGGAGCTGTCCATTGCCGCGCTGGTGTTTACCACCAACTGTTGTACTGCCAATAACACAGTGTCGATTATTGTTAACGGGCAACTCGCCAAAGACATTGCCCAGCAAAACGCCATTAGCCCGGTACGCAGTGCCAGTTTATTGGACATTTTTGCCTGTGTTAACCAAGGGTTGGTGCCATGGGGCGCACAAGCGCTGATGCTAGGCGCCCACTTTGCCTTATCGCCGCTAGAGGTAGTGAGCAGCTCTGGCTACGTGATATTGCTCGCCGCTATTACCTTAGCCAGCACCTTATTCAAACCGGTCCGCCAGCTACTGGTGAAACATTAAAAAGGCCCCTCTGTTGAGGGGCTTTTTTAGGCCGCCAGCCACGGCTCCGTTTTAATAAAGTCGATAAAGGCCCTAAGGGGCGCAGGCACAAACTGGCGCCCGGAATAATAAAGAAAAGGCCCGGAAAACCATTGCCACCAAGGCTCTAATATCGGCTCGAGCTGTCCGGATTGAAGGTATGGCTCAAGCCACTGCTCAAACAGGTTAACAACCCCCGTTCCAGCCACTGCAGCCTGCACCGACAATTCCATCGCCGCCCCCACATTCACAGTCAAAGGGCCGTTAACGGCAATGCTCAGTTGTTCGCCTTGGTGTGCAAACTCCCACGGCACTATGCCACTGCGGCTAAAACGGCCATTTAGGCAGGGGAAATCTAATAGCTGGCGCGGGTGCGTGGGCCGCCCTAACCTGTCGAGCAAGGCAGGGGCAGCCGCCGTTGCGGCACGCTGCCGGCGCGGGCCAATAGGGATAGCAATCATGTCTTGCTCGAGCATTTCGTCATAGCGGATGCCAGCATCAAATCCCCCTTCAATAATGTTACTGGCATCGCTGTTGGCAACGATGTCCAAATGAATATCGGGGTACTGCGCTAAAAACGCCGGGACGATTGACGGCAACACCAGTCGCGCAGCGCTAACAGGTACATTTAGCCGCAAGGTACCTGCCGGTTTGTCGCGAAACACATTCACCACATCTAGCGCCGCTTCCACTTCTTGCAGCGCTGGCTGTAACCGCTGGCGCAACATTACCCCGGCGTCGGTCAATACCACACTGCGGGTAGTTCGATGAAAAAGCCTTACCCCAAGTGAGGTTTCCAAGCGGCGCACGGCGTCACTTAACCGAGAAGCGCTGCTGTCGGTTACCCGCGCCGCTTCCCGAAAACCACCGGCCTTAGCAATAGCTAAAAAGGCATGGAGATCGCCAAGTTCTGAATTCATTGTCCTGTATTCCGTACAAGCCGTACTGATAACACCTAATTGTCGTACAGATTAACAGCTCCTAGGCTAATAACACCTGCCAAATAGGAGCAAAAAATGCACAGCACTTTCAAACTGGGTAATAAAGCCGTTTCCCGTATTGGTTATGGCGCCATGCAACTTGCGGGTTCTCATGCGTTTGGGCCCCCCAAAGACCCGAGCAACGCCATCAAAGTGCTAAAAAGCGCCATAGAAAAAGGCGTGAATCACATTGATACATCTGATTTTTACGGCCCGCACGTTACCAATCAGCTCATTAAAGAAGCCCTGCACCCCTACCGCGATGACCTTTGTATTGTCACGAAGGTTGGCGTGCGCCGGGATGACAAAGGGGCCTGGTTGCCCGCCTCAAGCAAAGAAGACTTAATCAATGCCGTACATGACAACCTAAGAAACTTAGGGTTAGAGCAATTAGAGGTCGTCAACCTAAGGGCGATGTTTTCAGTTTCAGCCCCCGTTGAGGGCGACTTAGAAGAGCCCTTTACGGTGTTGGCTGAGTTGCAGCAACAAGGCCTCATTAAACATTTGGGCTTAAGTAATGTGACCCGAAAACAAGTGGACGAGATGCGCCGCATTGCCCCCATCGTTTGCGTGCAAAACCATTACAACCTGACCCACCGCCAGGACGATAGCCTGATTGATTTTCTGGCCGATAACGGCATCGCCTTTGTGCCTTTCTTTCCGTTAGGCGGCTTTTCCCCTTTGCAGTCTACTAAGCTCGACGCTGCAACCAAGGCCGTTGGTGCCACAGCAATGCAAGTCGCCTTGGCTTGGCTACTGCAACGTTCGGCCAATATTTTGTTAATCCCCGGCACCTCGTCAATTACGCACCTTGAGCAGAACCTTGCCAGCGCCAAACTGACATTACCGCCGCAAGTGCTGGAAGCGCTCAATCACCTGTAATTTGTTAACTGGACCTGTTTATTGGCCCCTGATGGGGCCTAATTTTTGGGTGAAGCAAGTGCAATAGCTGATCATGACCTAAAGTAGAAAAAGATAACTCGTAGCCCTTCTCGTATCACTTGCCCCGCTGCGAGTCATTTTCAACATAACGCTAACTAGACACCCTGGGCGGAGTCCGATATCGATGGTGCGTGGCAGTTATCCAAACCCTGAATCAGTCCGCTTGCACTGGCAAAGAGGTACCCTTACCTATCTGGCGGCGCTGAGCATCATTGCCCTGTTGTCGCTGTTTTCACACTTTCTGGTCCAAAGCATTGTTGAACGCCAAGAAGCAACAGCCCGCACTGTGAACCTGGCAGGCCGCCAACGCATGCTGTCGCAGCGGATAACCCTTTTTGCCGGAGAACTGCTGAATAAAAAGGGCGACGCGGCAAACAACAGTGAGCTGGATGAACAGTACATGGACGCCGTCAACACCATGGCACAAGTCCACAGCGCTCTCAAAAATGGCTCTACCGCACTGAATATTCCCAAGCCAAAATCCGAGCAGGTCAACAATATTTTTGAATTTGAACCGGTAAACCTTGATGCGCGGGTCAAACATTTTTTAGAAGTCGCCCACGCCGTCGATAACGGCAGCTTAGGTATGGCAGCCCGTACCCGGGCCTACCTGGAATTACAAACCATGGCCAGCCGCCAAATTCTGCAAGCGTTAGACACCTTGGTGTTGCAGTACCAACAAGACAGCGAAGCCGCTATTGGCCGCCTTATTGTTTTTAACCGTATTTCATTAGCCGCGATGTTCATCACCTTGCTGTTGGAAGGGCTTTTTATCTTCCGGCCATTACTGCTGAACTTGTATCGGCGCGAACGCCAATACCATGGTCTGTTAAAAAAAATGGACCGGGAAATTTCCGAACAAGTACATCTACAAACCTTCCATAACCTGCTGACTCAATTGCCGAACCGTTTATCCATGCTGGAAAAGATAGAAGCCTTTATTCAGGCGGCTAATCAACAGCAAAGCCACTTTGTGGTGATCTCCATCGGCCTTGACCGCTTTAAGGACGTTAACAACAGTTTGGGCTATGAAAAAGGCGATACCTTGCTGATGACCTTGGCCGAACGCCTGAAAACCATTGGCGATAAATACAACGGTGTGGTGGGGCACATTACCGGCGACGAATTCGTTATTTTATTGCCGCATCGCAGAAACAACGTTGAGTTGATGCGGGTGATTCGCAAACTCTCTAAATCCATTAACGCGCCCTTTAATGCCGAACAATATGCCATTCAGGTAACCGCCTCCCTTGGCCTCGCCTCTTACCCGGAAGACGGTATTGAGGCCAACACCTTGTTGCTGCACGCCAACCAAGCATTGCGCTCCGCCAAGGATGAAGGAGGCAATGCCTTTAGGTTCTTCCAACCAGCCATGACCGAGCAAATGCTCAGGCGTATCGAGGTTGAGCAACAGCTGCGCCGGGCGATGAGTGACCGCTCACAACTTCAGCTTTATTACCAACCTAAGGTGAATCTACAAACCGGCGCAATTAATGGCGTGGAAGCCTTAGTGCGCTGGCAACACCCCAGTGAAGGCTTGCTGCAACCGGCCGAATTTATTGCTATTGCCGAAGACTCCAACCTTATTTTGGAGCTTGGAGACTGGGTTCTGGTGCATGCCCTTGATCAGCTTGCGACTTGGAATAACCAAGGGCTGGATATTGAAATGGCCATTAATATTTCGGCCAAGCAGTTAATGCGCCGCAACATTTGCGACAGAATTGCCGCACTTGCCCGGCAAAAGGGTTTAAAACCCGCGCGCATCGAGCTTGAGATCACCGAAAGTCACCTGATGGAAAATCGCGCCAGCATCATGGAGCAATTGAAAGACCTGGAGCGCTATGGCTTTTCGCTGGCGATTGATGACTTTGGCACCGGCCATTCCAGCCTTGCCAGGTTAAGAGACTTGCCCGTCCATACCTTAAAAATCGACAAATCCTTTGTCGGCAACGCCTTGCTGGATAAAAGAGATACGCAGTTGATTCAGGCCATCATCAACATGGGGCATTCAATGGGGAAAAACATTGTTGCCGAAGGCATTGAAACCGACGAGCAAGCCAATTTACTGAAACTACAAGGCTGCGACGAAGGGCAAGGCTATCTGTTTACCAAACCGGTACCTGCTGACAACCTTACCCCGATGCTTAAACGCAACCAGATGCTGTTTGAGGGCCAAAAAAATTTGGCCCGATTCAAAGACTAAAGTGGCTTGCCTTAGCGACCAGGCTGGCATATTCGCAAACGATGACCGTCAGCATCTTGCGCCAAAAAGGTATAACCAAAAGGCATCTGCTGCGGTGGCAACAGCATGTTAAGCCCCAGTGCCTGCCAAGATGCAAACCCCTTATCGACCGCACTTGCCTCCTGAACCAGAAAAACTATTTCCGCCGCCCCAGGCTCAGCGATAACGCCGGGCTTAACACTCGCCCGGTTTAACAGCGACAGCATGGCGCCATCGTCCAGTTTGAACATGACAAAATCAGCACTCTCCTGCAGCGGCTCTTGGCCAAGGAGCTGTTGATAAAGTTCGCGGCTACGGGTGATATTGCTGACATACAAAAGTGACATTGATTGAGCCGTCATGGCGTTTTCCTTTTAAGGGTAAAAACAGCGCCACCTTAATCAAACTCAGTGTCAATTATTGTCAGTAGTCGGGTGCTTCGATCCCCATGCTTTTACGCCATAGCGCTAACAGCTGATGCCGCGATGGCGAATAATGCTGGTCGGTCGTGGCCAAGCCATTAATGCGGTCAGCCCGAAAATGCCGATAATCCTGGCGTAGCTCACACCAGGCCAACATCACCCGGCATTGGTCAAAAAAGCCCATGGCAAAAGGCCAGACCGTGCGCTGACTTTGCTGACCTTGGTTATCGGTGTAGTGAATACTGACTTTTCGCTGCTGGCGTATGGCTTGGCGGATCTGTCCAAACACCTCGCCATCCCCGGGGACCGGCTCGCCAGGGCCAATAAGCAAAGCCGTTGTCGCAAGTTCCTGACGAAGACTGGCGGGTAACACCGCCGACACTTTTGCCAGCATGTCATTAGCCGCCTGAGCCAGCGCTGGATCGCCTTTTTGGCTTACCCAGCGCGCCCCCAACACCAAAGCTTCAATCTCTTGCTCAGAAAACATCATCGGCGGTAGCGTAAAACCCGGCTTTAGCTGATAACCGATACCGGCTTCACCACTAATGTCGGCACCCTGCCCCTGTAATGTGGCAATGTCACGATACAGGGTACGAAGGCTGACATTTAAGGTTTGCGCCAGTTGCTGCCCCGTCACCGGATAACGGTGGCGGCGCAGTAACTGCATCAAATCAAGTAGGCGCTGGGCCCTCGACATTTCTAGTGAGTACCCGCTAACGCAGCATCATTTAAAATAGCGCAGCTATGGTCTTGAATTTCTTCGGCTGAACCGCCCGCGTCTTGGCTGGCCATCAGCACCAACTCGCCGCTGGGTAAGGTCGCTAGCGCCATACCAAAGTCGCCTAAATGGCCGCCGGCCTTTGGCACTTCCTTGGCAAAACGCCTGAAAACACTTTCGGTGGCAAGTTGCTGGCCAGACAAGGTGCGCATCAGATAGTGGTGGCCCACTAACGTTTCGGACCGCCATTGCTGAGAAAGCCCGGCCGACAGCGCATTGAGTTGCTGGCGAACATCGACACGCAAGCAGGAAATGTGTACATGCAGCTGATTTTGGGTGCGGCCATGTTGTGAGTTAATGGCAAGACCAATATCCGCATCAGCGACCTTTTGGCCACGTTTTTGGGTCAGCAGTTGCCGCTGATGCCAGGCCAAATTAAAAAAGTGGGGGGTATTGCTATTGAGTAGCGCCGGGCTTTCCATACCGGTAATTTTGTCGGTCGGCATCAGTAAGTATTGCAGTGGGCCACGACGGTCTTTAAGGGTGACATAGCCCTGTTTTAAATCTACCGACTGACAAGGCGCTGGATCTTGCTTTTGCAGATAACCCGGTACGCAGCGCTGGCTTATCAGTTGCCACAGTGCATCCGGGTTATGGTGCGGTTTACTGGCACAACCGGTAACCAATAAAACGGGAATAAAAATAAGAAAAGCAAAAACCTGACGCGCCGACATGGTCGCTCCTGACGTGATGAACCCATTCTCCAATCAGGCTATTTTAACCATGCTTTGATGACAGCCAACACCGCTTATTAACAACCGTCAGGGCTGCGGCTATAAAATACGGTTAATTAACCGGTCGATACGCACTCTTTTCAAGCGGCGGATTAACCGTCTGACCTTTTTGGGATAATCGGTCAGGCTTTCTAAATCGCTAAAATGGCTTACCACGCGGGTGTGCTGGCGAATGCTGCAAAGCTCTTGGCTATTTTGCGCGGCCAGCTGCTGCGCCGGGTCGTGAATAAGCACGGCGTTCTCTAAATCCAGGCGCCATGCCCGTGGATTAAGGTTATTGCCGGTAATAAGTAGCCACTGGCGGTCAACCCAAACCCCCTTCAAGTGATAACTGTTGCTCTCATCCTTCCACAGTCGAACTACCAACTGGCCTTTATCAACAAAGGTTTGCAGCCGACATAAAAAGCGCCGCAGATTCATTTCATACAAATAAGGCAAAGCGCCGATGATACGAAACGGCTGGTCAGGGGGAATATAAAAGTCATTCGCCGTTTTGTCGCCAACGATGATTTCTACCGTTTTGCCTTGTCGCAGCAGCCTTAAAATGCGTTTCACCAAGGCCCCTGGCAAATTAAAATACGGCGTGCAGATCACCAGCTTATGCTCGGTTGCATCAAACAGCTGGCCAATGACCTTATTCAGGGCGCTGTGCTTGCCAAGGCCTACCAGTGGCGTTACCCCTAAGGCGTCAGGCTCACACACGGCATCAAACTGGTAGTTCACATCGGTGAGCGATTTTCTAAACCGCTTCATGGTGTTCTTTAATTCACCACTGCTGGGCCGCTTAGGATCATCAAGGCGATTTACCGCCTTGGCTTGCATCAGGTGTTTTGACACCCACTGACAAAACACATCGGCAAGCTTGGGGTTCGTCAGCAGATGGTAGCGGTCATAGCGGTATTTTTGGTGTTGATGAAGGTAGACATCGTTAATGCTAGCGCCGCTATAAAGCACGGTGTTATCAACAACAAAACCCTTTAAGTGCAGCACACCCAAAGCTTCTCTGGTATTGACAGGCACCCCATAAACCGGAATTTCAACACCCGGGTGCTCAGCTGCCATTTGGCAATACCAGTCGGCATTGGTCAGGCCTTTCGCATCACCAATGCGGCCTCGCTGTGCGCGATGCCAATCAACATAAATACTGACCTCAAGCTCGGGCCGCTGCGTTTTGGCAGCATAAAGTGCCTGCAGCACTTGCCGCCCGGCATCATCATTTTCAAGATAAAGGGCGGCAATGCAAATGCGGGTTTGAGCGGTGGCAATTTTATCCAGCAACGCATCGCGAAAATCAGCAGCTGAGTACAGCGTAATCAGGTCATCAGCCGCTTGTGCAAGCTTGGGCAATTGTTCCAAATTGGCTTGGCGCTTAAATAAGGCAAACATCTACGGCGCTTCTTCTGTGTTATCCATGGTGTTGTTATGCGTGTGGCGCGCATATTACACGCACCGAACAGTAGCATCCATCTATAGGCCATATAAGCGGCAGCTTTATTGGTGAACTAAATCTGCCGTCCCCTTTCAATAATGGCCTTAACTTAAGTCAGAAGTTCCTGACAACCAAAAGAAAAGGCCTGCAAATGCAGGCCTTTTAGTGGCGTGTTACGCCGGTTCGACACCCAAAAAAAGTTACTGATATTTTGGAATAAAATGCGTCTCAACCGCCTTTTTCATCAGCGGGGGTGGCAGCAAGCCCTGCGACAACACAAAGTCATTAAAGGCCTTGAGGTTAAACTTGTCTTTGAGCTTCAGCTCGGTATTTACCCGTAGCTCGCGCAGTGACATGTAGCCGTAGAAATAAGCGGTGGCTTGCCCCGGCATACGGAAGATAAAGCGCTGCACTTCATAACCGGCGGCCGCATCGCTAAGGCCAACATCTTTCATCAGCAAGGCTTTGGCATCTGCGGGGCTTATCAGCCCTAAATTCAGCATTGGGTCTAAAAAGGCCCGGGCAGCGCGGCGCAGGCGCGCTTTTAACGAGAACAACTGCCCTTCAAGGGGCATGTACGGCAAGATAAGCGCTTCACAATAAACGGCCCAGCCTTCAACGTTGGCGCTGTTGTCAGCAAAAATTGCCCGCGCCAGTGACACACCATTTTCTACCATGCTGGAGTATTGCAACTCGTGCCCAGGGCGCGCTTCATGGGCCGTCAGTGTCCAGGCAAAAGCCTTACTGGCTGAGGCATCTTTCGCATCTCCGGCAACGATTGGCAGCACAAAATCGCCATATTGCCCGGTGTTATTAATCAGCCGCGGCGGATTCATGTGGGCAAAGGGCGCATTGGCAAATTCAGCAGCGGTTTCTTCCCGCACGTTAGCTTGGCGCTTAGGCAAGGTAACGAGGTCATGGTCACGAATGATATTTTCAATCTTCGCCAGCAAATGGTGAAAGAACGGCAGTACTGCCTTACCGGTCACCCTGTCTTTGTAGAGTTCTTTCACAACATAGCGATAGTCACTATTTTTAAAGCCTTTTTCCTTGGCGACTTGATTAGCCAGCAGTTGCATCTCTTCACGAATTTCCGCGTATTCAAACATGGAACGGTGAATAAGCTCTTTGGGCGACATAATGACCCCAACCTGCCTAAGCTCGTCGGTGTAAAGCGGCTCGGGGATCTTGGTGGTATGGCGAGCAATAGGCTGAATTTGGGTTTTTAGCCATTGCTTATAGTCGCTTAGCTGGCTTTGAAAGGCCGCCAGTCCCTTTTCCCAGCCGTCGATGTGGTGGCTGATAAAAAGCTGCTTGATGCCTTTGATGTAGCCGTCGCTGCTGCTGATCGCCAAATCAACGCTACGGTAGTAAGGCTTGAGCAGTTTAGGGTTTTGTTTAAGTGCTTGTTCGGTGCGAAGTTCTGCCTGCTTAACCCGGCTGGCTTGGCCGTTTAAACCGGCGTAGGCATTGAGCCTGGCTACCGCTTTTTGCATCCGCTGCTTGCTGTTGCGTTTATCCAGCAGGGTTTGTAAGCCGGTAAATACGTCTTGCCCGACATCATAAAACGGTAACTGATACTGTTCGTGGACCTTAATAGAGCTTTCTTTTTGTTTCAGAAAGCTAATCATGATGTCCAAGTCTTGGCTGACTTTCGGGTCTGTTTCCTTTTGCTTGGCAACGCTCAGGCTTTTCACCATGTCAGCAATGGCCGACAACTCTTTTTTCTCAACGCCCAAACCCAGCTGTGTTACCTGGGTATCGTATTTTTCAATACCCAGTTCAGAGCCCCGTTCCGGGTCGAAACTGGCCAGCTTGGTTAATACCTTGGTGGCATATTGGTTACTCTGCTCTACCCAAGCGGGCTGCGCAGCAAGAACAGAAAAGCTGGCGAGGCCCGCCAACAATAAAAGACATCTCATCTATACCTACCTAAAGGCCAAGGGCCACAACTTCAACAAAAAGTTTAATTCGCGCTTAGTGATAGCAACCCGCCTTGCATAAAACAACTGTTTTAGCAGCCACGTGAGCTACGATAAAAGGCTAAAAACAGGCCGTTGAAGTCGATAAGGTTATTTATTTCAAACAATTACAAGTGTTACTCAGTAACAATTCAATAAGATGTTGAAAAATAAAAATAAGAATGGGATCACGTTTATGGGAAGCGGTGCATCGCCCAGAAAAAAGGGCCACAACGGGCCCTAATTAATCACCTTAAATTCGTTTTTGGCAGCCTAACAAACAAAATGGTTGCGGCTTTGAACCAGTTACACTTTAAATTTCTCTATAAGCTCTTGCTGATAATGCGACTGCTCCCGTAGCGACAGGCTTGCATCAGCGCTGGTTTTCGCCCCTGTGGCCGTTTGCTCGGCAGAGTCACTGATATTGACCACACTGGCGCTTATCTCCCTTGCCGTTGCACTTTGTTGTTCCGTTGCGGCGGCAATTTGCATGTTCATATCAACAATTTGTTTTACAAGCGCGGCAATTTTTTCCAGACCTTCTCCCGCTTGCTCTGCCACTTCAATATTGCTGCTGGTCTTTTCAACGTTCACTTCGATGACATCCACCACGGCCTGAATCAGTTTTTGCATGATCTCAATCATGCTCTGGATCTCACCGGTGGAGTTCTTGGTGCGGCTAGCCAAAGACCTAACCTCATCAGCGACCACCGCAAAGCCTCGGCCCTGTTCACCAGCACGCGCCGCTTCAATGGCTGCGTTTAAGGCAAGCAAATTGGTTTGCTCGGCGATGTTTTGAATGGTTTCTATAATGCTGTCTATCTTCTGGCCATATTCATTCAATTCGGTGGCTGTAGTGGCCATTTTGTTAATTTCACTGGCCTGTTCGCGGATGTTACCAATGGCTAAGCGAATACCATCGCCAACGGTCCCCATTTCGCTGTTAGTTACCTCGGCCGCCATCATGGTGTCGTGAGCCCGCTGCGCCACTTCCGCCACCGAGCTTTCCATCTCGGTCATCGCTGATGCCGTGGTTTCTAAAAGGTGACGTTGCTGGTTTACGGCATCAGTGGTGCTTTTACTGATCTGGGCGTTGGTATCGGCCACTTTTGCCAAGGCTTGTACCGATGACGAAAACGACATAAAGGTACTGCGAAGATTCTCCGCCAAGCCATTGAGATAACCGCCCAGCTCACCGAACTCGTTTTTCACCTCGGCTTCAAATTTCACCCTGAAATCGCCATCGGTCATTTTCATTAATGAACCGCGGAAATTGGTAATGGAACGGCGAATACCAATGGCTATCCAGAACGGCACCACAATGCCAATAACTAACGACACTGCACTAATCAAGAACATGGTTTGCTTGATAAGACCAATATTGTCGTCGGTATTTTTTTGGGCCTTCATCACCATAGCGTCGGACTGTTCAACCAAGGTATTCACCGACCCCAACAGCACGTCGATGTTGCGCTGGGTTTGCTCTAATAGCTGTGCTATCTGTTGCTGGTTTTTGTCTTGGGCAAGATACAGTTGGTAAAGCCCTTGGTTGTCTTTTAATTGAAACAACAACGGCTCCAGCATCAGGCTAAACAATTTGCCACGGTCCTTACTTTTACTTTTGATTTCATCAAAGCGATTGGCAATCACAATGGCCATGCCATTTAAGCCTTGCTGCAAAGCCTTCAGATCGCCCTTAACTAAGAAGGCATTAAAGGTATTCACCACTTGCGTGACTTCCCTATCCAAGCCACTGATCGTCAAACGAAAATCAGTATCAGGGTCGTCAGCATATTTACCTAAATAGTGATCAAGACGCCGCTCTAGATTGCTCATGGTATTGAGCTGAACATTGATGCTGTTACCAATATCCAGGGCATTACGGTAAAGGCCTATCAGTTCTCGCGCCTCATGGCGGTATTGCTCTCGCACCTTTTTCACCTGCGTCAGCTCAGCTGATAACACCGGATTTGCGGCGATCAGTTTGGCGGGCAGCTGTTCAATGGTGTGGTCAATACGCTGGTCAAAGTCATTAAATGATGCTTCAAGTTGATCCACCACTTTCGGAGAGGTGGTACTGAAAATCGACATCACATAACGGCTTTGGTTTAAGAAGTTAATTTTTATCTCACTGGCATTTTTTGAAACCGGTAAGGTTTCATGGGTAACCTGCTCGATATCACCTTGAATTTGGTTGACTGAAAAATAGCTAACCGATACCAAAATAAGCAGTGCCACCAATAAAATGACGAAGCCGCCGACAATCCGTTGAACTAAAGACATAAGTGTCCCCCAGTTGTTAAGCAGTCACATTAATTCGCCAGATAGCTTCGAAAATTTTCTTTCGTGATGAGCTGAAAAGGCACCCAATGTGGTGAAGTAACGGGTAGGTGTTCAATAAACCGATAACACGTTTCTACCGCGGCTTTGGCCTGCCCTTTGGCGTCTTGCAAGACCGTGGCATCCAACTGCCCTTCTTCCATCTCGCGCAGTGCATCCTGGGTACCGTCAACGCCACCGGTAAGCACTTTCGAGGGCGCAATATTGGCCCCCTTTAACGCCATGATGCCGCCAATGGCCATTTCGTCGTTGTTGGCCACTAAGATGTTGAAATCAAGGTTGGACTTCAGCCAATTGTTGGTGATTTGAAAGCCGCGGTTACGTTGCCAGTCAGCGTGCTCGCTGGCCACCAACTGCATGTTGGGGTATTTGGCTAGCACCCGGCGCACGTCTTCAGAGCGCATCCGGGCCGCGGTATGGCCCTTCTCACCCATAAGCATCGCCACCTTACCTTGGTAATTGGCCATTTTTGCTAGGGCTTCCATTTCTAAAGTGCCGGACTCTTCTTCATTGGAGCCTACATAGGCGGTTCCCTTTGGCAGGTCGGCAAGGTTGGGAAATGGCTCATTATTGAGGAAAACAACAGGGATGTTACCCGCAGCATCAATGAGCTGCTGGTTATCAGCTTGGTTAGTGGAAACCGGCACAATGATGATGGCGTCAGCGCCAACACGCACATAACTTTTGATCTGCGCTAACTGCGTGTTGAAGTCCTTTTCAGCAAAATTAACAAAGATGGTGTCACCACGTTTGTCTACCTCTGCTTCTAGGTTTTCAGCAATTAGATTAAGAAAGTTATCCTCGTTATTCATCGATACGGCAATAAAACGGGCTTGCACTTGGGGTGCAATCAAAAGCAGAAATAACAAGAGAAAAAGAAAATGAGGTCTTAGCGTATAAAAGCGTTGAACAAGCTTAACTGCCGACATCGCGCCCCCTGCTGCATCGCACGAAATAAAGTCGTTTAACTATAGACGAGATAGCAGCAGTTAACGTTTGAGTAACAGAAAAATGCCGAAGATAAGCAATAAAAAAGGGGCCCTGGGCCCCTTTTTTATTAAGAAGCTTGTGGTTCGGGTTCACCAATAGCCCGTAACCTCACTCCATCCATCAGGTTTGCTTCAATATGCTCTAAAGCAACCCCTTTGGTTTCAGGCACATACAATATGGTGACTAAAATAAAAACAATATTGAGGCCAGCATAAAGCCAGAAGGTATGGGTAGTACCAATGCCATCAAGCAGGCTCAGGAAAGTGGCCCCTAACACCATGTTGGCAACCCAGTTCATGGTAGTTGAGCAGGAAATACCAAAGTCACGGCCTTTAAGCGGCTGAATTTCAGAACACAGTATCCACACCATTGGCGCCGCACTCATGGCATAACCAATGATACAAATCACCGCCATAGCTACAGCAAGGTAAGCCAAAACGGGCGCATGATTGCCGTTGTGAATAACCTCCAGCAACAAACCCAGGCAGAACATGCCCACCCCCATAATGGCAAAACCGATTTTTAAAGCCGGCTTGCGTCCCCAGGTATCAATAAAGGGGGCCAAAATGGCGGTTGTGATAACAAAGGCCAGCCCCACCAGCACGGTACTGATCATTTGCTCCAAATGCGTTGTAAAGCCGGCCATCTTGAATACGGTTGGCGAGTAATACATCAAGATATTCATGCCAGTAAATTGCTGCATAAATTGCAGCGTCATCCCCAGCATCACGCTGCGGCGAAAATTCTTGTTACTTCTAAAAAGGTGAAAACCGGACTGCTTTACCTTCAAGCTATCAACGATGTCTTCGTATTCTTGATGGGCTTGGCTGTCGGTATGGCGGATCTCGTGAAGAATCGTTTTAGCTTCAGCAATACGGCCACGAGACGCCAGCCAACGAGGGCTTTTGGGCATCATCATCACCGCAAAAATCAGCAGTGCTGCCGGTATAACCAACACCGCGAACATCGCGCGCCAGTTTCCACTTAAGCCAAAGTAGGTATCCGATAGAAACGCCAATACGATGCCGGAGTTAATCATCACCTGATACATGGCGATACGTTTGCCACGCACTTCCTTGGGTGACATTTCAGACAAGTACAGAGGCGCTGAGTAGGAGGCGATACCGATCGAGAATCCCTGGATAACCCTAAATATCAGCATGATGTCGATATTACTGGCAAAGGCACAGCCTAAGGTGCCAATGGCAAAGAGTACGCCGCTCCCAAGTAGACTAGAACGACGCCCCAAACGGGAAGAAAGCCAGCTATTACACACCGAACCTAACGCGGCCCCCAGCATCATGGTGCTGACTATCCATTCTTGCTGCTTGATGGTGATCTGCCAATCCGTGGTGATAAAGGGCAATGCACCCGCAATGATCCCAATATCAAGGCCGAAAAGCAGGCCCGCTAGTGCAGCTGCAACGGGCACCAAGCGTTTTCTACTGAACATACAGAGTGATACCTATTTATATTAGAAATTCATAAAATGCACTCATTCATACGTAACGCGTACGGCAAAAATAAGGCACCTTTACGTTCACGGAACACAATACCGAAGTTAACCAACGAAACCCCGATCGAAAAACGTAATAAATAATTTCGTATTACAATATGATTGTATTATTATAAGCCACTAAAACCAGAGGGTTAAACTAAATAAAAACAGTGAGTTATAATAAAAACGCCAAGAAAATAGCGACATGACGAGCGCGTAAGCCAATTAACCCTTTGGTAAGATCACACATCTTTATCGAGGCTTTAGAGCAGGGAAAATACCGACTGAAGCCACGGTGTTAAGCCCTAGGCGAGCAGGAGCCAGGCATGCGAAACTAAGCCCTTTGTGCATGAACCAAAGGAACGCTGTTTAATGGCATCTGAGTCAAAAACCGTTATCTATGCCGCTATGGCAGGTAACCTACTAATCGCCGTGACCAAATTTATTGCCGGCGGTATTACGGGCTCATCGGCCATGCTGTCGGAAGGCATTCACTCTGTTGTTGATACCGGCAACCAGCTGCTACTGCTGTTAGGTATGAAACGCGCCCAAAAACCGGCAGATGCACAGTTCCCTTTCGGCTACGGTAAAGAGATTTATTTTTGGAGCTTTGTGGTGGCGATGCTGATCTTCAGCATTGGTGCTGGCGTTTCCCTTTATGAAGGCGTTCAACACGTGCTTCATCCAGAAGAAATGCGCAACCCACTGGTTAACTACATCGTTCTGGCACTCGGCATTGTCTTTGAAGGTGCATCCTGGGCATTTGCGCTTAACGAGTTTCGTAAGGCCAAAGGCAAATGGACCTACGTTGAAGCAGTGCAGCGCGGCAAAGATCCGTCACTGTTCATGGTGGTGTTTGAAGACTCCGCGGCGCTGTTGGGGCTATTTGTCGCCTTGGCAGGGGTAGGCCTTAGCCAGCTTACCGGCAACCCGATATTTGATGGTGCCGCCTCTATTATTATCGGCCTGATTTTAGCGGGTACCGCCGTCTGGTTGGCAGTAGAAACCAAAGGCTTACTCATTGGCGAAAGCGCCAACAAAAGAGTGGTGGACGGTATTCGCCGCCTTGCCGAAAAAGAACCGCTGATAGAACAGGTACATGAGCTGTTAACCATGCACATGGGGCCTGATTTCGTGTTGGTAAATATCAGCGTGCGCTTTGCCCGCCACACCAATGCCACCGAGATAGAGCAAGCCATAGCCAAGCTAGATAAAGCGATTAAAAAAGACTTTAGCAGCGTTAAACGCGTCTTTATTGAAGCCGAGTCTTACTATGGTGTGGATAGCCTTCCGGTGGAACACGCTGAAAACAGCTAATGTAGCCCAGCGAAAAAAGGCGCCTGTTGGCGCCTTTTTTATTTACGGTTTCTTACATTGTGGGCGTATCGCTGCGCGTTGATATAGCGGCATCACTTTTGGCACCTCGGCACTCAGCGCTTGAATACGGCTGGCAGGGCTGGGGTGCGTCGACAATAACTGCGGTGGGGTTTGGCCACCGCTTTTTTCCATGTTTTGCCACAGCACCACGGCTTGGTTGGGGTTGAACCCGGCTTTGGCCATTAACTCCAGGCCAATTTGGTCAGCCTCCGATTCATGCTTGCGTGAATAGGGCAGTAAAATGCCAACCGTGGCCCCCACGCCTAAGGCCGCCATATAAAGGCCTTTGTTATCGATATCTGACATGCCCAAGGCAACAGCCGCCAGCACCGACACCCCGGTGTAGATTTGATTTTGCGTCAATCGCTCATTGGCATGATGCGCAAGCACATGCCCAACTTCGTGGCCGATCACCGCCGCCAACTGGTCCGGTGTTTGTGCAACGGCTAAAAGGCCGGTGTAAACGCCTATCTTCTTGCCCGGCAGCGCAAAAGCATTGACCTCTTTCGAATCGAACACCACCACTTCCCAGTTGCCTTGCTGCTCGGCGGGCAAAACCCGGGTAATAGCACCTGCAACGCACTGCACGTATTGATTGGTTTTCGGGTCCTTGTCTATTTTTTGCTGCTTTTTCAACTCTTCAAAAGACTGGTCACCCATTTGCGCCATTTTGGATTCGTTGTTGAACAGCAACTGGCTGCGACCGGTTGGGCTGTGGCTACAGGCACTGAGCAGAAAAACCAGCAACGCGGCCCCAAGACACTTTTTCATCCGTTACTCCCCAAAAACTTTTCCTTATTGTTTCCTCAGCTTAGAGTATCTTCAACTGTCAGTTTGCTTGTTCTGGTTACAGCCACGTTTTGGAGGTCCCTTGGCTTTTCACATTCGCCCCATGACCCTTGCCGATAATGCCGCCGTTGCAAAGGTTATTCGTGATGTCTCGGCAGAGTTCGATTTAACCGCCGACAAAGGCTTTGGCGTAGCAGATCCCCAGTTGGATAACCTGTTTGCCTATTACCAGGAGATGGGTGGGCGATATTGGGTAGTAGAGCTGGATGGCAACATTGTCGGCGGCGGCGGCGTCACGGCACTCAGTGGCGCCAGTGACACCGTTTGTGAACTACAAAAAATGTATTTTATGCCACAGCTAAGAGGCTTGGGTGCCGGTAAAGCTCTGGCACTGTTAGCCATGGAAGAAGCGCGTAAAAGCGGCTTTAAATTGTGCTACCTGGAAACCACTGCCGTGCTAAAAGAAGCGCTGGCGCTTTATCAAAAACTCGGCTTTAAGCAGCTTACCCAGCCAATGGGCAGCACCGGGCATAATGACTGCGAGATTTGCATGGCAAAGACCCTATAAAAAAGCCCGGTTAAACCGGGCTTTTTTATAGCTCCGACTTCACTTCATAGTGCTGCACAACCAAAGAGCCGGGTTTAATACTATTGATAAGTTCCCGGTTAGTGGGGTCGTCATTGAAGGTACGTTCCGCGGCTAAAGCGTGTTCCAAGGTTTGCCAATAGACTAAATCCAACCATTGGCGCCGGGCTTCGTTGTAGCTCAGCTTGCGGCCTAAAAAGCCAGGGCAGCGCTTAAGGTAGCTACCGCAGCGCTGGGCTGCACTGATAAAGTCTTGGTCGGTAATACCGTCGGCCAGCGAACAATGCACCGTTAAAATAACGCTCATACTTCCCTTCCCTGCCCTTTGGGCAATAAAAAAGCCACCGGATGGTGGCTTTTTTATTTAACCGGAAAGGTCGTCGAAGAAGCGTTTTACGCTATCGAAAAACCCTTCGGCCTTGGGCTTGTGCCTTTTAGCCGACTCCCCGGTGAGGGTCTTTTCCAACTGTTCCAACAGCTCACGCTGCTCAGAGGTGAGGTTAACAGGGGTTTCCACCACTGTTTTAACCATCAAATCGCCGACTACGCCACCGCGTACGGATTTAACGCCCTTACCTCGTAAACGGAACATGCGACCGGTTTGCGTACCCTCAGCCACCTTCAACTTAACGCGACCATCCAGGGTAGGAACTTCAATTTCGCCGCCCAGGGCCGCGGTGGTGAAGCTGATCGGCATTTCGCAATAGAGGTTCGAGCCGTCGCGCACAAAGATCGGGTGATCTTTTACATGCACTTGCACATAAAGGTCACCTGCCGGTGCGCCAAACTGGCCTGCTTCACCTTCACCTGCCAAGCGAATACGATCGCCAGTGTCGACCCCTGCCGGGATCTTCACATTCAAGGTCTTGGTTTTCTGAATTCGGCCTTGGCCATGACACTTGTCACAAGGGTCGGTGATCTCTTTGCCCGAACCGCCACAAGTGGGGCAGGTTTGTTGCACCGCAAAAAAGCCTTGGCGCATCTGTACCTGGCCCAAGCCATTACAGGTATGGCAGGTTTTGGCACTGGTTCCGGGCTTGGCACCGCTGCCATCGCACTTATCACAAGCGGCGTAGGTGGGTACCTTAATCTCTTTGGAGACACCGCGAACCGCCTCTTCCAAGGACAGTTCCATGTTGTAACGAAGGTCAGCACCACGGGCTTGTTGACGACCACCGCCACCACGGCGACCACCGCCAAAGATGTCACCGAACACATCACCGAAAATATCGGCAAAGTCAGCGCCACCGGCTCCGCCGCCAAAGCCACCGCCGCCGCCGCCCATATTCGGGTCAACCCCGGCATGGCCATAACGGTCATAGGCTTCGCGCTTATCGCTATCGGTGAGGATCTCGTAAGCTTCTTTGGCCTCTTTAAACTTGGCCTCTGCTTCGGCGTTGCCAGGATTGCGGTCCGGGTGATACTTCATGGCCAGCTTTTTATAAGCTCGCTTGATGTCTTTCTCGTCAGCACCGCGTTCAACACCCAGTACTTCGTAGTAATCACGCTTAGACATAAATCTCAGGTCCGCTTAACGGTTAACGGGCGCCTTGTGGCGCCCGTGTCTATAAGGCCGGGGCCTTACTTCTTATCGTCGTCTTTGACTTCTTCGAATTCGGCGTCAACGACATCGTCACCGCCTTGGCCAGCGCTTTGCTGTTCTTGGGCGCCACCAGCTGCTTGTTCCTGCTGCATTTTTTGTTGCAGGATCTCCATCAGCTTACCGGACGCTTCCACCAGCGCTTGCTGCTTGGCTTCGATCTCAGCCTTGTCGGTGCCTTTAACAGCTGTTTCCAGCTCGCCAAGCGCGGCTTCGATTTTGGCTTTATCGTCAGCACCTACCGCATCGCCTGCTTCTTCAAGCTGCTTACGGGTGCCGTGAACCAACGCATCGGCTTGGTTACGGGTGGTAACCAGTTCTTCGAACTTTTTATCGTCCTCGGCATGCGCCTCGGCGTCACGTACCATTTTATCGACTTCGTCCTCAGACAAACCAGAAGAGGCCTTGATGGTGATCTTCTGCTCTTTGCCAGAGTTTTTGTCTTTGGCAGAGACGTGCAGGATACCGTCAGCATCGATATCGAAGGTCACTTCGATTTGCGGCATGCCGCGCGGTGCTGGCTGAATGCCGTCGAGGTTGAACTGGCCCAAAGACTTGTTGTCGCCACTGCGTTTACGCTCACCCTGCAGCACATGGATGGTTACCGCAGACTGGTTGTCTTCAGCGGTAGAGAACACCTGGCTGTGCTTGGTGGGAATGGTGGTGTTTTTCTCGATGAGTTTAGTCATCACACCGCCCATGGTTTCGATACCCAGTGACAGCGGGGAAACGTCCAGCAGCAGTACGTCTTTCACGTCACCGGCCAACACGCCACCTTGCACCGCTGCACCTGCAGCCACGGCTTCATCAGGGTTGACGTCTTTACGCGGCTCTTTACCGAAGAATTCGGTAACAGCTTGCTGTACTTTCGGCATACGGGTCTGACCGCCAACCAGGATAACCTCGTCGATATCGGATACAGACAGGTCGGCGTCGCTCAGGGCCACTTTCAGCGGCTCTAAGGTACGGCTGATAAAGTCTTCAACCAAGGATTCCAGCTTGGTGCGGGTAACCTTGATGTTCATGTGCTTAGGACCGGTCGCATCGGCCGTGATATACGGCAGGTTAACGTCGGTTTGCTGGGCTGAAGACAGCTCAATTTTGGCTTTCTCGGCCGCTTCTTTCAGACGTTGCAGTGCCAATTGATCTTTGGTCAGATCGATGCCCTGCTCTTTCTTGAACTCTTCAACTAAGTAGTTGATCAAGCGGTTATCGAAGTCTTCACCGCCCAGGTGAGTGTCACCGTTAGTGGCCAGTACTTCGAAGGTGTGCTCACCGTCCAGCTCGTCAATTTCGATAATGGAAATATCGAAAGTACCACCACCTAAGTCATAGACGGCGATACGCTGGTTGCCTTTTTTCTTATCAAGGCCGTAAGCCAGCGCAGCGGCAGTAGGCTCGTTGATAATACGTTTAACATCTAAGCCCGCAATTTTACCGGCGTCTTTAGTCGCTTGGCGCTGAGAATCGTTGAAGTAAGCCGGTACAGTGATAACCGCTTCAGTTACCGCTTCACCGAGGTAGTCTTCGGCCGCTTTCTTCATTTTTTTCAGCACTTCGGCAGAGATCTGCGGCGGTGCCAGTTTTTTGTCTTTTACGCCAACCCAGGCGTCACCGTTGTCCGCTTCGATGATCGAGAACGGCATGATTTTTACGTCACGCTGTACTTCGTCGTCAGTGAAACGACGACCAATAAGACGCTTGATTGCGAACAGGGTGTTTTTCGGGTTAGTTACCGCTTGACGCTTGGCGGACTGGCCTACCAGCGTTTCACCGTCGTCGGTGTAAGCAATAACAGAAGGGGTAGTACGGGCACCTTCAGCGTTTTCAATAACGCGCGCCTTGTCGCCATCCATGATGGCCACACAGGAGTTGGTGGTTCCCAGGTCGATACCGATAATTTTGCCCATATCAGTCTCCACTAAACAGCTTGAATGTTGATGGTTGATAACGTGGGGGGCTTGCTTGAATTTTCAAGTCCGTTATCAACAAATTGCCTTTGACCCTTATGTGGGGAGGCGTAAATCCCTTTTCAAGGGTAAAAAATAAAAAAACCCGGGTTTTACCGGGTTTTTATAGAAAACCGCGGTTAACCGGCCGTGGTTACCACTACCATGGCCGGGCGCAGCAAACGGCCGTTAAGGCTGTAGCCCTTTTGCACCACGTTAAGCACGGTATTGGCAGGGTGCTCGGTTGACGGCTGCATGGCCATGGCTTGGTGCAGTTCTGGGTTAAATGGCTGACCAACAGGGTTCACTTCTTCCAGGCCATATTTATTAACGGCGCTGTGGAAGGATTTAAGAGTCAGCTCAATACCTTCAAGCATCGGCTTTAAGGCTTCATTGTTAACGTCTCCTAACTCCAGCGCGCGCTCTAACGAGTCAGCGATGGGCAGCAGATCGCCTGCAAATTTTTCCAGCGCAAATTTATGCGCCTTTTCGACATCCTGGGCGGCACGGCGGCGAATATTATCGGCCTCGGCCTTGGCGCGCAGCACAGCATCACGCTGTTCACTCAGTTCCGCTTCCAAACGTGCAACTTCGCTTGCCAATTCCACCTCGGGCAGCTGCTCTTCGCCGGTGGCTTGTTCGGTTTCGGTGCCTTCGGCTTGTGGCTGCTGGCCCTCATCCAGTGGCTTATCCGTTTCTTGGGTCATTGCCTTTCTCCTCAATACAACGTGCGGCTTATTATGGGGGCGATAACGCGGGTTTCAAGAGAGATAAGCTCGGTTATACTGCCGGTGAAGGCCAAAGGGTTGAATTCATGACGCAAGCATTTAAAACCATTGCACTAATTGGCAAGCCCAAACATCAGGGCGCTAACCAGACCGTAATGGCACTGTATCATTGGTTAGCCGAGCAGAATTATCGGCTACTGGTGGAATCAAAAACCGCAGAAGGTCTTGATTTACCTGAAAATTGTCTACGTGACTTAGCCTCATTAGGGGAAGAAGCCGAGCTGGCTATCGTGGTAGGTGGCGACGGCAACATGCTGGGCGCGGCCCGGGTGCTGGCACGTTTTGACGTAGCCGTTTTAGGGGTAAACCGCGGTAATCTCGGCTTTTTAACCGACTTGTCGCCCGATAACTTTGAACAGGCGCTAGGCGAAGTGCTAAGCGGCCGCTTTAAAACCGAGTACCGTTTTTTGCTGGACGCACAGGTTTATCGCCACAAACGTTTGGTGTCCTCCAATACCGCCGTTAACGAAATCGTGCTGCATCCCGACAAAATCGCCCACATGATTGAGTTTTCGGTCAGCATTGACGAGCAGTTTGTTTATAGCCAGCGCTCGGACGGGCTTATTGTTTCTACCCCAACCGGCTCAACAGCCTACTCGCTGTCTGCCGGTGGCCCCATCATCCACCCGAAAATGGATGCCATGGTGCTGGTGCCGATGTTTCCGCACACCCTTTCAAGCCGGCCACTGGTGGTAGAAGGCAATAGCCTGGTAACGCTGCAAGTCACATCGAATACCGACGATTTGCAAATTACCTGTGACAGCCAAGTGGTACTGAGCCTGCAGCCGGGCGATGAAATTCGGGTTCAAAAGAGTGCGAGCCCACTGCGCATGGTGCATCCGACCTGCTACGACTATTACCAGGTGCTGCGTAGCAAACTGGGTTGGAGTTCAAAACTTTATTAGTCGCCTCTTTACTGTATGAAAATCCAGCTTATACTGGATGCAATTACAGTAAGGAGGTGTCTCAATGCTGGTCCAACTCACCGTCAGTAACTTCGCCATTGTCCGTTTTCTAGAACTGGACTTCGTAAAAGGGCTTACCGCTATTACCGGCGAAACCGGCGCCGGTAAGTCTATTGCCATTGATGCACTCGGGCTTTGCCTTGGCGAACGCAGTGAAGCGGCGATGGTCCGCCCCGGCGCTGACAAATGTGAAGTGGCCGCCTGCTTTGACATCAGTGCCCTACCCTTGGCACAAGCCTGGCTCAAAGACAACGAGTTAGACGACGACCAGCAATGCATACTGCGCCGCACCCTAACCGCCGAAGGCCGCTCACGGGCCTTTATTAACGGCCAGCCGGTGCCGCTAACCCAACTTAAACAAATCGGTGAGCGACTAGTGAATGTGCACGGCCAGCACGCCCATCACGCTTTATTAAAACCCGACCACCAGTTGCTGCTGTTAGACCAATATGCTGGCCACCACAGCCTGCAAGAGCAGGTGCGCCAAGCTTGGCGTGAGCAAAAAATACTGCGCCAGGAATGGCAAGAACTGCAAAGCACCGAAGAGCAGCGCGATGCCCGCCGGCAGCTGTTGGAATATCAAGTACAAGAGCTGGACCAGTTTGCCCTGGAAGACGGCGAATATGAAAATATTGAAGCCGAGCACCACCGCCAGGCCAACGCCGCCAATTTGATAGCCGAATCTGGCCAGTGCCTAAGCATGCTTGGCGAAAATGACGAACTGAATGTCAGTGACATGCTGCGCCAGGTAGTTGACCGCCTTGGCCGCCTGCAAGGTGACGACCCCGCCTTAGAGCCGATAGTGTCAGTACTGCACGATGCCAGCGCCTTGCTTGACGATGCCAGCCACGAACTGAGCCGTTATCAGCAGCACCTGGAAATTGACCCGCAGCAGTTTGCCCTTTTGGAAGCCAGGTTAAGCGGCGCCATCGATTTAAGCCGCAAACATAAAGTGGCGCCATCGGCACTGCCGCAACTGCACCAACAGCTGGCAGAAGAGCTTAAAACCCTGACTGACAGTGACGACCGCCTAACCAGCTTGGAAGCGCAGGTCTGTAAGGCCCAGGAGCATTACCTGGCTTGCGCTCGCAAGCTTAGCCAAAGCCGTGAACGCCACGGCAAGGCGCTTGCCAAAGAAGTGCAAAAAGTGGTGCGCGAACTGGCGTTGCCCCACGCTCAGTTCAGCCTGGAGATCCACTTTGATGAGCAAGCCCCGGTGAGTGGCGGCGGTTTAGATAAAGTCCAAATGCTGGTGTCCACTAACCCGGGGCAACCGCAAGCACCCTTAGCGAAAGTGGCCTCTGGCGGCGAGCTGTCACGTATTGGTTTGGCGCTACAGGTACTCACTTCCAAACAGGAACAAACCCCAACGCTTATTTTTGATGAAGTGGATGTGGGGATCTCCGGCCCCACCGCTGCGGTGGTTGGTAAATTACTGCGCACATTAGGAGACAAAAATCAGGTACTCTGTGTCACTCACCTGCCGCAAGTGGCAGGCCAGGGTCACCAGCAACTGCGGGTGACCAAGAAAACACAAAAAGACAGCACAGAAACCTTGATGGAAGCGCTCAATGGCGAACAACGCATTGACGAGTTGGCCAGATTGTTAGGTGGCGATGTGATCACCGAAGCAACCCGTGCCAATGCCAGGGAACTTTTGGCCAGATAAAGGCTCTGTTGCTGCATGTTACCGGGCGAGGCTATCATGCGCCTGAAAGTTGAGAGATGGAAAACAGAATGAAAAGAGCCTTGCTGGCCCTGACTCTGGGCCTGAGTTTAAGTGGTTGCGGTCTTGTTTACCGTATCGATGTGCCTCAGGGAAACTACCTGGAGCAGGACCAAATTGATAAATTGCAACCCGGCATGACCCAAGATCAAGTGACTTATGTACTGGGCACACCTTTGCTAGTGGACAGCTTTAAGCCGGGCACTTGGTACTACAAATATGAGTATCGTTCTGGCCGCACCGGTAAAACAACCACGAAAGATGTGGTGGTGCATTTTGACGCCAATAACAAACTGAAAAGCGTTGATACCAGCGACTTTAAAGTGCCAGCAGACCTAGGCGGTAGCGCTAAGGCCGCCGCCAGCAACGATAAAACCGACGCTACTGGTGGCAAACCGGACGCGAAGGCAGGTTAATCGCCAGAACGCAGGGGGTTGGGGCGGCCCCCTGTGGTTTTATTAGCGCGCCCTTCTTCTTTCGCTTTTTCTGCCCGGCGGCGGCGAATGTCTTTAGGGTCAGCCGTTAATGCCCGGTAGATCTCGACTCTATCGCCTTCTCTGACCTTGTCGGTCAACTTACAGCTTCTTGACCAAATCCCAACGTCGTTTTTACTCAAGTCGATTTCTGAAAACCGGCCTTGAATACCGCTGCGCTCGATAACCTCTTGCACCGTGGCACCGTCAATCACCTTTAAGGCAATTAAGGCTTGGTTATCGGGCCGTGCATACGCCACTTCCACACTCAACAGACGTTCACTCACGGCCGGTAAACCTCATGGGCGCGTTTACAAAAAGCGTTAACCATTGACAAGGTTAATTGCTGGAAGATACCACCAAAGGCTATACCGACCAGGGCCGAAGAAAATTCAAATTCCATTTCCAGCTTTACGGTACAGCCCTGCTCGCCATTGGCGATAAAGTGCCAATTTCCCCTTAAATACTTAAAAGGACCATTGACCAATTCCATAGCAATGCGGTCTGGCGCATAAAGAGTATTGCGAGTGGTAAATGACTTACGCACCGGCCCTTTCGCCACATCCAGGGTTGCGGTCATGGTGGTGTCGGTTTGGCTAAGCACCCGCGATGCTACACACCCAGGCAAGAACGCCGGGTAGCTGGGTACGTCGTTGACCAAATCAAACATGGCCTGAGGAGAAAAAGGCACTTGCGCTTGTCGCTGAATACGCGGCATGGCTTCTGTATTAACGATGACTTTGCCGCGCATGATATCACTTGTTATCTGCCTGGGCATCCAGGCAAAATGCCATGCATTCGAATTGCCTTTGCGTATAATGCGCGCATGACCAAGAAAAAAGCCCTTAAGGGCGGTGACACTGACATCGCCCAGAACAAAAAAGCCCGCCACGATTATTTTATCGAAGAGACCTTTGAAGCCGGCATTGCCCTGCAAGGCTGGGAAGTCAAAAGTCTACGGGCAGGAAAAGCCAATATCAGCGAAGCCTACGTTGTATTAAAAGACAGCGAAGCCTACCTGTTTGGTGCCACCATTCAGCCCCTTAATACCGCCTCAACGCATGTTGTGGTGGACCCGACCCGTACCCGTAAGTTGCTGCTTAATCAGCGGGAGCTGGACACGCTGTATGGGCAGGTGCATCAAAAAGGCAAAACCGTTGTACCGCTGAAGATGTATTGGAGCCGCGCCTGGGCAAAACTGGCTATCGGTATTGCCCGCGGTAAAAAAGAGCACGATAAACGTGATGACGTGAAAGACCGAGACTGGCAGCGTGAGAAAGCCAGGGTCATGAAACGCGGTTAAAAAAAGCGCCTAAGGGCGCTTTTTTTACATCAAGGTCATTCTCAGCACTAAAAAGCCCAGAATAAAAATGCCAAGGGAGGCCAAGTACACCCAGGCACCGTCGCGTTTTCGCCGGCTGCGTTTTAACGCTAACTTCAGCAAAATCAGGTTAAAAACCACCAGCAACACCGGCACTATCAGCGCCCAAAGGCCATATAAGTGCGACTGTGCCTCGCTGTATTTCACCACCAACACCAAGTTGATAACGATAAGCAGCGCCAAGGTTTTTTGAATACCGTCAGCACGCCGCTGCGGTGCTTGTTTGGCCATAGCAAGTTCCTATCAGCAGAGCTAAGCACCGCTGTTAATGAGGGCTTTTCTTAATAACCACGGGTTGTGGTGCTACCGCCACCGATTCGCGTGTGACCGGTTCATTGGCCTTAGCCGCCTTGGCAGCCTGCTGCACGGCGTTATCCGGCTCGCTGCGGTCAAAAATAGATAACAGGCTTTGTTTGGCTTGTTTGGTCAAAAGCAGTAATTCAATACGGCGGTTTTCACTGGCATCGGGGTGCTTTTTATCCACCGGGGTGCGGTCAGACATCGCCGTCACCTGCAGCACCCGGTTCTTCGGCATACCGCCCGTTTCCAACACCCGCCGCGCCATTAGGGCCCGGCCGCCGGAAAGCTCCCAGTTGCCGTAGTCCTTACTTTGATAAGGCACGGCATCGGTATGGCCGGAAATAACCATCGAATTTTTTACGTGTTTAAAAACCGGTGCCAAGGCCAGCAACAAGTCTTCAAAAAACGGACTCATTTTCACCGAGCCACGGGCGAACATTTGCCGGTTATTGTCGTCTTGAATGCTGATCCTAAGCCCTTGCGGCACCACTTTAACGTCAAGGTTGTGCTCGGCATTAAGCTTCTTGGCCATGGACCTAATCACTGCCGCCACCAGCGCCATGGATTGCGGCGTCTCAAAGTCGCCATCAATCATCGAGTCAAGCTTGGGCCCCTGGCCTTTACCCGGTTCGGTTTGTCCTTTGGGTACCTGGCTGTACATGGAAATGCCGGACTTTAATTGGCCGCTGGTCAACAGCTGCGAGGCAATGTTGTCTATCACCGCTGGCTGCCCTTCCAAATCAATAGGAAAGGGACTGTTGGCCAAATCAAAGGGGTTTTTGGACTTATCAAATACCGAGTAGTTACGCAGGCTGGTCGCCATTACTTGCCGCTCATGCTGATTGGTCACCGACAACAACCACAGCACCAAAAACAGCGACATCATGGCTAAGGTAAAGTCGGCAAAAGCGACTTTCCAGGCACCGCCGCCGCCTTCACCATGCCCGCTGCGACGCGGTGCCCTTTTGATAATAATGGTTTCGTTGGTGGGCCTGAGCATTAAAGCGCCTCGCTATCTAGCCACTTTTCAAGGGTAGAGAAGCTGGGTTTAACGTCCATTTCTAACACCCGCCGACCGGCATCAACGGCCAACATCGGTGCTTTACCCGCCACATGGGAGGTCAGTACCGCCTTCACGCACTCCAGCAGTGACACCTTGCGATGCACCAGCTCAGCCATGGCCGCGCCGGTGGGCTCAAACAAGCAATAACAGCCAAAGATACCGATAAAGGTACCCACCAGCGCCGAGGCCACATGCACGCCAATATCGGCCAGTGGCCCGTCAAGATGCTGCATTGTGATGATGATGCCGCCAACCGCTGCCAAAATCCCAAAGCCTGGCATGGCTTCACCGGTGCGGTGTAGCGCTTTGGAGGCTTTGAGCATGTCATCCTCAATGGCGAGAATTTCCTGCTCCAGCACCGCCTCAAACTCGTGGGCCGAGATCTTGCCCATGGCCAGCATTCGCAGGTTATCGGTAATAAAGTTTACCAAAATGGCTTCTTTAAGTACTTCCGGGTAGCGTTGAAACCAGGGGCTTTCCTGAGGGGCCTCAATGTGCTCGTCCAACACTTTAAGGCCTTTTTGGCGAATTTCATCCAGCAGCAGGTGCATCAGCATCAACAGCTCACGGGCGAGTTCCGCCTCGCCCTTACGTACGGACAAAATGCCTTTTACCTGGATGCCCACTTCTTTGAGCACAACCATGGAATTACCGAGCACCATGGAGCCGAGGGCGGCTCCGAGGATGATGATCATCTCTGAAGGTTGCCACAGCGCTACCAGCTTACCTTGAGCCATGACAAAGCCACCGAAGACGCACAGCGCCACCACGGCTATCCCTATCAGTTTCTGCATAGTCTTAATGCCTCTCGAGGTATTTGTTCAAGTTACCCAGGCATTCTTTATGTAACTGACAAACCCGCGATTCGGTCAGTCCCAAAACTTGGGCAATTTCTTTCATGTTCAGCTCATGCTGGTAGTAAAGGGTCAGCAGCAGCTGCTCGCGGGGGTTAAGTTTGGCCAACATCTTGCCAAGGGTACGCTTGAGCTCAAACGACTCGGTGCTACCACTGGCAGGTTCCATTTCTTTGATAAGCCAATCTTCCAGGCACTGCATTTCTTCAGCTTGATTGGCATAAACCAGTTCACGCACCTGGGCCAAGGAGATCCCCATTTCTTCTGCAAGCTCATTATCACTGGGGGTTCTGCCGAGGCGGTTGTAGAGTTTTCGGTGGTGATGGTTCAAGTCATGGGCCGCTTGGCGCACTTGCCGCGGCCGCCAGTCCTGGCGACGCAGTTCGTCCAAAATTGCGCCACGGACCCGTTTAAAGGCGAAGCTTTCAAAAGCTTCATCGGGTTCACCATAACGGCGAATGGCTTCCAGAAGCCCCATCAGGCCAACTTGCTCAAAGTCGTCTTGACTAAAAGCGGCACTGACTTGGCTGCGAAGGTGTGAGCAAGCACGTTTAACCAGGTGACCATAACGGCGCAGCAGTAATGCTTCGTTATTTGCAGCTGGATTTAGCCTAACTTCCGGGCTCTCGACACGGTATGGTTCCATCTTCCCTCTCCTACTGGATCACCACTTTGGTGAGCAAAACTTGGTCCAACGCCAGCTCGTAGCCGAAGCGTTTAACGGACGTTTCTAGTTGTTTTTTCAACGCAGTTTGCAGCTTCTCAATGTCCTGGATCTCTTTGCGCACGTCTTCGTATTGACGGTCGGAAAAGTACTGCATCAGGGCATTGCGAATAACGGGTTGTAGGTCGTCGCTTTCTTTAGGCATGCGCGGGTCATGGCTTACTAACGCCAGTTCCAACATCATGTAGTGCTGAACGTCATCACCAGGAATGGAGATAACGAACTTGCCAAGGGGGTGAAAAATTGGCTTTTTGCTCATCTGGATTGCCGGCGCGGGTGCCGGGGTGAACATGCCTTTGACATTGATAACGCCTGAGTAGGCGCAATAACCAAAGCCGGCAGCAAGCAGCACCAACACCAGCAACACAATCACTAAAGGACTGAGCTTTTTCTTTTCTTTTGCAGCTTCATTAGCCAATGTTTCTACTCCTTTAAGCCAGGGTGCTTACCCAGCCGTTCTGTTCGCTGGAATAAGTGGATTGTTCTTCTTCTAAGGCGCTGACCGGGGTATTAGCGATGATGTTTTCAGCGGCTAATTGCTCTTGATCCCGGCCGTGTTGCCCTTGGCCGCGGTCCTGACCTACCGACACCTCAACCTGGGCACCGTGGTGGTGGGCCAAATCCAAACGCAGACGGTCTAATTGCTGGTGCAGCATGTCCCTGACTTGGGGCTGGCTGGCTTGCAGATGCACGCTTAACTTGTCACCGTCGAGACGCACCGTCATATCGACACGGCCAAGCTCCGGCGGGTCAAGGCGCACCCGGGCTTCTTTAATTTGCTGATTCATTTGCAGATGCAGGCGATCGCCAAGGGCCGCGGCTAAATCGTTAGCCCATTGCGGATTGCTACCTGCATGACTGGCCGTCAACTTGACCGGCGCCCACTCAGGCATGCTGTCGAGCTTGCCCAAGAGCCCTGAAATCGATGTTGTACTGGCTGCGGTCTCTTGATGATTACTAACGCCAGTACTGAGGCCTTTGTCCAATTGGCTAAAAAGCGCCGTTTTCAACAGGTTACTGCTGGCATTGTTGCCTGCATTCAGCGGTTGCTGCGAAAGCTGCACCGAGCCGCTGTCGGCATTTCCCGAAACGCTGGTCGCTTTTAATTGCACCGACAAAGACACTTGCTGCTGCTGGACGCTGCTATTTTGCAAACGGCGCAGTTGGGTGTTGGTTTGCTGAGCCGTTAACAGCGGATTGGCAGCGGTGAGCGGTTGCGGGTCTTGGTGGTGCTGGTGCGTTGGCGTTTTAGCCTGCTGCGCTTTATCGCCTTTTTCCAGCGAGCCATGCTTAGGTGCATCGGCTTGCTGCGCCAGTAAGCTGTCCACGTCGGCGCCAGCAGTTTCTTGGCCGTCATCCTTGGGCGTAGCAGATACCTCTTTGCTGGCTTGACGAGGCTGGGCCTTAGCACCGGTTACCGCATCTACCATCGCCGCCAGCAGTTGGCTTAAATCGTTAACGGCAGCCTTGGCTTGTTGCTGCCCTTGGCCCGCCGTTGCTGCCGCTTTTTGGCCTTGGGCGGCGTCGTCTTTCTCAGCGGCATTCATTTGGCTGTTAAAGCGGTGCTCGGCACCTTTGCCATTACTTTTCACTTTCAACGGCGAATGCTGACCGTGGGACGGCGTTGTTCCGAGTTGCTGAGCTTTCATGGGTTTTCCTCTAACTGCTGGTAGGCGCGCAGGCCTTCCTGTCTTTCCCTGTGACCGGCCAGGAGCTGTTCCAGTCGTTGTTGCTCGGCATCAACCAAGTCCATCGCTTCTTGATGCGAAGATTTGAGAACGTGGAATGCTTCGGATAAATGCGCGGGAACGGGCTGGAGCTTCTTGACCAACTCACCGGCCAAGCGGTCGTGACGTGCCAAGGCATGCCACTCACCAGCCTTGGCACTAGAGACCAGGGCGCGAGCTAAGGCTTCAATTTGTAGATTCAGCGGTTGTGACATCGGCACAGCTCAATCAGCCATTCATGAACCATTAATGTGCAAATGCCCTGCCATATTTTTTTATCAATAAAATCAGCAGTTTGTAATTTTAAATCCAGAAAAGCGGAAGCGGAATTTCCGCAGGGGAAGGAAGCAGGAAAAGGGGAAAGGGAGCAAACAGGGTAAAAAAAAGCGGCCTATTTGGCCGCCATTGCTTCCCAACCCTGTTTGAGGTCATTCATGATTTTATAAATGATCTCCAGGCCGGAAAGGTCGTTCTTTAAGCTGCACTCAAATAGGCGCCGCCCACAAAAGTCGTAAAGTTGATGAAGGTTCTCAGCTAACTGACCGCCCTTGTCTTTATCCAGCGCGGTATCCAAACCACTCAAGATATCCAAACACTTGGTGATGGATTTCGCTTTACGGTCAAATTGCTTGGCATGAATATGGCCTTCGGCTCGGGCCAGCTCATCCATAAACCCCTCAATTAGCATCAATACCAGATGATGAGGGTCAGCAGAAGCGGCGCGCGCTTCGAGCTGAGTATGTTGATAAGCGTCGAGGCCAGATTCCTCTAACATGGTGGCTCCTGGAATTAAAAGAGACTGCGAGTTTGTTTCATTTGGGCCATTACGTCTTTCATCTTCGCGAATTGATTGACGTAACGCTTGTATTGGTTGTCCATACGCTTGTCGAATTGGTCCATCCGATCATGAAGCCGGTCCATGCTTTCTTTCGTGCTTTTGCTGGTGGCGCCCAGCGCTGAGTGGCTAGAACCAACATAGGCGTCCACCAGTTGGTCGAGTTTGCTCATGGCGCCCTTACGGCCACCTAAAATTTGGTTCAAACCATTGGGATTTTCTGCCAGGTAGCTGTCCAGCTTCTTGCTGTCCAAGGTCAGCTTGCCGGTTTTATCAACGCCAATACCCAGCTTATTTAAATGCTCGGTTTGAAAAAGGTTTTTGCTTTGGCTTTGGAACATGCGCAGCGTGGAATCACCGGGCAGTTTTGGCATTTTGCCGTCTTCTGCGGTGGTGTATTCCTTAATTTTGTTCATCAAGCCGTTGTAACCATCCACGAAACCTTGCAATTGCTTCTTGGTGGTTTCCATATCCCGGCCAACGTTAAAGCTTAAAAAGTCGCTAGGTTTTGCCTGCGCTTTTTTAAGATTGATGGTTAAACCATCCACGGCTTTATCGAGGGTGTTGGAGGGAGAGGTAATAGGAATACTTTGGTCGTTCCCCAAGAACACCAACGCATCTTGCGCCTTGCTAAGGTGCCGCTTCGAGGTCACGGCCTTAGCAAGCTCTGAGCCCGCGCCGTTCCATTTGGCAACCGGTTTACCGTCGTCATCTAACGGCGCGCCAAAACTCATGGCAATGGTATTGGCCTTACCGGTTTTTTCTGACGACACCAATAAATCCACACCTTTACCGGTGCGCATTAACGAGGCGCGAACCCCTGGGTTGGCAGAGGCGTTATTAATGGCGTTACGTAAGTCCGCCAGCTTGGCATCTTTACCTAACTTGGCTAAATCAATGGCCAGCGTCTGCCCCCCAACCTTAAGGTGTAATACCCCGGTGGCAGGCAATGTGTCTTCATCGCTGGCAAAGTGCAGGGCCCACTGATCGCTGGCAGCCAATTGCTGCACATGCATCTGGTATTGGCCGGGGTTGGCCTTACCGTTAGCCGTGATGTCGGCGATCCCCTTCTCGGACGGTGTGACTTTATAGCTCTGCAGCTCGCCCCGGCGGTCCAAAGGCTTAATGGCATCTTTGAACTTATGGAACTGGCTGGTGATGTCCTTATAGGCGGCCATTTTCGCTTTCAGTGCATGACCCTGTTTGGCAAACAGTTCGTCCTGTTTGACACGGTCAGCATTGACGAACTGTTTGGCCATGGTTCTGACATCGGCAGAACTGTCAACGCGAGGCATGGGCATAAGTCGGTCCTATAAAAAATAAAAGACCTCCAGCTGTGGCCAGAGGTCTTCTAGGCTTAACGCAGCAAAGAAGATACCAGGCCGGTGATCTGGTTGGCGTGACCCAAAACAGAAACACCAGATTGCATCAGCAGCTGATCTTTAGTCATGTTGGAAGACTCGGCAGCGAAGTCAGCATCCATGATGCGGCCTTTCGCAGCGGAAGTGTTCTGACTGATAGACGCCAAGTTGTTGATGGTGTGGTCCAAACGGTTGATGTTGGCACCGAACTTGGCACGGGCAGCACCGATGGCGTCTTGGAGCTTGTCCAGAGAGTTCATCTCGTCGTGCGGATTGTCAGTCAGAGCATCCAGGTCGTCTTGGTTGCTCAGTACGTTGTCAATTTCACCGCTGGCGTTAAAGTCCAGAGTTTCGGTAGAAGAAGCACCGATTTGGAAAACAACGTCGCCGTCCAGCTTGCCGTCTTTGAACAGCTTTTGACCAGAACCGTAAGTGGTTTGGGTCATGATACGGGTCAGTTCGTTTTTCAGCTCTTGGTATTCTTTATCCAGCGCTTCAACGTCAGTTTTACCGTTAGTACCGTTAGCCGCTTCGGTGGCCAGGTCTTTCATACGGAAAACGATGTTGGAGGTTTCGTCCAGGGCGCTGTCAGCAGTTTGCAGCATGCTGATAGCGTCTTGGGAGTTACGCTGAGCAACAGTCATACCACGAGTTTGCGCGGTCAGACGGTTAGCAATTTGCAGGCCAGCGGCGTCATCAGCAGCGCTGTTTACGCGCAGACCAGTACCCAGACGTTGCATAACACCGGTCAGGGCGTTGTTGTTATGAGTCAACGCGTTCTGGGTAACCAGTGACGCGAAGTTAGTGTGAATGGACAGTGACATAGTGTCTTTCTCCGATTGGTATTTGCCGAACGAACGGCCTTCGTCGTTCTCCCTGATTAAGCGACGCCACCGTATTGAAAATGAAGGAAAGGGAAAAAAAACTTCGCCTATGAGCGGCGAAATTTAGTTAACCGCCCAGCAGGGCTACCACGGAAAAACGCGACAGGTTGGCTTGCGCCAACAGGGCACTGAGTTGTTGCTCGAAAGGGGCATTTTGCATCTGCGTTTTTAGCGCCGCACCGATGGCTTCCATTTCATTGCCGCCGCTAAGTTGCTCGGAACGCAGCTCGGCAATTTTGGCCAACAGGGTGTTGCGCTGAGCCTGCAATTGCCGGCGATGCTGCTCCAGTTGGTTAAGGAGCTCGCGCACGCGCTGCTTTTCAATAGTGACATCACCGCCATGCAGGCCGTCGGCCATTAAATCCAAGACATGGCGCTGTGGCTCAAGGCTAATGGGCACCGGGTTACCGGCCGGCACGCGAATGCCCTGCCCTTGCATCTGCCAAGGTCCACGGAAAAACATTTTATCGCCGGTCAGCAGTAATTGGCCGTTATCGTCTTGCTCAACGCTAATGCCAAAGCTGGAAAGCTGCCGTGATAAATCAGCAATCACTCTTGATGGGCGGCTATTAGCCCGGATGGTTAAACTGACATGGTGGCCAGTTGGCAACCGCATCATAACCTGTTCGTCTTGAGGGCGAGGGCTCAGTAAATCCACGCGGCTCAGCTCATAGCTCGAAAGCCTTGGATTTTTTGATTTGGGCGCCAGGTTCGGCCCGAGCTGCCCTTCTTTAACCACCTGCTCGGCTAACTTTTCCACCTTTGCCGATAATTGCTCGCTGTTTTGGCCACTTTGCTCTAATTGGCGAGCCAGTTTAAGTAGCTCGCGATATAGCGACACCACGCTTTGCTCGGTGGCTTGCAGGGATGACAGCTCACTTTGCGCCTGACTCAGTAACGCCCATTGACCATGGCGCAGCGCCTTGGCGCTGATGCGATCGCGCACCAGCGGCGGATTCGCCTTTGCCTCGTCGCTGTGTTTGGCCGATACCGGCGCACCAGCAGCAATACCGCCAGGGGCGGTGCGAGTTTCGTTACTGAGAAGGGGCGTTATCTGCATCGGTAGCCTAGAGGTAGTCGAACAAGGATAACTGGCTCAACTTGCTGTATGTCTTCTGGGTAGTATTCAGTGCCATTTGAATACGGTTTACCTTTTCAGCGGCACTGACATAATCCAGATCGCGAAGCTGGCCTATGACTTTTTCATTACTCAGCGACATATCATCCTGGGCATTACTGAGACTTTCAACACTGCGGATACGGCCACCCAATTCGGTAAGGGTACGGTTGAGCGTGCCAATGGTGCCACTGATGGTTTTCAGCATCTTTTTACCCTCGCCAGGCACGTCGCTGCCGGGGGTTTCGATGGTTTTGATAAAGTCATCAAGCTGGTGGAAAAAGTCTAAGCCCTGACCGAAATAGACGTTATCAATGGTGACATTGGTGCTGAGCATAACGCCACGCGCCACTTGCACCAGGCGCTGTTGGTCGTCGCCCTGGTAAACAATGTGGCCATCTTTGTCACGCACCAAGGGCGCCTTAGATAACTTACTGCCGGAGAAAAGGTAGTAACCTTCTTCATCACGGGCGTTAGCGAAATCCAACAGGTTGTCGCGCAAGTTCTTAAGCTCTGATGCATCGGCGTGACGGTCGCCGTCAGATGAGGCACCGTTGGTAGCGCCCAGTGCTAGGTCTTGAATACGCAGCAACACATCAAAACTGGAGTCGAGCTGTACTTCCGATTTTCGCAATACATTCGAGACGTTGCCGATGTTGTCGCGAAATTGCTTCAAGCTGGTTTGCTCACGGCCCATGCCAATCAACTGCACTGCCGTTAGCGGGTTGTCGGAAGCCTGGGTGAGCTTGTAGCCGGTGCTCATTTGCTGCATGGATTTGGCATAGCGTTGGTCCTGGCGGCCCATGCCCTGCACGATGAACTGGCTTAGCTGGTTGCTTGACACCCGCATCAGAACATCTCCATCAGCGTATTGAATATGTGGTCAGCGGCGCTTATTACTTTGGCGTTCGACTGATAAGCCTGGGTGAACTTCATCAGCTTGGCCGCTTCTTCATCCTGGTTAACCGCGCTGACCGAATCACGCTGGTTAAGGGCGTCTTGGCGCAAGCTGGTACTGGCCGTTGCTTTGGCTTGCGCTTGCCCAGAACTGACAGCCAGACTGCCAAGCAGGCCGGTATAGGCGTCAAAGAAGCCATTTTTCATCTTGTTAATGGCCAGCAGGTTGCTGTTGTTGCCTTTACCACCGGCCGGTTTACCCTGGCCGTCGCTGCCGATAAACGCCAAATCTTCCGGTTTAAAGCCGTCTGCCAGCATCATTGACGCCGCCGGGCCCTTGTCCGAGAAGCTAAACAGTGCCTTGCCGGGGTTGCCATTTAAATCAAAGCCTTGCTTGAGCTTGTCATTAATTGAGGTGGCCACGGCTTTAGCCTGGCTGTCCAAGGCTTTATGAAGTTGCGCCAGCTTACCGCTTAAATAATCACGGTTGGCGCCCAAAGAGCCACCGAAGTGATGAACCTCGAAAGCATCATGGTCAAGGGTCAAAATGATTTTGTCGTCGCGGCGGCTAAGCACCGCCGCTTTTGAGCCCAGCACCAACGGCTGGCCGCTCTTTAAGCTGACATCAATACTGCCATCGTCATTGCGATGAGCCCGTATTTCCATGCGCTTGGACATCTTTAAAATCAGATTGTCGCGCTGATCTTCCAGTGCCGAAATGTTATCGCCCTTGGCTTTTAGCTCAACGATATCGCGGTTGAGTTTAGCCAAGGTCTTGGTATCGGTATTGGTGGTTTTAAGCATCACGTCGGCTTGCTCATTGAGCTCGCGCTTTTGGATGTCCAAGCCCTGTGCCAATTGCCGAAAACGCACCGCCAAGGCATTAGCAGACGCAATAATTTGCTGGCGAGGCGCGATAGATTGGGGGCGGTCGGTGGCGGCATTTAAGGCGGTAAAGAACGAGTCTAAACCACCAGATACCGACAGTTCCTTACTGGAAAGTGAGGATTCACTGCGACCAATGGCCGTTTTATAAAGGTCGTCATAGCCTTGCTGAGAAGTCGCTCGCCACAGGGCGGCGGTGTGGTAATCATCAGACACACGGCGCAAATGGGTGACTTCCACCCCGTCACCGGCATTCAAATGCCCGGCACCTTTGCTGGTACGCGCTACCATCACCGCTTCTTGGCGACTGTAGCCATCGGTGTTGATGTTGGCCACGTTCTGACCCACAGCATCTAAGGCGTATTGCGACGCCTGCATGCCCGACAGGCCATTATTCAACAAAGCCATATTCTTACCCTCTAACGACGCTTAAGCGGCTGTTGAAAGGCCGCTACGTTGGTAGTAGCGACATTATTTTCAGAATTCTTAAGCGAAGCCGTTTCTGGCACCAGATGGTTCCACTGCTTGTCGATGGCTTCGGCGATGCCGACATGGGCCTTGCCCGCCATCATGCTGGCCATTTGGCCATCGGCCATTGATTGGTAAAACTGCTGCTGACGGCTGTCAAAGGGGTTGTCTTTATCCGCCAAGGCATGGGAAGCCTCGCGCATGTTTTTCAACACCATTTGCAGAAAAAGCGCCTCAAATTCCTTAGCTGCGGCATGCAGGCCTGCCTGGCCCTGAATATTCTTCAGCCGATTGGGATCTTGATAAAAACCGCTTTCGGCGGCGCCTACAGGGTCCATAGGAACTCCTTAAATAACCACAAGGTCACCTTCAAGGGCGCCGGCTTGGTCAAGCGCCTGAAGGATCGACATAATGTCACTTGGCGATGCACCCAGGCTGTTAACCGCCTGTACTATGGTGTTCAGTGACGTTCCGTCCGGCCAGACAAACATCTTGCGTTTCTCCTGGTCGACGGCAATTTTTGAATCGGGTGTGACCACGGTTTTACCCTGGCTAAAGCCATTGGGCTGGGACACTTTGTAATCTTCGGAAATGGTCACCGTCAGGTTGCCTTGGGTAACGGCAGCGGTATGTACCCGCACGTCTTTCCCCATAACCACGGTGCCGGTGCGGCTGTTAAACACCACTTTTGGGCGTTCACGACCCATTTTTACCGTCAGATCCTGCAGCATCGACATAAACACCACCCGCTGCTCTTTATCGCGAGGGGCATTCACCAGTACCCGGCCAGAGCTTTGGGCGCTGGCCACCTGTGGGCCAAACACCTTGTTAATGGCCAGCTCCACATTGCGGGCGGTGCGAAAGTTAGGCACTTTCAGGTTCAGCACCACCTGCGGCTTTAACATGCTGGCCTCGGGCACTTCTTTTTCGATGGTGGCGCCGTTGGGGATCATGCCAACCGTTGGCACATTGACCTGTACCGACGAGCCGTCGTTACCTTCGGCTTTAAGGCCACCAACCACCAAGTTACCTTGGGCAACGGCGTAAATATCACCGTCGATGCCTTTAAGCGGCGTCATCAGCAAGGTGCCGCCAGCCAGGCTTTTGGCATCGCCAATGGATGACACCGTGACATTAATGGTTTGGCCACGGCCCGCCGCGCTATTGATGTCAGCGCTGACCATCACCGCCGCCACGTTCTTTAAGGTTGGCGAGGTGCCTTTGGGCATCTGCACCCCAAACTGCTTGAGCATGTTAGTGATGGACTGGCTGGTAAAATGCACCTGGTTTTTATCACCGGTGCCCGACAACCCCACCACCAGGCCATAGCCCACCAGCTGGTTGTTCCTTTCCCCTTGCACATCAACAATGTCCAGTAATGGCCGGGTCAGGGCGTAGGCAGCCGAGGTCCACAGACACAGCAGCACAACCACTAAACGCATTAATGCCTCCGGCTCAGAATGGCGATAAAGGATTTTGGAAGAAGCGACTTAACCAACCGGTTTCTTGAACCGGCGCCGATTTGGCAGCTTCATGGGCATAAATAATTTGCGCGTTGGCAACCTTCTGCGAAGACACCTGGTTGCTTTGGCTGATATCGGCGCCGCGCACAAAGCCGCGAAAACGCACCGCCTCGGTGCCCTGCCCCAGGTTCAGCAGTTTTTGGCCATGCACAAACAGCACGCCGTTAGACATCACCTTACCGACAGTGACGGTGATGTAACCGTTGATAGAGTTGTTCTGTTTGGCCGCTGCATTACCGGCAAACTTACCGGTGGAATTGGCGGTAGCAGACAAGGCTTTAATGGATTTACCGGCCACCGTTGGCGCGTCAGCATTAACCTGGGTGCTCTTATTGAAGCTGGAATCGGAGCCGCGCACCGATTGGGTATCTTCGTCCAGCACTATGGTCAGAATGTCGCCCACCCGGTAGGCACGCCCGTCTTGGTAGAGCGGCAAGATCTGCCCCGGCACATAAAGGCTGCCATCCAAGCCCTGGCCTGGGCTGGTGTTGGCCAGGGTTGGGCCCCAATCTTCCTCTACCACTTGGGCAGGGGCATTGGGCCGTGGGTTGACGAACTGGCAGCCACCTAACATCACCAGGCCAATTAGCAGCAACAGGCGCATCGTTATCCCTCAGACCGACTGGTTAACAAACTTGAGCATCTGGTCGGTGGACGACACCACCTTGGCGTTCATTTCGTAAGCGCGCTGGGTGGAGATCATGTCCACCATCTCGTCCACAACCGAAACGTTCGAGCCTTCCAGGGTCTTTTGTTTGATAGAACCCAAAGCATCGGTGCCGGGCACCCCTTCCAGCGGGTTACCGGACGCGGCAGTTTCCTTGTACAGGTTGCCGCCCATGGCTTGCAGGCCCGCAGGGTTTGTAAAATTCACCGTGGTTATCTGCCCCAGTTGCTGCGGGTCGGTTTGGCCGGCAATTTGCGCCGTCACAATGCCGTCGGTACCAATCGACAACGAGGTGGCATTGTTGGGAATTTGAATTTGCGGCACCATCGGCAAGCCGTCGGCGTTGACAATCATGCCTTGGGCGTTACGGCTAAACTGGCCGTTTCGGGTATAGGCGATGTCGCCATTGGGCATTTGCACCTGGAAAAAACCCTGGCCAACAATGGCCATGTCCATGGCTTGGCCAGTGGTTTGAAAGTTACCTTCGGTAAAGACCTTTTGGGTGCCAACAATGCGCACACCGTTACCCAGTTGGATACCGGTTGGCAGCTGGTTTTGCTGGTCTTCCTGGGCACCCGGTTGGCGCTCCATTTGGTAGAACAAGTCTTCAAAAGCGACCCGGTCTTTCTTAAAACCAACCGTATTAACGTTGGCCAGGTTGTTGGAGATAGACGCCATTTTGGCGTCTTGCGCGGCCAGGCCGGTTTTTGCAACCCACAGTGCTGCTTCCATTTCTTATTCCTCTTTTATCAGCCGCCACGCACTAAGCGATTGCCCGTATTGGACAGCTCGTCAGCGGTTTTCATCATCCGTACCTGCACCTCAAAGGTGCGGCTCAAAGACAGGGTGTTAACCATCTCGTCGACGGCATTGACGTTGGACAATTCCAGATGTCCCGACTCCACCACCACGTTGGGGTCCAAGGGGGCCTGGCCGCCATTTTTCATGTAGAAAAGGCCATCTTCACCTTTCGCCAACGCAGTAATAGGTGGGTTTACCAGCTTGAGCTGTCCCGACACCATGGTGCCGTTACCGCCCACCGGGGTAATGGACACGGTGCCGTCGCTGCCGACATGAATGGAGCGATAGTCGTCCACCACCAAGGGGCCATCGGCACCTTCGACCACATGGCCATTGCTGACCAATTCGCCATTGGACGTTACCTGCAGGTTACCGGCGCGGGTATAAGCCTCTTTACCACCTTCCCCTCTGACGGCGATAAAGCCACTGCCGCGAATACCAACATCCAGGCTGCGGGCTGTGGTTTCCAAGCGACCGGCAGTAAAGTCGGTGCCGGGAATTTGCTCTTGCGGCAAAATGCGCGAGCCAAAGCCGGGCCCTTCAATGGGGTAGGCTTTGACGCTTTCCATGTCTGACTTAAAGCCGGTGGTACCGACGTTTGCCAGGTTATTGGCATGGATGCGCTGGGCCGTCAGTGTATGCAGGGCCCCATCCATGGCGGT